>JAITLJ010000115.1 GCA_031277925.1 Prevotellaceae bacterium | reverse complement strand
GAGCAGGCGGCGTTCCCTCAGGTCATAAGCCTAAATCGGAGTTACCGTATAGCGTCGGCTGCTCTTGACTTTTTGGTTACTTTTGTGTCAAGACAAAAGTAACAGAAAGAAATAATTGTTCGAAATTTTTAATGTTTTAGCTTTGTCCTTTTTTTATTCGTAAGGAGCGACTAAATATGTGTCCCTGACGGGACAGTTGTTTCGTCATTGCACTAAATTATCTGACAGAAACTTTTAATGTCTTATTATTATCTTTTTTATTCGTAAGGAGCGACTAATTAATTTTTTGTATTTTATTTGTAATTTTTTGCCTGTAATGTATTATTAACAAGCGATTTGAAACGGATTAGGGAATGATTGTTTAACATTTACGAACAAGCAACACAATATTTTCGACATGATGCGTATGCGGAAACATATCGACAGGCTGTATTTTTTCGATTTTATATTCGGCAGTCAACATAAGTAAATCACGGGCTTGAGTAGCCGGATTGCAACTTACATAAACAATCTTTTCGGGCTGTGCATTTAAAATTACCTCGCCAACTTTCGGGTGAATTCCTGCGCGCGGAGGATCGAGAATTATCACATCTGCCTTGCCGTTTGTGTTGATAAAATCAGCGGTAAGAATATCTTTCATGTCGCCAACGTAAAAATCAACATTATTAATATTGTTTATTTTTGCATTATGTTTTGCATCTTCAATAGCTTCTGCAATGTATTCTATACCAATTACTTTTTGTGCATGCTGCGCAAGAAACAAGGCTATTGTTCCTGTTCCTGTGTAAAGATCGTAAACTGTTTGCGAACGGTTGACATTCGCATAATCAAATACTGTTTGATAAAGATTTAAAACCTGTTCGGTATTTGTTTGATAAAATGATTTTGCAGCAATTTTGAATTTTAATCCGTTCATATTTTCCATCAAAAAACTGCTGCCGCTATAGCATATTACATCCAAATCGTTAACTGTATCATTAAGTTTGGTATTTATAACATATTGCAACGAAACAATTTGCGGAAATTTTATTTGCAGATAATCGAGCAAAGCGCAACGTTTTTTTTCATCTTCGCAACCAAATACAACAATCACCATTATTTCGCCACATTTGGTATTGCGAATAATAAGATTGCGCAAAAATCCGTTTTTTTTGCGAATATCAAAAAACGAATAACTGTTTTCAACAGCAAAGTCATAAATCGCCCTGCGAATTGTATTTGACGGTTCGGGTTGAAGATAGCAGCGATTTATATTCAAAACTTTATCAAACAGTTGTGGAATATGAAAACCCAGAGCATTGTAATTTGCAATGGTTGCATTTTCGTCGATTTCATTTTGCGTAATCCATCTTTTGTGCGAAAATGTGAACTCTAATTTATTACGATATTCAATAATTTTCGGCGATGCAATAATATTATTAATTTCAGAAGAATCTATTTTTCCTATTCTTTGAAGCTGGTCGGCAACCTGTTTTTGTTTGTAAAAAAGTTGTTCATCGTAAGGCAAATTTTGCCATTTACAACCGCCGCAAATACCAAAATGTTCGCAAAAAGCATCAACAAATTTGTCAGGCAGCCTGACAATATTTACAATTTTTCCTTCAATAAAATTACGCTGTTTGCGCACAATTTGCACATCAACAATGCTGCCGGGAATTGCATACGGAACAAAAATTACTTTTCCGTCTATCTTTGCAATGGCTTTGCCTTCAGCTCCAATATCAATAATTTCAACATTATTTAAAATAATATTTTGCTTTTTTTTGCTCACTTTTTTTTACTTTTGTGCAAAAGTAATTAAAAATGAAATATTCAATAAAAAATTTCACTGTAATTGTCAAAATTCATGGATTCAATTTCTCACATATTAATTGGCGCTGTTACCGGTGAAATTGTTGCCGGTAATAAATTAGGAAAAAAAGCCGTATTTTGGGGAGCCGCCATTGCAAGCTTGCCCGATTTGGATGTAATTGCACAGCCTTTTCTTCAACCTGCTCAGTCCTTGCTTTTTCATCGCGGACCTACACATTCTGTTCTTTTTTGTACATTGATAGTTCTGCTAATCGCGAAATTACTTACAACAAATCATAAAAAAAAACGACAAAATTTTGTTGTCTGGATAAAATTAATTTCGTGGTGCCTGTTTTCGCATATATTTATTGACTGTTTTAATTCGTATGGAACGGCAATTTTTTATCCGTTCAGCAATTTTCGTGTATCATTCGACTGCGTGGGAATTGTAGATATCTTTTTAATTTTGCCTCTTGCGATTGCTCTTCCATGCTTTATTTTTATAAAAAAAAGAATAAAATTACGAAAAATTATTGCAGTATCGGCAATGTTTCTTTCGGTATTATATCTTGGTTTTACGGTTTTTAACAAAATATCGCTTGACCAAAAAATCAGATTACGACTTGATAATCAAAACATAAGTTACGACAGAATACTTACATCGCCACTGCCGCTTACAAATTTTGTATGGCTTGTGATTGTAGAAGACGAAGACGGATTTTTTTCGGCAAATTACAGCATTAAAAACGAGCAGATACATTTTGAAAAATATTTTCCTAAAAATTATTATTTAGCCGAAAATTTTAATAAAAATGCTGAATTTATGCGACTTGTGCGTTTTTCGAAAGGATTTTACTGCATCTCAAAAGGAGAAAATGATGAAATATTTTTTTACGATTTGCGTTTTGCAAGTTTCGACTTTGATGGCACAGCCGATTTGGATAAAGCCGTATTTGCACATCGTCTTAAAATGAATGAAGATGGACAATTGATTATGGAACATCATTATCCCAAACGCAAAGTGAACATGGAAAAATTAAAACGATATTATCGTCAAATAATAAATGATTGAACATAACTTTAATACATATAAAAATGACAGATTTTTTAGAACTTGTAAAAAAACGGCAAAGCGTGCGAAAATATTCATCGCAACAGATTGAAGAAGAAAAAATAAATCGCTGCATAGAAGCGGCGCGGCTTGCACCTTCGGCATGCAATGCACAACCGTGGAAATTTGTAATTGTTGACGAACCCGAACTAAAATTAAAAGTTGCCGAAGCAAGCGAATCAAATGTTTTGGGATTCAACAAATTTACAAAAAACTGCCCTGTAATTGTTGCCGTTGTTCGCGAAGCGCCAAACCTGACGTCAAAATTAGGAATGATTATAAAAGATAAACCATATCCGATAATGGATGTAGGAATTGCAGTTGCACATTTCTGTTTGCAGGCAACAGAAGAAAATTTGGGAACCTGTATCATCGGTTGGTTCAACGAAAAGAAAATAAAAACATTGCTCGGCATTCCACAGCGCAAACGTTTGGATTTATTGATTTCGGTAGGATATGCGGCAGATGAAACAGTTTTGCCAAAACAACGAAAAAGCGCAGAACAGATGTCGGTAAGAAATAAATATGAATGATTTTTAAGATTTATTTACTTCAAATTACAAAAAAATGAATAAAAAAGGTTTTGCAAGCGATAATAATTCGGGAGTACATCCTTACATTCTGGCAGCAATTGAAGATGCAAATAAATATCACGCCATTGCTTACGGAGACGATGATTTTACAAAAAAGGCAAAGCAAAAATTCAAACAACATTTTGGGACCAGCGCCGAAGTTTTTTTTGTATTCAACGGAACGGCAGCCAACGTGTTAAGTCTGAAAGCGGCAACTCGACAGCACAATGCAATCATTTGTTCCGAATTTGCGCACATAAATGTTGACGAATGTGGCGCGCCCGAACGATTTACAGGTTGCAAACTCCTGATTTGCCCGACAAAAAACGGAAAGATAACTGTTGACGAAATTGAAAAACATCTTCATGGAACAGGTTTTCAGCACCATGCGCAGCCAAAAATAATTTCAGTTTCGCAGCCCAACGAACTCGGAACTGTTTATTCGGTCAACGAAATTAAAACAGTAGCACAATTTGCTCATGCAAACAATTTGCTGTTGCATGTTGACGGCGCGCGCCTTGCCAATGCTGCGGCTTCGCTGAATCTGGAATTTAAAGAATTTACTGCAGATTGCGGCGTTGATGTTTTATCATTCGGCGGAACAAAAAACGGAATGATGTTTGGAGAAGCTGTGATTTTTTTGAATCCCGAACTGTACGAAAATTTTATGTACACTCGCAAACAAGCAATGCAACTCGCATCAAAAATGCGGTTTATTGCAGCGCAGTTTATTGCATATTTGAACAATAACAAATGTATTGAAACGGCACGACATTCTAACGAAATGGCAAAATTGCTCGAAACAAAAATCAAAGAAATTCCGCAAATAAAAATAACACAAAAAGTAGAATCTAATGCCGTTTTTGCACTCATTCCGCCTGAAATTTATGAAGACCTGCAAAAAGAATATTTTTTCTACCTTTGGAACGAAAAAAATTATGAAGCGCGCTGGATGTGTTCGTTCGATACAACCGAAGATGACATAAACAAATTTGTGGAATTAATAAAAAAAATGATACAAACCAAGAAATATTAATCGGTCGTTTCTGAACAACGGCTTAATTTGTTTGTTAATTTTTATTTGTAATTATCTGTTAATAAATGTATTATCTCACTATCAACAAACAACTATATAGTCGTTCCATACTAATCAAAAAAAGCCAATGCTAATACATTGAAAAGTTCGGACAGATATTTCTTTCTGTTACTTTTGTATCAAGACAAAAGAAAAAAATATTTATATCATGCAAATTTTGCCGAATTTTTGCCTGTATCTATATAAAACTCGGTATTTTGATTCGATAATTTACGCCCGCAACTTATTAATCATAAATGGTTTCGGTATTTATTAAGGAGCAACTAGATATTTATAAGGGGTGACTATTTACGAGTAATCTTACCGTTTATAAGATTTACGGTTATTTGTTTTCCCGATTTATCTTTAAATCTCAATCGCGCAGGCTTGTAAAGTTTTTCAAATTCGGCATTTACGGGAATTTTTACCGGTTCTTTTACAACTATGCGTTCGTAACCTTTTCTGTTGTAAATATATATTTTTTTGTCATCAAATGCAAGTAAATAATCTTTTGCATCCATTCTCAAAAACTGTATGGGCGACTGCACAATTCCTTCTGTTTTCGGAATTTTCCAGCCTGTTATATTTTCTCCGGCGGTGTTGTACAGATAAATTTTTTTGTTTGTACATGCAATAAAAATACGAAAATCGGCTGTGCGGTCGTAAGCAAAAACCGACACGCTGTTTGTTGCAGCGGCAGGTAATGTTACAGGAAAGCCCTGCATTAATTTTCCGTTCAGGTCAATCATATAAATCTTGTTTTCGGTATTGAAAAGCAAACAGACAATTCCTTTGTTAAACGGATTTATGACAAAAACGTTGCTTTCGATTTTTTCATCCATATTTATTGTCCACAACGATTTTGCATGGTTGTCGATTAATTCTACCAGATTGTTGTCGTATTGTGATATTGTATATTTGCTTTTATCTACATTGTTTTCTATTGTCTTTTTCAGAATTACATTTGTTGGTTTCACATTTGCATCTTCAATATTTTCGTCAACAGCGGTAATTGTGTAATTTTCAATTGTTTTTTGCGTTTCCGAAGATGATAATAAAAGATTGGCGTTCAGATAAAATTTCTTTTTTGAAGGTATAATTTCGATAAAAATAGTTTTGAAAACATCTTTATTTTTTTTCTTCGGCGCATCAAATAATTTGCTTATACCTGTTGGGTTTGCATAGAATGCCGCCAGCGATTCGTCAATAATATAATCGGAATTTATCGACATAATTCCGGCATTTTTCAAATTGTGTATTTTATTTTCAGATATTATAATAAAATTGTTAACGATGCTTACTTCTTTACCTTTGTTCAGATTGAAAAGTTTACCAAACATTGCTGTTATAATATCCGAAATAGCGTTTTTATTGTCGCGTTGGTTTAATTCAATTGCTGCCGATTCGGCGTTCACAACTTTTATCAATGTCATCCATCCATAATACGGATTGTATGCCAGTGTAATTTCTTCGGGATAAAGCGATTTTATAAAATCTTCAATATCAAAATAAAGAGAATCGCTTATTTGTATAAGTTTGTCGAAATAACTGTTTTCCGGATTACTTAAAATCGCATTATATTCGTTTAATAAACTGTCGATATTGCCAATTTGCATCGAATATGCAACAAGCGTTTCGCGCGGTAATGCATTCAATGTTTTGAAATTTGATTTTTGCTGTGTATTCAACAGATTTAAAAAATTCTGATTGTTTGTATAAACAAATCCGCTGAAATTGCAAAGATTTTTTGTTATGTCGGCATCGAGGATGAACCATCGAGCAAGGTTTTTTATAAAATTCTCATAGTTGTCTGCAATATTTTTGTCAAATAATGTATTTATAAGTTTTGGTAATTGTGTCGAATTTATAAAAATATTTGCATCAACATGTCGTCCTGCTATGCGGATTCCATCTGTAAAAAGAGCATCTTCGGAAAGAGTTTGTTTGTTTTTTACCTGCTGAAAATTGTTTTTTAATGCATCAAATGAAGAACTTACAACTGCAAGTTTGTCAAAACGGTAAATGTAAAATTTTGAATTATCAAATATATAACATGAAATATCGCTGTCGGGATTTAATGTGTCGCTGTTTTTTTTTGCAATATTTGCTGCAATTTCATTAATATCGGCGTGTTTTTTTACGGGAATAAGATGAATAAAATCAAGTGTATTGTTTTCGTTTACAAATGCCGCCGACAAAATATAAACCGAATTTCGCCGAACAACAAAATTCGTGTCAGCAATATCAGGAAGCAAATTTGTGATGAGAGGAGAAATAAATTTATCGTTTTTGTAAACAAGATTGAAAAAATCGGAATTTTCGTTCTCGTTTGTAAGCTGCATGGGATTGTTTATTCTAATATAAACGGCAGCATTATTACCGACTGAATTTAAAAAATTATATGCCTCAGAACTGCTTTTATCTTTGATGCTGATATAGCCAAAAATGCACACAACAACCAATATAATTATAAATAATATGGAGATTATTTTTTTTATCATCTTTTTCAAAATATTTCATGCAAAGATAATAAATAAATCCCGCACAAAAACAAACTGCAAATTGAAAGTTTTTGAATATATAAACAAACTTGCTCTTTTTCACACCTTGGTTATGCAGGAGCGTACAGGCACGCCTCACGAATTTGCCGAACGTTTGGGCGTTGACAGGGCAACCGTTTATAATATTTGCAGCGAACTGCGCTCGCACGACATCGAAATTGAATATTCACGATTGCGACAGACTTTTTATTACAAATATCCCCATTTGGTAGAAATACGCTTAATTATACGGCAGCATAACGATTGCGCTAATGATAAAAACGTGAAAGGATAAAACAAGCACTGTTAATTTATCTTAATGCGCAGAAAAATATTTTTCCGTATGTTATTTTTAGACGGAAGCCCCGTTATTTTGCATTTGCAAAAGACAGTGAAACACAGCGCGCAGGTTTTGTTGTTTTTTGAAAATTAACTTATTATGTAATATTAAAATTAAAAAATTATGACAAAAAAATTTGAACTTTCCGCTTACGGAGTGGAAGAAATGAACCAAAAAGAATTGGTTGAGATGGAAGGAGGTTTCCCTTGGTGGCTGCCATTTTTTATTGATGCAGGCGTTAGAATTGTAACGGGTTATTCTATTACTGATTTGATTGTTGAGGCGGCAGAAGTCGTGCAAAATGGTATAGATTCTAATGGAACTGGTATTGATGGTTGGACATGGACAGCTGCTGATGCACATGGTAGAAGATAATTACATATCTTACATCAATAAATGAAAAAATAATACGTTGTAATATCAATATTGCAACGTATTATTTAAATTATTATCTTTGAAAATTCATACTTAATCAAGTTATATAAAAGAAACGATGAGTGAGCCAAAATACACAAAAGAATATAGTATAAAGTTGAAAGTAATATATTCGTATATGCTTTTATTATATATTCCTGCTGCGGTAATAACAATTCTTTTTAAAAATATTTGGAGAATAAATACCTTATCACTAAATATTTTATCATTAAACGAAAGAATTTTATTTTTGCTATTAATTATTGTTGGTGTAATTATTCATGAATTAATTCATGGAATTTTTGCAGCAATATTTAGTTCAAATAGATTTAAAAATATTAAATTTGGATTTAGTATCAGGTCGTTTGTTGCATATTGTAACATAAACGAAATTATGAAAGTGAAATATTTTAAGGTAATCGCTATCATGCCATTCATAATTTTAGGCATTTTACCTATTATTATCAGTTTGTTTTTCGGCTGTAAAACTTTGTTCGATTTTGGAATATTACTTTCTATCGGCTCTATTGGTGACTTAATAATGTTTAATTGGCTATGTAAAGAGAAAAACAATTATTGGGTAAAAGAAAGTGATAACGCAAAAAAACTTGAAATCGTTGTATTTGAAAAATAACCGTTGAATTAATCTTAAAATCTTATCTGCATTAATGAAAAAATCAATTTGCGTAAAACAGCGCGATGCAAGCGATTGCGGAGCGGCATGTTTAGCATCTGTTGCTGCTTATTATGATTTGCATTTGCCGGTTGCAAAAATTCGTCAAATAGCAGGTACCGACAAGCGTGGTACAAATATAAACGGGATGGTCGAAGCGGCAGAATATCTCGGCTTTGCGGCAAAAGGCGTAAAATCCTTAGATCAAAATCGTAAACCTAAAACAAAGTCATTGTATAAAATTCCCAAACCTGCCATTGCTCACATCATAACAAACGGGCAATTAATGCATTTTGTTGTTATTTACAAAATTATTAAAGATAAAATCCATATAATGAATCCAGGCACAGGCGAAATTGAAAAACGCAGTATCAAAGATTTTTGTTCAGAATGGACAGGTTATTTGATTTTGCTTGTACCCAACGAAGATTTTGTGAAGCGCAATGAAAAAATTTCCATATTGCAGCGTTTCTGGTTTTTGTTCAAGCCGCACAAATCTGTTTTTATTCAGGCGCTTTTCGGTTCTGTAGTTTACACCGTATTAGGTTTGGCATCTTCTGTTTGTGTTCAAAAAATTATTGATTACGTAATACCCGAAGGCAACAGAAATCTGCTTAATCTGATTTGCGTTTTAATGATAGCGGCAACACTACTGTCGCTGTTTATAAATTATATACGCTCGCTTTTAATGATGCGCGCCGGAATACAAATCAATACGCGTCTTGTTCTGGGATATTACAAGCATTTACTCAAATTGCCGCAAAATTTTTTCGACACCATGCGCTCAGGCGAAATTATTTCGCGTATGGGCGATGCCGCACGGATCAATTCGTTTATAAGTAGCACAATGTTAAATCTGGTAATAAATATTTTCACCGTTATTGTGTCGTTTGTATTGATGTTTTCGTATTATTGGAAACTTGCCGTAATAATGCTTATGGTAATTCCTGTTTATTACACGATTTATTTTTTCTATAATAAAACAAATCGAATAATACGGCGCAAATTAATGGAACAGGGCGCAGAATTACAGACACAACTTGTAGAATCTATAAATTCGGCGGGAACTATAAAACGTTTCGGTATCGAAAATTACGCAAACATGAAAACCGAAGACCGCTATGTAAATCTTACCCGTACAAGTTGGCGTTCGGGGATATATGATTTGGTATCAAGTTCGACTTCTAATCTTTTCTCGGGATT
>JAITLJ010000015.1 GCA_031277925.1 Prevotellaceae bacterium | reverse complement strand
GAATTGCTTGCTGACGATTATATTCTACCAACATTCTATCCCTGCGACAGGACAGGTTTTCGTCATTGCACTAAATATCTGATCGAAAATTTTAATGTCGCATTATTGTCTTTTTTTATTCGTAAGGAGCGACTATTTTCACAGTTTATAAGGAGCGAGTATATAGGCGATGAATCTAATGTATTAATCAGGCAATAAAGATTGCAGGAAAATTAAAAAAGCGCAGGTTCATTGCGCTTTTTTTTCGACGTTTTAAATCGTTTAATCCAATTTATGTATAGCCAGTCCTGAACGAAGTTTAGGTTCAAACCATGTAGTTTTGGGCGGCATAATGTTTCCTGTATCGGCAATATCAATCAGTTGTTGCATCGACACGGGATACAAAGCAAATGCAGCAGCCATTTCTCCGCTGTCAACTCGTCTTTTAAGTTCTTCCAGTCCGCGAATGCCTCCTACAAAATCAATACGTTTCGAGGTTCGCAGATTGCCAAGATTAAGAATTTCGTTGAATACAAGATTTGAAAGAATGGTTACATCAAGCACGCCGATTGGGTCGGCATCGTTATATGTGCCTTGTTTTGCCGTAAGCGAATACCATTCTTTGTCAATATACATCGAAAAGTTGTGCAGTTTGTCGGGCTTGCATATTTTTTGTCCTTTATTCTCTATTACAAATGATTTTTCGAGTTTTGCAATAAATTCTTCTTTGTTCAATCCGTTCAAATCTTTTATTAAGCGATTGTAATCGATAATCATCAAATTGCTTGCAGGGAAAATTACAGCCATAAAATAATTGTATTCTTCTTTGCCTGTATGATATTTGTTTTTATTGCGTTTTTCTTCGCCCACGCGCGCTGCCGCTGCCGTACGGTGATGACCATCGGCAACATAAAGAGCCGGAACAGAGGCAAAAATTTCGGTGATTTTTTCGTTGATTTCGTCGTCATCAATTACCCAAAAATCATGTCCAAAGCCATCTTCGTCGGCAACAAAACTGTAAACGGGAACCTGATTTGTTACTGTTTTATCAATTATTTCGTTCATTTCATCGATATCGGGATAGGCAAAGAAAACAGGTTCTATATTTGCATTCTGTATTTTTACGTGAATCATTCTGTCGTCTTCCTTATCTTTGCGCGTAAGTTCGTGTTTTTTTATTTTGCCGCTTAAATAGTCATCAACATTTGCGCATGCAAGCAGTCCGTATTGAACTCTGCCGTTCATGGTTTGCGCATAGATATAATATTTTTCTTTGTCATCCTGCACAAGCCATCCCTGTTCCTGCCATTTTTTGAAGTTTTCAACAGCCTTATCGTATGCCTGTTGTGAATGTTCATCAATAATCGGTTCAAAATCTATTTCGGGTTTTGTGATATGCAGAAGCGATTTTTCGCCTGCTTCGGCTTTTGCTTCTGCCGAATTCATAACATCGTAAGGTCGCGCCGATACCTGTTTCGCTATTTGTTTCGGCGGACGCAATGCTCTAAAAGGTTTTATTTTAACCATCTTTCTAAATTTTATGTATTAAAATTGAATAAATATCTTTTATTTATTGAGTTGAAAAGTTGTATCTCCGTTTTTGAAAAAGTTTACAATTTGATTAGCGGCGGCTAATCCTGCATTAATATTTGCTTCGGCAGTTTCGGCGCCTGTTTTTTTAGCAGTTGCAAAGATGCGTGCATCGAATTTCTGCTGTAATTCTGCAATATTTGACGGCGCAACATCTGTTACATATTTCATATCGGTACGGTTTTCAAGAAGTTTTATCAAATCGTCTTCATCTATCACTTCCTTGCGCGCCGTGTTTATCAAACAACCGCCTTGAGGCATAAGGTTCAGTAATTTGTAATTGATTGATTTTTTTGTTTCATTGTTTGCTGGAATATGTAACGAAACATAATCGCAATTTGAATATAAATCTTCAACATTATCAACTGCCGTAATGCCATCTGCCTGTATTGTTTCTTTTTTTACAAACGGGTCGAAAGCCAAAATTTGCATATCGAAACCTTTGGCAATGCGTGCAACCAAACGTCCTACGTTTCCGTATGCATGAATTCCGAGTTTTTTTCCTTTCAGTTCTTTGCCTGTACCTGCGTTAAATTTATTACGGTTCATAAAAATCATCAATCCCAATACAAGTTCGGCAACTGCGTTTGAATTTTGTCCCGGAGTATTCATTGCCACAATGTTTTTTCCGGTACAGGCGTCCAAATCAAGATTATCAAAACCGGCGCCTGCACGTACAACTATTTTCAATTTTTCGGCTGCGTCTATAACCTGTTTTGTAACTTTATCGGAACGTACAACCAAAGCATCTGCATCGGCAACTGCCGATATTAATTGCGATACATCAGTATATTTTTCGAGTAAATGAAGTTCGTGTCCAGAACTTTCAACTATTTTGCGAATGCCATCAATGGCAATTTTTGCAAAAGGTTTTTCTGTTGCTATTAATATTTTCATAATTATTATTTATTCAGTATCTAAAATTTTGATATTACGTTTTTTATTTTCATCTGTAAAACAATTTTAATGCATTTGCTCTGACAGATTTATTATTTACAATTTAAAGATATGCCGTTTAAAAATACTTCAAAGTTATGTCTGTATTATTGCATTTTACACAAGTTTTGTATTTGCTGATTTATACAGGTGAAAAGTGTTTATTGCTAAATAGCAGATATTATTTACTTTAATAAATTATTGAAGTTTTTCAAATTCCTGCATACATTTTACCAGTTCCTGCACGCTTTCAACAGGCAGCGCATTGTAGCACGATGCTCGAAAGCCTCCAACAGAGCGATGTCCTTTAATTCCAATCATTCCGTGCGCTTTTGCAAATTCCATAAATGCCGCTTCTTTGTCTTTATGTTTTTCTTTCATCACAAAGCAAATATTCATATACGAACGCGCATCATTTTCGGCAGTTCCCGTAAACAGTGAATTGCGTTCTATTTCGGCATAAAGAATTGCGGCGCGTTTTTTTGCAAGTTCTTCCATCTTGTCTATTCCGCCCGATTCTTTTATCCATTTAAGCATTTCTTTCATTATAAAAATCGAAATCACAGGCGGAGTATTGTACATCGACTCGTTTTTGATATGAATTCTGTAATCAACCATGGATGGAAGTTGACGCGAAACTTTTCCTAATACATCTTCACGAACAATAACAAAAGTTACGCCGGCGGGTCCTGCATTTTTTTGCGCTCCTCCGTATATCAAAGCGTATTTTGAAACGTCAATCTTGCGCGTCATAATGTCAGACGACATGTCGGCAACAAGGTTTACCCGACAGTCAAAATCTTCGCGGATTTCCGTTCCGTAAATCGTATTGTTTGTTGTAATGTGAAAATAATCGGCATCGGTTGGAACTGTCCATCCTTTTGGAATGTAGTTGTAATTTTTATCTTTTGAAGATGCAACTATTACAGTTTCGCCAAACAGCGCCGCCTCTTTTGCCGCTTTGCTTGCCCATACTCCAGTGTCGAGATAAGCGGCTTTTTTTTCGAGTAAATTATAAGGAATGTTCAAAAACTGCGTACTTGCTCCTCCAGCCAGAAAAAGTACGTGATAGCCATCGGGTATGTTCAGCAGTTCTTTCCATAATGTACGACATTCGTTCATCACGTTTTCCCAATCTTTCGAACGGTGCGAAATTTCCAGCACCGATAATCCGTTGAAATTAATAATTGCTTTTGCCGTAGCATCAAGCACTTGTTGCGGCAGGATACATGGTCCTGCGCCAAAATTGTGTTGTTTCATATTTTTAAGAATTTATTTTTTAACAATTAAAATATTTGTCAAAAGTACAAAATTTAAGTTGAATAGCAAAAAAAATATAAAAACAATAATTATTTTTTGATTTTTTGTTGTTTGCATTAAGTTTTAGATTTGATAGTCAGTCGCTCCGTGCAAATAAAAAAAGACAATATACAGTCGCTCCTTAATAAATACCGAAACCATTTATGATTAATAAGTTGCGGGCATAAATTATCGAATAAAAATACCGTGTTTTATACAGATACAGGCAAAAATTCGGCAAAATATGAACAATTGTTTTTTTCTATAAATATGTGTCCCTGACGGGACAGTTTTTTCGTCATTGCAAAAATATCTGACAGAAGTTTTTGACGTATTGGCATTGCCTTTTTTATATTCATAAGGGATAACAGTTTGTAATAAATGAGTTCAACGCTTTTTAAAGAGCTGCTGTTTAATAATAATTAAAAAAACGTTTAAATTCAAATTAAATTCAAATATTTTTTCCATTCATCTAAGAAAAACATAAGCAATATTACACTGTCATTTCGTTTTATTTCGAGCGTTTCGAGCGCGGATGATACATTAGAATCACATTCCTAATAAATGTCTGATCGAGATGAGTATATATTTCGGTAGTCAGAATCGATTCGTGTCCAAGCATTTGCTGTACCGCTCTCAGGTCGGCGCCGTTTTCAATGAGATGCGTTGCAAAAGAATGCCTGATTGTATGAGGACTTATATTTTTTGCTATTCCGGCTTTTTTTGCATATCCTTTTATAAGATTGAAAATCGCTACGCGACTGAGTTTTTTTCCGCTGCGGTTGAGAAAAACAATATCTTCGTCATTTCTGTTAACAAATATCAACTTTCGCTGGTCAAGGTATAAATTTAACGATTTTATTGCACGTTCGCCTATTGGCACAATTCTTTCTTTGTTTCCTTTTCCTACGATTCGTATAAATTCATCTGCAAAAAATAAATTTGATATTCTTAAATCGATAATTTCGGAAACGCGCAAGCCACAGCTGTAAAGAGTTTCGATAATAGCGGCATTTCTATGTCCGAGATGTTCGCTTAAATCTATGCTTGAAATGATTCGGTCTATTTCGTCAACGGTTAAAAAATCAGGTAATTTCCGTTCCGCTTTTGGGCTTTCGACAAATTCGGTCGGGTTGATTTGCACTTCGTTTTCTATTTCAAGAAATAAAAAAAAACTTTTTATACCGCTCAAAATTCGCTGTTGTGTTCGTCTGTCCAAATTATTATCGTATAAATCGGCAAGGAATTCTTGAATATGAAATTCCTGAATATCATTGACAGCAAGATTATTTTTTTTTTCTGCAAAAGTTTTGAGTTTCTCAACATCGTGTATATAAGCGTTTACGGTATTTTCCGAAAGCGACAGTTCCAATCGTAAATATTTTTTAAAATCTTTTATTGCGACATTCCATTTCATAACCGTTTAAGGTTAAAGTTACAAATATATTAATCTTTTTATTTTGCAAATCTAAACATAATATTTTAGTTTTTTAATTGACATGTAAATTTATTTTAAAATTTTATTACCTTTGCTTTCTCATAACGGTAGATAAATTTATGGAAGATAGAATTATCATAAACTTTGAAAATGCAGATATATCGCATGATGGAAATCCTGTGCTGGATGATGTGAATTTAAAAATAAACGCCGGCGATTTTGTTTACATTATAGGACGTGTAGGAAGCGGAAAAACAAGTTTGATACGCGCAATAAACGGCGAAATACCGGTAAAAAAAGCCGCTGTGGCACAAGCGGTTGGATTTGATTTGAAAACTCTGAAATCAAAATCGGTACATTTGCTAAGACGTAAACTCGGAATTGTATTTCAGGATTTTAAATTACTGACCGACAGAAACGTATTTGAAAATTTTGCCTTTATATTACGTGCAACCGACTGGAAAGACAAGAAAAAAATCAAAGATCGCATTAATGAAGTACTTGAAAGCGTGGAACTTAAAGACAAAATATTGAAAATGCCGCATCAACTTTCGGGAGGCGAACAGCAGCGTATTGCTATTGCCCGCGCATTGCTCAATAATCCTGCGCTTTTACTTGCCGACGAACCAACAGGAAATCTTGACCCTGAAACCTCGGATAAAATAATGGCAATACTTTTTGAACTGAACAGTAAATTGGGAATCACAATCATAATGGCGACTCACAACTATCAGTTGCTCAAAAAATATCCGGCTCAGGTATATAAATGCGAAAAAGGAAAAATCACAGAATATGATGATACAAAAGAAATTGATTTTGAGTATTTTGAATATTAATAGCAAATAAATTTATATAAAACCAAAATAATAGATATGATAGATTTTAAAAACACTCAAATTGCTTTTGAAGCAAAAAGTAATGCGGATTTGCACAGGGCAAAATTCCTGTTTAATACAATAAGCCATCCGTGGATTGTAAAGTTGGGAAAAGTTTTTGTTTACGTTACAACTAAAATCAGATTTCCTGTCGGATGGTTGCTGAAACCAACCATTTACAAACAGTTTGTTGGCGGCGAAACGTTGAAAAAATGTACTCCGCTGGCTCAACAACTTATGAAATACAATATATGCTCAATATTCGATTATTCGGCAGAAGGCGGAGGCAGCGCTAAAGATATTCAGCAAACTTTTGATGAATTTATTTGCTCAATAGGATATGCAAAAAACAACAAAAACGTAGCATATACCGTGTTCAAACCTACTGCGCTCGTTTCCGACGAACTTTTAAAAAAAGCATCGGCAAAAGCAGAACTTAACGAGGAAGAACAAAAACAGTATGACGAATACCAGCAAAGATTTGAAAAATTATGCCAGCGGGCTTACGATAATGATGTTCGTATTTTAGTAGATGCCGAAGATTATTGTTTTCAAGATGCAATAGATGAATTTACGGAAGAAATGATGCGCAAGTTCAATAAAAAGCGCGCAATCGTTTTCACAACTCTTCAAATGTATAGACACGACCGTCTGGCATATCTCGAAAAACTTTATAACGATGCTGTCGAAAACAATTATACTGTGGGAATGAAATTTGTTCGCGGCGCATACATGGAAAAAGAACGTGAACGCGCAAATCAACTTGGCTACCCCGATCCAATTTGTCCGACAAAACAGGCAACCGACGAAAATTATAACAACGGTTTGCGCTATGTTATTGAACATCTTGATAAATTTGAAGTGTTTTCTGGAACTCACAACGAAGAAAGCAATACGGTTTTGGTTGAACTGATTGAAAAATATAATCTTGACCCTAACGACAACAGAATATTTTTTTCGCAATTGTACGGAATGAGCGATAATCTTTCGTATAATCTTGCACATGAAAGTTACAACGTAGCAAAATATATTCCTTATGCGCCGGTGAAAAAAGTTTTGCCATATCTTATTCGCCGCGCCGAAGAAAATACGGCGATAGCAGGACAGACAACACGTGAACTGGAATTGATAAGAACAGAAATCAGACGAAGAAAAGCCGAAAAAAAGAACAGTAAAAACTAAGGAAAAGCAGTAATTCTGATTTTAAAATCGCTATTGTTGATTGGAATAAATAAAAATAAATTCATGCAGGAATCGGATTAAACAGGTTATGAATCAAATAAAAACAGATGAATTTGATTATGAATTACCCGATGAGCGAATCGCAAAATTTCCTTTGCAACAACGCGATTCATCAAAGTTGCTGATTTACGACAAAGGTAAAATAAGTCAGCAGTCGTTTGTTGATTTGCCCGATTTGTTACATCCTGATTCACTGCTTGTTTTTAATAATACAAAAGTTGTTCATGCACGAATAATTTTTTATAAAAACACAGGAGCGCAAATAGAAATTTTTTGCCTTGAACCTGCTGCGCCAAACAATTATGAACAAAATTTTGCAACAACAACCGAATGTATATGGCATTGCACAGTTGGCAATCTGAAAAAATGGAAAAACAAAACTTTAAGAAAAAAATTTATTTACGATAGCATTGAAGATGAACTTACTGTTGATAAAATAGAAAATAATGACGAATCGCTGCAACTTAAATTCAGGTGGAATTCAGGATTATCGTTTGCACAGGTTATGGATGTATGCGGTAAAATACCTGTTCCACCTTATCTGAAACGCGAATCACAAGACATTGACAGCGAAAGATACCAGACAATTTATTGTAAACCTGAAGGTTCGGTTGCCGCTCCAACGGCAGGATTGCATTTCAGCAATGATGTTTTACAACGATTGAAATTAAAAAATATCGAAACCGATGAAATAACCTTGCATGTTGGCGCAGGAACATTTAAACCCCTAAAAACAGAATTTGTTGATGAACATGTAATGCATAACGAACATTTTTTTGTGAAAAAAACAAGTATTCAAAAAATAATCAAATATATCGGAAACATTACGGCAGTTGGAACTACAAGCGTTCGTACTCTTGAAAGTTTATATTGGCTGGGGTGCAAAATCAAACAAAATCAAAATATCCAAAACCTGAATGTTCAACAATTTGAACCTTATCAAAATAATTTTCAAATAAGTGTTGAAGAATCGTTGCAGGCAATATTGGATTATCTTGACAATAAAAATTTATACGAAATCAGCGCCTCAACGCAAATAATGATTTTGCCCGATTATAAACCCAAAACAGTGAATAAATTAATTACAAATTTTCATCAACCCAAAAGTACACTGTTGTTGCTGATAGCAGCATTTACAGGTAACGACTGGCGCAAAGTTTACGATTATGCATTAAAAAATGACTTTCGATTTTTAAGTTATGGCGACAGTTCTGTTTTGATACCTGCATCGATTGAAAACAGTTGATATTTAGTCGCTCCTTAAAAACTGTGAAAATAGTTGCTCCTTACGAATAAAAAAAGGACAAAGCTAAAACATTAAAAATTTCGGACAATTATTTCTTTCTGTTAATTTGTATTGACACAAAAGAAGAGAAATATATCCTGCTATGAATTGTTTATTGGTAAAAACGAAATCTCTTTGTGCATTACGTGCGGGTTTATCACAAATGACTTGAAAAACCGCCGGCGCTCCGCACGTAAACTTTTCTGCTGCAAAATTTCTACTAATATTCAGTCCCTAACGGGACAGGCAGAAAGCC
>JAITLJ010000210.1 GCA_031277925.1 Prevotellaceae bacterium | reverse complement strand
TATAAACCGTATATTCAAACGGAATATCCACTGTTGACGACATAATTGCGTCAATAGTTTGTTCTGTCGTTTCTATCGAATTTTTTACAGGCGTAATAACATGTATTTTGTTCATAATTAAATGTATTTCTGGCAAGGTTAAATAAAAAACATGAAAATCGGCGTATATCTTGTTTAATCAGTTTTTAATAAGCGATTTACATTTATTCTTTTGGTAAAAACGTTCCTATCATTTCGGCAATATTAAGCATATCGTCAGAGATTGTTTTATGCATTTTTATTGTTTTATTTAGCGGCACCTGAACGATTTCTTCGTTTTTCCATCCAATCATAATACTTTTCTGATTGTCGATAATGGCATCAATCGCAGCAACTCCCATAAGGCTTGCTGTAACGCGGTCTTTTGATGTAGGGCGTCCTCCGCGCTGAATATGTCCGAGCACAGATACTCTAATATCAAATTCGGGATATTCGTCTTGTACCTGTTTTGCTATTTCCATAGCGTTTCCTTCTTCGAGTCCTTCGGCTACAATGATAATGCTTGATTTGTTTTTCAGGGCGCGTTCTTTAAGAAATTTTCTTACTTTTTCGATTTGATTTTTGCGTTCTGGCACCATTATAACTTCTGCACCCGAAGCAATACCGCTGTTTATTGCTATAAATCCGGCTTCGCGTCCCATAACTTCAACAAAAAATATGCGGTTGAAAGAACTTGCGGTGTCGCGAATTTTATCAACAGCATCTATAACCGTATTCAAAGCCGTGTCGTAACCGATAGTATAATCGGTGCCGTACAGGTCGTTGTCTATTGTTCCCGGAATGCCTATAACCGAAATGTCAGGATATTCCTGAGCAAAAATATTGGCGCCCGTAAACGAACCATCGCCGCCAATCACAACAAGACTGTCAATGCTGTAACTTTTAAGTACATCGTATCCTTTTTTTCTTCCCTGTACGGATTTAAATTCGGTTGAACGTGTTGATTGTAAAAATGTTCCTCCGTTTTGAAGTTTTCCGCTCACGTCTTGCGATTTCATTTGGAATATGTCATTTTCAATCAAACCCTGAAATCCGCGGCGAATACCGAAAACGTCCATTCCATTGTTTAATCCGGCTCTTGTTACTGCACGAATCGCCGCATTCATGCCCGGCGCATCGCCGCCTGATGTTAAAACTCCTATTCTGTGATTTCTAATTATTTCCATAAAAATATCTGTATTTTCTGCACAAAGATACAAAAATAAATAATGAGTTGAATTTTAGCAATAAATAATTTAGTCCTTCCTTACGAATAAAAAAAGACAATGCCAATACATTAAACATTTCTGTCAGATATTTATTTTTTCTGTTAATTTGTCTTGACACAAAACGAAGATAAAGAAACAGGTTCATATTTTGCCGAAATTTTGCCTGTATCTATAATAAAACTCGGTATTTTTATTCGACAATTTGCGCCTGTAAATATTAATAATGAATGTCTTCAATATTTATTAAGAAGCGACTAATTAATATGCAATTAATACATTGTTAAAAATATTATAAATAAAATTTTCATGTTTTATTTTAAAACTGTACTTTTGTGCCTTTCAAATTATAAAAAAGAATGAATTACATTGATATTATCCTTGCGCTAATTATTATTTGGGCTGGCATTCGAGGATTTTCGACAGGCTTTATAATACAACTTTCGAGTTTGCTTGCAATGTTTATAGGCGCTTTTGCTGCTTACAAAGCATCGTTTTGGCTCGCTTCCAAATTTTCGTCAATCGTCGATGCCGATCCTGTTATCATTAATACAATTGCTTTCATCGTTACTTTTGCAATAGTTTGGGGATTGATTATTTTGCTCGGTAAATTTTTGCATGTAGTTGTGAAAATTGCAATGATGGGGCTTTTAAATCGTATTTTAGGAATATTTTTTTCCGTATTAAAAATTGTTTTTGCATTGAGCGTTATTCTTGTGCTTGCAGGCAATTTAAATAAAGCGCTGAATTTTTTACCGCAAAAACATATAAACAATTCATTGCTTTACAGACCTGTTGAAAAATTCGCTTCGGCTATTTTTCCGTACCTGAAAACAGGTTTCAACAAAGTTCAAAAGCAGTGGAATGAAGATCAGAAAAAGGAAAGTATCTGATTTTATAAACGTTATTGATAAAATTATTGAAAATGATAAAATCTTTTTTGGAACAAATCGGGGAAACACTATCGCAAAACGATATGCCCGAATATGCTTTTATTAGTCAGCCCAACCACCCACTGCCAAATGTTGACAGTATCAAAGAATTAATGAATTTGACAAAATCAATAATTTTTCCGGGATTTTTCGGCAATATCGGCAATAGCAATGCAACAGTCGATAATCTTCAATGCGTTTATTCGCTGCTGAACGAGCAAATATACAAAAGTCTTTGTTTTTCAAGCAATTATGACTGTCCGCACAAGTCGGCAGACGAATTTACTTTGTTATTTATCAAAAAATTACCTGAAATAAAACGGCTGCTTGCAACAGACGTAAAAGCCGTACACGATTGCGACCCGGCAGCCAAAAGTTACAGCGAAGTTATTTTTTGTTATCCTGCCGTTCAGGCGATGCTGCATTATCGCGTGGCGCACGAACTGCTGCTGATGCAAATTCCATTGCTTCCGCGCATTATTACCGAAATGGCGCATTTTGCAACAGGAATAGATATTCACCCTTGTGCGCAAATAGGCGAATATTTCAGTATCGACCACGGAACCGGCGTCGTAATCGGCGAAACCTGCATAATTGGTAATAACGTCAGACTGTATCAGGGCGTAACGCTCGGCGCAAAAAGTTTTGCTTTCGATACTAACGGCTTGCCGATAAACCTGCCTCGACATCCAGTTATTGAAGATAATGTGATAATTTATTCAAACTCAACTGTTCTCGGTCGCATAACAATAGGACACGATTCTATAATCGGAGGTAATGTTTGGCAAGTAAACAATGTTCCGCCGTATTCACGTATAGTTCAGAAGAAAGCATCAGCAATTTTCACCGACGGTTTGGGAATTTAACGATTAAATCAATCATGATTTACATAAAATAAAATAATTCTAAAAAAAATCTGATAAAATATTAATAATCTAGTCGTTCCTTACCAACAAAAAAAGACAATGCCAATACATTAAAAATTTCGGACAATTATTTCTTTCTGTTAATTTGCCTTGACACAAAAAGAAGATAAAGAAAAGCGTTCATATTTTGCCGAAATTTTGCCTGTATCTATAATAAAACTCGGTATTTTTATTCGACAATTTATGACATAAATTATTAATAATAAACAGTTTCAATATTTATTAAGAAGCGACTAATTATACTATCGCAACAGTCATTCATCTGCAAGCCTCAGTCGGTTTTCTGTCATTCTCACAATGTATTGTTGAATGATGGCTTTTATCTGTTTTTCCATTTTCGGCTGTTCTGCAACTTGTCCTGCCCTGTTGTTTTCGAGGAAAATATCGGATTTGTAATTGTAAATCGACTTTGTTTTTTCGCCATCGAATTGCAAAAAATAGTCACGGTTTAATAACTGATACAGTCCGTTATTGTAATTCACAACAAATTTGTCTTCTTCATTTGTATTGAAAATATCCTGTCCGTAAGCAAAATACGGCTTGTCATAATTCAAATAGCCCAAAATGCTTGGCATAATGTCGATTTGTTGCACTGGAAATGTTTTCAATCCTTTCAATTCGCTGCCCGGATGATAAAACAGCACAGGTACCGAATATCGGTTTACATCGGTATAATATTCGTCATGTGTAATCAAGCTTGTATGGTCTGCCGTAATAACAAACAGCGTATTGTCGAACCATTCGTACTGCGCCATTTTTTTGAAAAATTGACGAATTGCATAATCCGTATATCCTATGCATTTGTGAATAGGGCTGTCGCCTTCGGGAAAACGACCTTCATAACGTTTGGGAATTTTAAACGGATGATGAGAAGTTGCTGTGAAAACGGCAGTTACAAAAGGCTGTTTCAATTCGCCCATTTTGTTGGCATAAAATTGCAAAAATTCTTCATCCCACACAGCCCACATGCCGTCCAAATCGGTATTTCCGTATTCGGTCAATCCGAAATAATCGTCAAATCCGGCGCTTTTTGCATAAGCCAGAAATCCCATCGAGCCGTTATGCGCTCCATGAAAAAATGCCGAATAATATCCTTTTTCTTTCAGCACAGCAGCAATACTGCTGATATCGTTGATAGCATAAGATGTAGAAATGAAAGGCTCGATAATCATTGGAATACTTGACAGTATCGATGGCATGGCATCAATTGATTTTCGCCCGTTACTGTATGAATATTCAAAAGTAAGTCCTTCATTATAAAGCGAATCAGAAAATGGCGTGTAGCCTTTATATCTTCCATTGTTCAGGTTTTTGTTGAAAAAACCTGAGTATTCTTTACCAAAACTTTCTACTATAAAAATAACAACATTCAGCGGTTTAAATTCGTCCGATGGCGATGGATAATGTACAGGCGAATAAACGGCATTCATTTCTTCTTCATTTTCAAAATAATGAGGATTTTTATAAACTTCTTTGTCCAAAGTCCGAATTATACAGAAAGGAGTATTAAGCACTATTGCCGTTTCGGCGCTTTTGTTTACGTATGCATTGGCATTGCTGAGAGTTATAGGTCGATGCGGCGCTACAATTCCGCCTCGCATTCCGATAACAGTGGCAAAAACAAGACTGCACATCAACAATGTTTGCAGCGAATAATAAGTAATATTCGATTTTAACGATAGTGGTTTTTTATGAATGGCTTTCGGACTGTGATAACATTTGTAAAGCAGAAAAACAGTAAATATGGCAAACAGCGTAACGTACCAATATTCAATCGCCGCCATACCAATAATTCTGATTAGATTGTTTTCATTATGAAATTCCGAAAAAACAGTGCCTGTGGTACGGCGATTGGTAAATCGAAAATAAATAACATCAATGCAATTGACTATAATCGCCAGACTGTTTACTGCAATAAAAATCCATTTGGCTGTTTTTTGATATATTGTATTATGTCTGAATTTGAATGGAAAAATCTGCATGGCTAAATATATCACATTGGTATAAAGCAATGCCGAAACATCAAATTGCAAACCTCCTTTCAACAGATTTATAAAATGGGCAAAAGTAAGGTCCGAAAAATAATTTTTATTGACAATAAAGAAAAATATGCGGCAAAGGTAATAAATTAACAGCATCAGCAAAAGGTTG
This sequence comes from Prevotellaceae bacterium, assembly GCA_031277925.1. Classification (GTDB taxonomy): domain Bacteria; phylum Bacteroidota; class Bacteroidia; order Bacteroidales; family UBA932; genus JAIRKV01. The sequence continues at coordinate 4,760 of JAITLJ010000210.1, read as the reverse complement.
TACAACAGCGCTATTACCGGCGATGTTTTCACGCTGTTGTTCCAAATGTTTTTCGCTTTTATTTTCCCCGCCAAAGAGTAAAATGCGGATTTTTTACTGTTACTGTCGTTTATTAACGATTTCTGTTTCATACAATTTTATATTTATATTCAAAATGATATATCTTCCGAATTTTATCGTATCATTCATTCTGCATTAATACGACTGCAAGCGCCAATCGATTTTTTTGTTTTTTATTCTCCAACACTGAAACATCAATGTCGCACAAACGTTTTTTACAGGCATTTATACCGGTACTGTTGAAATAATATTCTAATTTTCGCAGTGAAAAGCGCTAAAAGATCAATCGAAAGATTTTCATAATATTTTGCTTGACAATATCTTAGTATTTTGTCCAATAATTTATATTATAAGACAAAATTACTTTTCGCAAAGATATGAAATTATTTGATAATTCCAAATTCCATGTTTTTTAAAATACTTAAAAAATAATTTATAACTTGCTGTTATACAATATTTACCATCGCCTATAATATAAATTATAGGACCCAAGATCTTATTCTGTCCTTAACTTATATAAAATACAATAAAAATTGACCATTAATTGTGATTTATTACATTAAAAATCAGTAATTTAATTTTAATCCAATTAAGATCTTCGGATGTATTTTATATAAAACAGTAAATTGGCAAAAACGACATATCTTTGTGCATTACGTGCGGGATAACCATAAATGACTTGAAAAACCGCCGCTGCTCCGCACATAGCATTTGTTGGCGATTATATTTTACCTCATTCTGTCTCTGACGGGACAGTTGTTTCGTAATTGAATTAAATATCTGACAGAAATTTTAATGTATTATTATTGTTTTTTTTATTTATGTGGAACAACTAAATAATACCAAAACGGTATCAAAATACCCTGAACCATAAAGATATTTTACTGATAATCAATTTATACAAATTGCATTTTGATAGCAGTTTGGTATAAGCAAATATTTCGACAGCACAGAAAAAAAAACAGGTCAGACTCTAAATGTTCAACCTGTTTTTTGCTGTTTAATATTTGCAGGATTTTTAATTCTATATAAGAGTCATGCCTCCATCAACTATAATATGCTGTCCGGTTACATAACTCGAAAGGTCGCTCGACAAATACAGTATGGTTCCCGAAAGTTCGCCTTTTTTGCCTGTGCGGCTCATTGGGCAGTTTGCATTGTAAAAATCAAGAAATTCATTTGATTTGAAAAGCGAATTTTCTGTCATTTCCGATTCGAAAAGTCCCGGGCATACAGTATTTACCGTAATATTGTATTTTCCATACGAACATGCCATGCCCAGTGTTAATCCCAGCACGGCGGCTTTCGACGAATTGTAGCCATGACGTATGAATGTTTCCGATTTGTCGGCTACATGCGCATTGATAGAACTGATATTGACGATTTTGCCGTAATTCTGTTTTATCATGTGCGGAACAACATATTTTGACATTAAAAAGATGCCTTTTACATTTGTATTAAACACTTTGTCCCAATCTTCCGCTGACAGTTGATGTACGCCTCCACGCACGGCAACGCCTGCATTATTGAGCAAAATATCTATTTTTCCAAATTTTGAAACAACCTGTTCTATTGCTGATTTTACTTGATTTTCATCGGTTACATCACAACTTATTGCCAGACTTTCAACTCCGAAATTTTGTAATTCATCAGATAATTTTTCTAATTTTTCTTTGCGTCTTGCAAGTATGGCTACATTTGCGCCGGCTTGTGCATAAGATCTTGCCGCATCGGCTCCTAATCCGCTTGATGCTCCGGTTATAACGGCTACTCTGTTTTTTAAATTTATCATCTTTTTCCTGCTTGCTGTTTTATAAAATAAAGAAGGCTACTGATACGTTGAATTTATTGTTTTTCCATTTTATATTTGAAACATCTGAGATATTTTGAAGAGCCCAGTTATAATTTGCGCTAAGCTGAAATCCCAAAAATTCTACACCGGCTCCGACGCTTATGCCCCAGTCGGTTTTTTTTATGGTGTTTTTCGAAATATCGTTTCTGTTGACAATATAACCCAAATACGGACCGAATGATATGTAAGGATTAACCACAGGAATATTGAATTTGTATAAAAGATTTACAGGAATTTTAAAATAAGACATTTTGTATTCTGTTTTCGCATTACCGCTGTTGAGCGTGCTTTTTTGCGTTGAATAAAGAACTTCCGGCTGCAAATGCAAATTGCCTGTTAAAGGAAACTGTGCAACTGCGCCGAGATTCCATGATGTGGACTTGTCCTTTTTCAATTGATTTCCTACATTGCCGCTTATGTTAAAATTTTCAAAATCCCAACCGCCTTTTATACCGAGTTTGAACTGTGCGCTTGTTTCAAATGAAACAAAAGCTATTAGTGTTATAAAAATAATTTTTTTCATGATACATTTTTTAATTAATATTTTAATACGGAGCAAAGGTAATATTAAATTTCCGAATCGCACAAACGAATAAAAACATCTTCGGACTGAACTATTAAACTCTGTTTTATTCTTTATAAAAAAGAAAACAGCGTCTATCTTGCTGTGTTTGCAGGAAAAAACATAAACTCCAATGGCGGCATCGAACAGTAAATTGGCGGAAATTCTTGAATAAAAAGAAAATATTTTAAGAAACGCTTATGAAAATTTAATATTTATTGAATTTACGCATAAAAACCTTTTGTCATTAATTTTTACCGGTTAACGGTATTCGATATAATTTTTTATCTTTGTAGAAATATATTAAACAACAGTAAATTTATGAAAGAGATAGAAGTTTTTTGCAAAAACAATCGGCAACGCCAACCGTATTTACCCGGAACAACATTGATGAATGTTTCATGCGATCAACACATAAAACTTGATTTTCAAATACTTGGCGCTTATGTAAATAACGAATTGAAAGAACTTTCATACGAAATTTATACGCCGATAACCGTTGAATTTATCGACATTTCCAATCCGGACGGAATGCGCATATATCAGCGTACGCTTACGTTTCTGCTGCAAAAGGCATTAAAAGATTTGTTTCCCGAATATACTTTGACCGTACAACATTCGGTTTCAAAAGGTCTGTACTGCGAAATCAGCAACGACGGCAAAAAACTTACAATGACGCAGGTAAATAAACTTGAACAATATATGCGCAACATGGTTGCCGAAGATATTCCTTTTATAAAGAAAAAAATTCCAACCGAAGATGCAATCAAATTGTTTGAAGCAAACGAATTTTACGAAAAAGTTTTACTGCTCAAAACGCGTCCACGATTTTATACATCTGTTTATTTTTTAAATACTTATGTAGATCATTATTATGGACCGCTACTTCCGTCAACGGGATTTTTGAAAACTTTCGGACTGTTCAATTACTACAACGGTTTACTTTTAATGTTTCCACGCTCAGACGAACCCGACAAACTCGAAAATATTGTAAAGCAAGACAAACTGTTTGAAATATTTCAGGAGCATAAAGAATGGAACAAAATTTTGGGAGCACACAGCGTAGGGCGCATCAACGATGCTGTGAGGCAAAACAAATTTGGCGAACTTATAAAAATTAACGAAGCGCTGCACGAAAAAAAATACGCCGCAATTGCCGACACAATTTCGCAACGCAAAGATGTGAAAATAATATTGATAGCCGGACCGTCATCAAGCGGCAAAACAACTACCGCAAAGCGTATTGCAATACAGTTGAAAGTTGCAGGATTGAATCCTGTAATCATTTCGCTTGACAATTATTTTGTTGACAGAGAATTTACGCCCCGAGACGAAAAAGGCGAATATGATTTTGAATCAATTCATGCGCTTGATTTGAACCTGCTTAACGAACAGCTCAACAGCCTTCTTGAAGGCAAAACGGTTTTAATTCCCAAATTTTCATTTCATACAGGCAATCGTTATTATGACAATGAAAATCTTGTTGCAAACGAAAAAGATATTCTGATTATCGAAGGCATTCATGCATTAAATCCCGAACTTACAGAACATATTGACAATAAACGAAAATTCAAAATTTACGCATCGGCGCTCACTTCAATCGCTCTTGACAATAACAACCGTATTCCTACAACCGATAATCGCCTGATACGCCGTATAGTAAGAGATGCTCAAACACGTTCATGGTCGGCGCTCGACACAATACGCCGCTGGCAAAGCGTTAGACGAGGCGAAAACAGAAATATTTTTCCATATCAGGAAAATGCAGATGTAATGTTCAATTCATCACTTATTTATGAACTTTCGGTTTTGCGAATTTTCATAGAACCATTGTTGCTTAAAATTCCTCCAACCGAACCCGAATATGCCGAAGCCATCCGACTGTTGAAATTCATAAGTTATTTTACTCAGGCCGATGTAAAAGATATTGAGCAAATTCCGCCAACATCGGTATTACGCGAATTTATAGGTTTCAGCAGTTTTTCGTATTGATTGATTATAAAACAGTTATAAGCGTTTTGCTTTATTTGTTCGTAGACAAAAGCATCGAATACAGTCGGCAAACAGGAAACCGATGAAAGTTTGGAAATTTTGATGAAGATATTCAAATACGAATAAAATTTCATGACATTTCAAAGTCGAAAATGCGACAAATTGTCAGATTTTAGTTATTGGCACAGAGTTTGAAGATTTGCATTTACGAAAATTATTTTTAATCATTTAATATTAGGAGGATTTAATTATGAATTTAATTAGAAAAAATCAAAACTGGTTGCCCGAAAGATC
>JAITLJ010000198.1 GCA_031277925.1 Prevotellaceae bacterium | reverse complement strand
TCTGACAGAAATTTTTAATGTCGTATTATTGTCATTTTTTTATATTCGTAAGGAGCGACTGAATACATTCTTCCCCATTTGCGGCGGAACAGGACTGGCTCTTTCATGCTTGCGCAAGTCCCGCCGAGGGCTATTTTATACTTTCGCATGCTTGCGCAAGTTCCGCCGAGGGCTATTTCATACTTTCGCATGCTTGCGCAAGTTCCGCCGAGCGACTATTTAGTATTCGATATTCATTTTTCTGCCAGCATTACTTGCAGAAATCTTTAAATTAGTTTATCGTTAACAGAACAAAAGCGTAACTTGTTTTTTATCCTTTCGGAACGGTTAATAATATTATTAATTTTTATTTGTTCGACTCGTCGTTAAGGTTTTCTTCTGCCGCTTGCTGAATTTCCGAACGATCTTTTTTGTGCGTAACAATAGCATATATGTCATATATCAGCCATATACATCCGAATATTATCAGCAATGCGCTGCTGTTTGTGCCTCTGAGAACAAATTCTCCCGACAGTCCTCCGATTATTAGTCCTATGCTTATAAGCAACTGAATGATTTTCCAAGTCATAACTTTAATTTTTAGTTGTTTTACTTTTTCATGCTCACTGATGAGCGATTAATTATTGATTTTAATTTTTTAAAGAAACAGTTTGTTTGTTAAATACAAATTTGACAGATTCCATTTTAATTTTAGCAGGTATAAAAACTGTCAAAGATATGGTTCCATTCTTTTTTGTTTTCATTTCTTCTGCATTATCAACGTCAAATACTATTCCGTTAGCCTTAAACTTCGTTCTGCCTGCAACAAACTGTCCTTTGTCAAGCAGCGTTTTCATGTCAGTCAGAGTAGCGTTTTCGTCTAAGGTATATTTAAAATCAACTCTGACGGATCTGCCTGACACGCCTCCCTTTGTTTCTACTATCGTATCAAACACACACGATCCTCCTTCAAACTGTATCGTTTGCGATGCACTCTGCAATGTTGCAAGCAGCATTAATGCTGCGCCGATTAGACTTGTAAAAAAAAAATTCTTTTTCATACTTTTATTTTTTACGCTCCTTGCGGAACGGTTAATAATATTATTATTAATTTTTATCGGTAACCGGTTTTTGTAATTTATCAAGATTAATAATCTGCTCGTTCACTTTCAACGACAAATCCCGAACGGATATGTCTTCAGGTATATTATACATTAAGTTAAAATTGCTTAGCAACTCAACGAACCCTCCTGCATTCGTGTCGAATTGTATTGAAGCAATTCGATATGTTACTTTGTCTAAGGGCTTAAAGGTATTTCCATTCGCGTCGATTAATACGAAATCGGTATAGTTTTTTTCTAATTTATTCATAGGAAGCCCTTCGTCCTGCTTATTTTCGCTGTCGGAAACATAATCCAGGGTGATTTGCACCTGTCGGGCTGCCGTTTCGTTTTCGGTATTCGACAATTCCTGAAATGCCGAAACTTTCAGCGTATAAATATTCCATGTTACTTCAAATGGTTCTGTTTTTGACTGTTTACATGAAAACATTATTGATATGCACAAGGCAATCAATACATACATTAGTGTTTTTAATTTTTTTTTCATCTTTTTTATTTTTTATATTCCGTTGCAAAGCGGTTAATTAAAATTTTCATCATATTTTATTTTGTGCGCTTTTTTGCAGCGTTAATGGCATTAATAACATCTCTGTTGTTTATGCCGAGCTGACGCTGACAGTGTTTTCTTTTGTTATATTTGGGCAGCGTTATTCCCAAACCTGTTAACGCCAGTATAAAGAACATTCCAATTCCAACCAGGCCTCCAAGCAACAACAGCGCTGCAAAACCTGTGAAGTAAAGAATCATCATTACGGAGCTTATCCGTTCGTGTTCGTTGACGCTTTGTTTCCAGCTGTGAAATGCGTCCATGTCGAAAGATTTTCCAAAATCTTCGGGTAATAATTTATCTGTTTTTTTACTCATGACTAAATTTTTTTTTATTGTTAATATTAATTTTTTAATTATAGATTTTTAATTGATTTTATATTTTCTGTGTTTTGCAATTTTTGCAACAGTATATACCAGCAGGGCAAAATGCCCCGTATTTCCATTTTTACTTTATTGTTGCTGATATAATACGAAACAGGAAATCTGTTTGTAAGCCGAAACAGTTGCCTGTAATGATAATTTTTGATTTGAAAATTCGGATTAAATATGCCGTAAAATTTATTTACTGCCGAAGTGTCAGCCGCAAAAGACAATCCTATAACTCTGTCGGCTATTCCTGCCTGTTCGTATTTTTTCAGATTTTCAACAGAATTGTAGCAGTGCGGACATGAATATGAAAAAACAAACACAAAATAAGTAGAGTCTTTTGATAACGTCAGCAATTCGCCGAATATCGAATTTTCAACATCTTTGCTGGCATATTCTCCATTTGTTATATATTGAGTGTCGTCATTGTTGTTATGTTCTGTGCAGGTATATCCCGTAACAAATGAAACGGCGCACAGTATACACACAACAACCGCAATTTCCTTTTTATCCATCGTTCTGTACGAATTATCGCTGTTGCGAACGATATACAGCAACAGGCAAATCAAAATAAGATTGCGAATAAATGTGAATACAGGCGGCAAATTCAGAAACGAGAAATATCCAAAACAGCCGCAGTCCGTAACGTTGGCAAACATATAACCGCACAGGTAAACCGCAGACAAGCCCGTTACAAAACACAGAGCAATCAGACCTGTCTGTTTTAATTTGAAACACAGGAACAGAAACAGTCCTAAAACAACTTCAAATATTATGATAAGCGATGCCAAAAAACTTAAACTGCCAAATCCATACTGCGCAAGTATTTGCGAAAAGTCATCCGCAGCAAGCGATTTTCCGATTCCCGATACTGTAAATACCGTTCCGACAATAATAGACAGCAATTTTGACGTTTTTTTCATTCTATATTTGTTTTATGTCCGTTCGTGTGTTGACAAGTTAATAAATTTCTTTCCCTTTATATTCGCTTTTCGCTTTATTCCGTTCCCTCCTTTTGTCGGAGGAGGGAATCAGGGAAAAGGCATTTGTTCATAATGTTGCGATGCAGTGCATGAGTGCTTCTTTTGCGTTTATAAATTTACGCATCTCAAATTTTCAATGTCGCCAAAAAATTCTGCATGTTCGTAGGCAAAATTTTCCAGTTCGGCGCATGTTTTTATATACGATTCAAATCCGAATTCTTTTATATCTGCCACCGTTATCGTTTCGGTTTCTTTTTCGCCATCGTAGTAATAACTGCACGAACATCCTTTCCATTCATCATCATCCTTGCTGCAAGAAACGCTGATGATGCCAACTGTTAACAGGCTTAAACATCCGATTAATAGAATTAGTTTTTTCATTTTTATTTTTAGTTTAACGTCCGCATCCTTATTGCAGACAAAAATTAATAATTTGTTTTTATTGTTTTCTAATTTCAAATCTTTTCGTTTTCTATTTTCTTATGCCCTTGCGAACGGTTAATACTATTTATTTTGTTTAATTTACAGATTACTGTCTCATTTTCATTGCTTTTTTTGCAAAATATACATGAACTTATTTCTCTTTTTTATTTTTATCCGTTCAACAAATGTTAAATTTAATGCAAAAATACACTGCCAATATTTTATAAAATACCCCACAAATAGGACTTTTTTATTTACAATGCAAAAACTCCCATTTATAGGGTATTACAGGAAATAAAAAAAGTAATATTTTTGTATCCGCAAATAAATATGTTATAAAACAAAATAAAATAAAAATAATGAAAAAATTAATACTGCTTTGCCTGACGGCGTTGCTCGCCTGCAATCTGAAAGCGCAAACGACAAGCGTCGATTCGCTGATAAACGTTCTGGAAACTCAAAAATTGACAAATAAGGAGAAAATAGAGCTGTATAAGGAAATATGCTTTTGCTATGAAAAAAACAATATGGACAAGTTATTAGAATATGCAGAAAAAGGATTAAAACTTGCCAAAAAAGAAAACGATAATGCAGCAATAATAAATTTTTACAGATTTACAGGAAATGGATATACATTCAAGGGAAAATACGGCGATGCTCTGTTTTATATAGAAAAAGCGCTTGAATTATCTGTCAAAATAAATGACAAACGATCGCAGGCTATATTATATGGCTGCATCAGTAATGTACATACATTACAGGGTAACGATACTTTGGCATTGCAGTATATTTATAAATGTTTATCCATATTTGAAGATATTGACGATAAAAAAAATTGTGTAATATCTTTATGCAACATTGGCAGTATTTACAGCAAATTATTAAATGATACACAGGCTTTATCTTATTTTGAACGGGCAAAAATAATAGCAGAACAAATAAATTATGATTACGGCAAGGAACTTGTTTATTATAATATGGCAGATATTCATTTCAATAAAAAAGAATTTGATACAGCCATAGACTATGCTTCAAAATCGCTTGAAATAAGTCGTAAAATTAAAGACAAACAAGGCGAAATGCTTAGTTTGCAACTGTTGGCAAATTATTACTGCGAAGGGAAAAAAGAATGTGATAAAGGAGAAAAATACGCTTTGGAAAGTTTACATGTTGCCGAAGAATATGGAGAACCAAGATTAATTTTTACAGCATGGAGTATATTATCAACTGTTTATCTTCATCAAGGTCGCTATGAAGAATGTGAAAATTTGTCACTCAAAGCCTGGGAATACGATTCAAGCATATTGGAAAATTTAAGTCAGGAAAGCATGAATATATTAAACAATCTTGCAAAATCTTATATTTACTTGGGAAATAAAGAAAAAGCCGCTGACTATTTTGAGAAATTTAAAGAATTAATTACGAAACAAACAGACAAACAGTTTCAGGAATCCATTGCCGAAATGGAAGTAAAATACGAAACCGAAAAGAAAGAAATACGCATCAATGCTTTGGAAAAAGAAAAAACGCTTTACGCATGGATTATCGCAATAAGCATAATTGCCGCGCTGCTTGCTTTCGTAATACTTTTTTTCCGCCATAAACTTAACCTGCAAAAACGCCGACAGGCAGAACAGCAGGTCAAACAGCTTGAACAGGAAAAACGGCTTGTTGCCGCACAGGCGCTCATTGACGGCGAAGTAGCCGAACGCTCGCGCCTTGCCCGCGACCTGCACGACGGCCTGGGCGGAATGCTTTCGGTAGTAAAATTAAATCTTAAAGACATGAAAGGATATTCAATTTTAGACAATTTGGATGTTGACCATTTCAACAAGGCAATGGACATGCTCGACCGCTCGATAACCGAACTGCGACGCGTAGCACACCATATAATGCCCGAATCGCTGATGCGCTACGGACTGAAAGTTTCGCTCGACGATTTTTGCCGTGCAATTCCCGGCGCAAGTTTCAGATTTTTTGGCGACGATGCAAACTTGGACAGTCGCTTTAAAATCTTGATATATCGCTGTGCATACGAATTGATAAACAATGCCGTAAAACACGCAAATGCAACAAATATCAACATTCAGCTAATGATAGAAAACGGCTTGATTTCGCTGTCGGTACACGATGACGGTTCAGGCTTCAACTCCGAAAAAATTACAGAAGGATCGGGACTCGAAAACGTTCGTATCAGAGTTGCCAGCTACAACGGAAAAATGAACATATATTCGCCGCCCGACAAAGGCACGGAAGTAAGCATAGAAATAGAACTGTCATGATAACAGTACATATTACAGACGACCACAGAATGCTGGTTGAAGGTTTGACTCTTTCAATCAACGAATCGAATATTGCGAAAGTTACAGGAATATCGTCGTCACTGGCGCAATGCAGAACAGCGCTTGATGCAGAAATTCCCGATGTGCTTTTGCTTGACATCAATTTGCCCGATGGCAGCGGAGTAGATTTCTGCACTGAAATAAAACAAAAATATCCGAATTTGAAAGTTTTGATATTAACTGCTCACAATGAATATTCCATTGCCAAACGCGTAATGCATAACGGCGCATCAGGATATATTTTGAAAAACGCCCTGTCGGAAGAAGTAATTACAGGCATAGAAACCGTTATGAGCGGTCAAATATTTCTGTGCGACGAAATTGATGTTTTGATGAAAAAGCGCAGCGAAAATTCTATATGGCTTACCGTGCGCGAACAGGAACTTTTACGGTTGATTATAGATGGTTATACCAATCAGGAAATAGCCGACAAAATGTTTCTAAGCATAGAAACCATAAAAACATATCGCAAAAATTTGCTTCTGAAACTTGGAGCAAGAAATTCCATGGTTATGGTAAAAATAGCACTCGAACAAAAATTGATTTGACATTTCAATAATACGCTCGTAACATACAATCGTTTTTTTCAAACAATGATTTATTTTACCTACACAATAAACGCATAAACATAAAAAAGAACGAAATTATACATAAAACCAGCCGAAAATATTTTGCACGCAACTTTGTTTTGCCGTACAATTAACAACATTTAGGTATATTAACACTTAAAAATCACAATAAATAGGGATTGCAGCATAATAATATTGCCTGTAATTTTGCGCTCAAAAACAAACAGATATGAGTAAAATTGGAATTTATTATGGTTCAACAACCGGAAATACAAAAGATGTAGCGGTAAAAATTGCCGAAAAGTTAGGAATCACTTTGGCAGATTTGCACGATGTTGCATCGGGCGCTGTCGATTTTGAAAATTACGATGTGCTGCTTTTCGGCGCATCAACATGGGGCTACGGAGATTTACAGGATGATTGGGAAGATTACAAAAATAAACTGAAATCTGTAAATCTGGCAGGAAAAAAAGCAGCCTTGTTCGGTTGCGGCGATTCTTCGGCTTATTCGGATTCGTTTTGTGATGCTTTGGGAAAAATTTATAACATAATAAAAGAAAAAGGATGCACGATAATCGGTATGGTTGATACTGACGGATATTCATTTGATTCGTCCGAAGCGGTGATAGACAACAAATTTGCAGGCTTGCCACTTGATGTAAACAATGAAGACAATCTTACCGAAAGTCGTTTAGACGCATGGGTAGAACAATTAAAAAGAGAAATGCAGTAATATAAATTTACGAAGCCACTCGGAAATTATTAATTAAACACGGGAAAGTCAGACAATCTTAAAATTTGTCTGATTTTTTTTATGACTTGCACAATAAAACGTAATTTTTACCAACTAACGCAATTTTAAAAGTTACAATTAATAACGGTTTAAACCATTTTTAGATAGCACTTATATTTTGTAAAAAAACTGCAAACAGTATTAAAGTTCAAAACATTTGTCCATCAATCTGTATTTGTATTTTTTTAAAAAAAACAATGTTGCTTTTTACTTTTCTAACATTCCATTTTCTACTAAAACAAAAATCATAATTGTTTTTACTATCTTTGCAGCCAAATTTTTATAAAATATCTTTATTGTTATGAAATTCAAAGAATATAAAAGTCTCAATTTAACGCAGATAAATAACGATATTCTGAAAAAATGGGACGCGGAACACACATTCAGACTAAGCATCGAAACACGCAAAGAGCGTCCTGTTTTTACATTTTACGAAGGACCACCGTCTGCAAACGGAATACCGGGAATACATCATGTTATGGCTCGTGCGATAAAGGATATTTTTTGTCGTTACAAAACTCAAAAGGGATTTCTGGTAAAACGCAAAGCTGGCTGGGATACTCACGGATTGCCCGTAGAACTTGGCGTTGAAAAAATGCTTGGAATAACAAAAGAAGATATAGGGAAAAAAATTTCTGTTGATGACTACAATGCCGCCTGTCGCAAAGAAGTGATGAAATATACCGAACTGTGGGAAAAACTTACCCGTCAAATGGGATACTGGATTGACATGAGCGATCCTTACGTTACGTACGACAGCGATTACATCGAAACATTGTGGTTTCTTTTGAAAGATTTATACAACAAAAATTTACTGTACAAAGGTTACACAATTCAACCTTATTCGCCGGCTGCGGGAACAGGCCTCAGTACTCACGAACTAAATCAGCCAGGATGCTACCGCGATGTGAAAGATACGACCGTAACGGCACAATTTAAAATCATAAGAAATGAAAAATCGGAATTTCTGTACGATGATGCAAATGAAAATACGGATATATATTTTCTTGCGTGGACAACAACGCCATGGACCTTACCATCGAACACAGCGCTTTGTGTAGGCGAAAAAATTACATATTGCGCCGTAAAATCCGAAAATCCATACACACAAAAAAAATGTATGTTTATTCTTGCAAAAGATTTGGTATCCAAATATTTTAATGAAAAAATACCTTTTGAAATCATAAAAGAATATTCGGGACACAATTTTGTTGACATAAGATACGAGCAACTTATAGCATGGATAAATCCGCGCGGCGATGCATTTCGCATCATTGCAGGCGATTATGTTACAACGGACGATGGTACGGGAATTGTGCATATTGCACCAACTTTCGGCGCCGACGATGCCCGCGTGGCAAAAATATCAAATATCCCGCCGCTTCATTTAATCGACAAAAATGAAAATGTACAGCCTATGGTTGACCGCACGGGAAAATTTTTTAATATTGAAGATTTGGACAGCGACTTTGTCGAAAAATATGTAGACGAAAACTATAAACAGTATGCCGGAAGATTTGTAAAAAACGATTACGACAAACATCTTGGCGAAAAAGATACAACTTTGGATATTGATTTATGCGTAATGCTAAAACAGGAAAACAAAGCGTTCAAAATAGAAAAATACATTCATACCTATCCGCATTGCTGGCGCACCGACAAACCTGTGATTTATTATCCACTCGATTCGTGGTTTATAAAAACAACTGCACAAAAAGATTTAATGGTCGAACTGAACCGAACAATAAAATGGAAACCTGAAAGCACAGGAACAGGCCGTTTTGAAAAATGGCTCGAAAATCTTCAAGACTGGAATCTTTCGCGAACACGTTATTGGGGAACGCCACTGCCAATTTGGCGTACAGCCGATGGAAACGAACAAAAATGTATTGGCTCGGTCGAAGAACTTTACAGCGAAATAGAAAAATCAGTATCAGCAGGATTGATGAACGAAAATCCGTATAAGAAAAAAGGATTTGTAATCGGCGATTTTACAAAAGAAAATTACAAAAAAATCGACCTGCATCGCCCTTATATAGACGATATTGTTTTGATTTCGGAAAAAGGCGAACCAATGACCCGCGAACTCGATTTGATTGACGTTTGGTTTGATTCGGGCGCAATGCCTTTTGCTCAACAGCATTATACAGGAAAAAACTTGAACGATTTTCCTGCCGATTTCATTGCCGAAGGCGTTGACCAGACCCGCGGATGGTTTTTTACTCTTCATGCAATTGCAACAATGGTAAAAGGTTGTGTTTCGTTTAAAAATGTAATTTCAAACGGACTTGTTCTCGACAAAAATGGAAACAAAATGAGTAAACGTTTGGGTAATGCAGTAGAACCTTTTGCCGTAATGGATGAATACGGAAGCGACACTCTCCGCTGGTATATGATAACAAATTCGCAACCATGGGACAATCTTAAATTTGACATTGCCGGCGTTGACGAAGTGAAACGTAAATTTTTCGGAACGCTTTACAATACATATTCGTTTTTTGCGCTTTACGCAAATGTTGATAATTACAAAGGCAACGAACCCGAAGTTCCAATTGACGAACGTCCGGAAATTGACGTATGGATTATTTCGCTGCTTAATTCACTGATAAAAGAAGTGGAAAATGCTTACGAAAACTACGAACCGACACGCGCAGGACGAGCAATTCAGGATTTTGTTATCGACAATTTGAGCAACTGGTACGTACGATTGAACCGCAAACGATTTTGGGGTGGAAAAATGAACGCCGATAAACTTGCCGCATATCAAACATTGCAAACCTGTCTGCAAACAGTTGCTTTGCTTGCAGCTCCAATAGCGCCTTTCTTTTGCGACAATCTGTTTTGCGATTTGAACGAAGTAAGTCGGCAATACAGCGAAAATTCGGTGCATCTGGCTAATTTTCCTGTTTTTGACGAAAGGCTTATCAATGCCAACCTTGAAGAAAAAATGAACATGGCGCAGCAAATTTGTTCAATGACGCTGGCGCTTCGCCGCAAAGCAAACAAAAAAGTTCGACAGCCGCTTATGAAGATTATGATTCCCGTTGCAGATGAAAATATGAAAAACAATCTTGAAGCCGTAAAACATTTAATACTTGGCGAAGTAAATGTAAAAGAACTTGAATTTTTAGACGATACGACAGGAATTATTGTAAAAAAAATCAAACCCAATTTTAAAACATTAGGAAAGATTTACGGCAAACAAATGAAAGAAATTACGGCTGCTGTTTCAGAATTTTCGCAACATGATATTAATAATTTGGAAAACCTGTCGAAAGTAAGTTTAAATTTACCATCGGGCGATGTAAATCTCACACTCGAAGATGTTGAAATAACTTTTGAAGATATTCCGGGAATGCTTGTTGCAACCGAAGGAAAATTTACAATTGCGATAGATATAACAATTACGCCCGAATTATTTGACGAAGGTATTGCCCGCGAAATGATTAACAGAATCCAAAACATACGAAAAAACAGCAATTTTGATGTAACCGATAAAATAAACATACAGATCGAAAAAAACGATGTTATAATCAACGCCGTAAATTCATTCAGCGATTACATATCAGCGCAAACTCTGGCTGTAAAAATCAGTTTTGTCGATTACATTGAAAATGGCAATATTTTAGACATGGATGATATTTCAGTAAAAGTAAAAGTTGAAAAAAACTGACAAATCACACATTGACTATGTTCAGTTGACTGTCTAATACCAATATATATAATTGCTCCTTAAAAAGGGTCGAAACGGTTAATTATTAATAAATTATAGACATAAATTATCGAATCGAAACACCGAGTTTTATACAGATACAGGCAAAAATTCGGCAAAATATGAACTTTTTCTTT
>JAITLJ010000133.1 GCA_031277925.1 Prevotellaceae bacterium | reverse complement strand
AAAATATTATAAAATAAAAAAAACTATCTTCTGCTGTTTCGACGATTATTATTGTGTCTGTTATTATTATTGCTATTTCGTGGGCGTTCGCGTTCTCGCCTTTCGGGTTCTTGCCAGTTATTCGGTTTTTCGAGCAATGCGCGCCTTGAAAGTCTCATTTTTCCTGTTTTTTCATCTATTTCCAAAAGTTTCACTTCTATTGTATCTCCTTCTTTTATTCCTGTTTCTGCCATATTGCCAAATCGTTTGTAATCAATTTCGGATATATGTAAAAGCCCGTCCTTATTAGGAAGGATTTCAATAAATGCGCCAAATTCCAGAATGCTTTTCACTGTTCCCTGATAAATTTCGCCAATTTCAGGAACAGTAACAATGGCTTTTATTTTTTTGATTGCCAATTCCATTCCTTCCTTGTCATTACAGAAAATATCGACAAGACCTTTATCGCCTTCTTCGGTAATTGTAATTGTTGAGTTTGTAAGTTTTTGTATTTCTTGAATAACTTTTCCTCCCGGACCAATAACAGCGCCGATAAAATCTTTATCAATAATAAGTTGTTCGATACGCGGTACGTGAGGTTTATAGTCGGCTCGCGGTTCGCTGATGGTTTCTAATATTTTTCCTAAAATGTGCAGTCTGCCTTGTTTAGCCTGTTCGAGGGCTTGCGCAAGCACTTCGTACGAAAGTCCATCAACTTTTATATCCATTTGTGTCGCTGTTATTCCATCTTTGGTTCCTGTAACTTTGAAATCCATATCACCGAGATGGTCTTCGTCTCCGAGGATGTCCGACAGAATGGCATATTTGTTGTTTTTTGTATCTGTAATCAATCCCATAGCGATGCCTGAAACGGGTTTTGCAATTTTAACTCCTGCATCCATTAGCGCAAGTGTACCTGCACATACCGTTGCCATCGATGATGAGCCGTTGGATTCCAAAATGTCCGAAACTACGCGAATTGCATAAGGATTGTTTTGTCCTACAGGTACTAAGGATTTAAGCGCTCGAAATGCGAGATTTCCGTGTCCTACTTCACGTCTTGATGTTCCGCGCGATGCTTTTGCTTCGCCGGTTGAAAATGGAGGAAAGTTGTAATGCAGCACAAATTGTTGCGTTCCCTGTATCAGTACTTCGTCAAGTTCTTTTTCATCCAGTTTTGTTCCGAGCGTAACGGTTGTAAGCGATTGTGTTTCACCACGCGTAAAAATTGCAGAGCCATGCGCCGATGGAAGGTAATCAATTTCGCACCATACAGGTCGAATTTCTGTTGTTTTACGTCCGTCAAGTCGGATACCTTCGTCAAGAATCATATTGCGCATTGCGTCTTTTTCAACATCGTGATAGTAGCGTTCTATCATCGATTTTTTTTCATCCAATTCTTCTTCTGGAATTGTTGCTGTAAATTCTTCTTTCAGAGCGGCAAAGGCTTCGGTACGTTCGTGTTTTCCTGTTCCGCTTTTTGCAATTGCATAGCATTTTTCGTAGCAGAATTTATGAATGGCTGCTTTCAGTTCGTCATCGTTGGTTTCATGACAGTATTCACGTTTAACGGTTTTACCGACTTCTTCTGTAAGTTCCATTTGAATTTTGCAATGTTTTTTTATTTCCTGATGCGCTATTTTTATGGCTTCGAGCATTTCGGTTTCCGACGCTTCTTTCATTTCTCCTTCAACCATTAATATATTGTCGTAAGTTGCTGCAACCATAATATCTATGTCGGCATTTTCATTTTGAGCGAAGGTTGGATTGATAATCCAGTTTCCGTCTGTACGTGCAACTCTGACTTCTGAAATAGGTCCGCCAAATGGAATGTCTGAAACAGCCAGAGCAGACGAAGCTGCAAGCCCTGCAAGCGCATCGGGCATGTCAGTTCCATCTGCCGAAATAAGGTTGATTGTTACATATACTTCGGCATGAAAATTATCGGGAAACAATGGGCGTAAGGCTCTATCTACCAAACGTGATATAAGTATTTCATAATCGGAAGGACGACCTTCGCGTTTCAGAAATCCACCCGGAAAACGTCCTGCTGATGCAAATTTTTCTTTATATTCAACCTGTAACGGCATAAAATCTACGTCTTCTTTGGCTTCTTTGGCGCATGTAACTGTTGCCAAAAGCATGGTTTTACCCATTTTTACAACCACCGAACCATCAGCCTGTTTTGCCAATTTGCCGGTTTCTATTTCAATTATGCGATTGTCATCAAGCGCAATAGTTTTTTTTACAATATTCATTTGATTTTTATTTTACATCTTACCCTAAGCGGGTTGATTATTTTTGTATTGAGTTTTTAAATTATTAATAATTTTATATATTTTAATTTCAATAATTTTGCGAATTGTAAATTGTAAAGAGAGGCAGTGAATTGCCTCTCTTCTCTTTTACTTCCTAAGGTTGAGAGCCTTAATAATATTTCTGTATCTTATTATATCAACCGATTTCAGATAATTTAACATCTTACGTCTTTTACCAACAAGGCGAAGAAGCGAACGTTCTGTATTGTGGTCTTTTTTGTTCTGCTTCAAATGCTCGGTCAAATGGTTGATACGGTAAGAAAATAGGGCTATCTGGCTCTCTGCCGAACCTGTGTCCGTATTAGACTGTCCGTACTTTTCAAAAATTTCTTTCTTTTGTTCTGCGTTCAGATAATTCATAAAACGATTTATTAGTAATTTATTTTTCTTAAAATGAGCGGCAAAGGTAATAAAAAAAATCAATATTAAACGAATAAAAATAAAAATTATTTTAATGCTGATTTTCTATATATTTTACAATTAACAATAAATTAAACACTTACATATTTAGATTTCAGCAGTTGTACATAGTTGAATTTAACTGAAAATTATTGTTTGTAAATTTAACGAATATTTTACATTTTTAAGGGTTTAAAATATTTCCATAATTTTCGTCTATAAATTTTGTCAAACATTTTTATTCGTCTGTGTGTAATTCGTAAATTTCATATACATTTGTACTGTTTTTTTCAATCGGGTCAGTTGAATAATTTGTTTTGTTCACTGTTTTGTAATTTATATGTTTTATAAGAATAAAATTGCGAAAAAAATTCCAGATAATAGCCTGATTGAAAATTATTTATTGATAGTTTTGGTTAAATTAAACAGTTTCAAATCGAAAAAAACATTATGAAACAACAAAGAGCAACATTCAACAGCAAACTTGGCTTGGTTATGGCATCTGTAGGCAGCGCCATAGGACTTGGAAATATTTGGAGATTTCCTTGTGAAGCAGGCGAACATGGCGGCGGCGCTTTTCTTATTGTTTATATCTTTTGTGTGATGATACTCGGATTGAGCGTTATGCTCGCCGAATTTTTCCTGGGTAGAGCCTCGCAAAAAGATGCTGTCGGCGCATTCAAAGTTCTTGCTCCATGTTCAATGTGGAAAATCGCTGGTTACAACGGAGTGGTAGCCGCATTTTGTATTGTCGGTTTTTATTCCGTAGTTTCTGGCTGGACTTTGGAATACATATACCAGTCGGCAACAGGAAATCTTAATGCAGGTTCCGTTGAAGAATTTACCGAAAATTTCAAAAATTTCACATCCGATGCTTTTCGACCAGTTTTATGGGTTTTCATCTTCATGCTAATCACACATTTTATTGTACTGTTGGGCGTAAAAAAAGGTATCGAACAAACATCAAAACTAATGATGCCTTTGTTATTTGTAATACTGATAATATTATGCGTTCGCTCGCTAATGCTTCCAAATTCTATTGAAGGATTAAAATTCTTTTTCAAACCCGATTTCAGCAAAATCACATCAGGCGTGATATTGAGCGCATTAGGACAGGCATTTTTTTCGGTAAGCGTAGGCATGGGATGCATGATAACTTATGCTTCGTACTTTAACAAATCAATAAACATGCCCACAACGGCAGTTTCGGTTGTAGCGCTTGACACGCTGGTCGCAATTTTGGCAGGAATAGTAATATTTCCGGCAGTTACAAGTTTCAATATTTCGCCATCGCAAGGACCTACCCTGGTATTCGTAACTTTACCCAATATATTCCAGCAAATGCCCTTTGGAAATTTATGGTCGCTCATATTTTTTGTGTTGTTGGCAATAGCGGCGCTTACATCCATAATTTCGCTGCACGAAGTTGTAACAGCATATCTGCACGAACAATACAAAATGTCGCGAAATAAAGCGGCAACAATTGTATCATTAAGCGGATTTGCCATTGGAATCATCTGTTCGCTGTCGTTTGGCGTACTTTCCCATATCAAAATTTTTGGAGTTATAATATTTGATTTGCTTGATTTTATAACGGCAAACCTAATGCTTCCGCTCGGCGGGATGTTTATATGTATTTTTGTCGGATGGTTTATAAATAAAAAATTTCTAAAAGACGAATTAACAAATAACGGAACAATAAAATTTAGATTATTTTACGTATTCTTTATTTTAATCAAATACATTGCGCCGATTATAATTGCCCTGGTTTGCATCAATCAACTTGGATTGTTTTAACAAGGATTGCAAATAATACCGACTGAATACAAACCTGTTATGAACATTTTTCCATTGCAAAGGGTTCAGGAAATAATGTCAAAAAGCAGCAGCACTTTTTTGCGCAAAAAACGAAAAAAAACTCTAAAAAACTGTTTA
>JAITLJ010000081.1 GCA_031277925.1 Prevotellaceae bacterium | reverse complement strand
ATCGGCAGGACTGTCGCTTGTGAAAATTTTGCGACCAATGTTTTTTGTGGCTGCTTTTATTACAGTATTTGCATTGTACGTTGCCGACAACGTGATGCCTTATGCAATGATGAAAATTTACAGCGTATTTTGGGATATAAAAAATAAACGTCCGGATGCCAATATCATACCCGGCGTTTTTTGTGCAATAAACGATAATGTAATAAAAGTAGCGACAAAAGATCCTAAAACAAACAAAATGACAGGAATATTGCTTTATCAGCATCCCGAAGGAAAAGGTAATGTTGCGCTGATTGTTGCCGATTCGGGTTATATTAAAACCGAAAACGACAATATGATTGTTACATTATACAGCGGCGTTTCGTACGAAGATGCAACATCCTCAAATTTTACTCAATACAACAATAATTTTGCTTTTCAAAAGCGAACTTTCGACCGCCATACATTGATAGTTGATTTAAGCGGCAACAAAATGCAACGTACTGATGCCGAAATATTCAAAGGCAGATACACAACAATGAAATCTGCTGAACTTGCTAATATTATTGATTCTGTTTCGGAAATTCAAAAAACAAAAGTCAATTATTTTTGGACAGAATACAGTCAGTCATACACTTTTGACAATCGCATAGAAATTGATACAGGTACAAATTCTTTGAAAAAAGATACAACACAAATCAGACCGCCGAATATAATTAATGCCGATTCGGTTTTTAATAAATTTTCGCGCGACCAGAAAGTCGAAGCATTGCAATATGCTCTGGAAAAATCTGCATCTGCGCTTTCAACAATGTCAACGATTACAACTGATATTACAAGTAATGAACAAAATATACGTTCAGCCAAAGTTGAATGGCATTATAAATTTACACTGTCAATAGCCTGTTTCATCTTCTTTTTGATAGGCGCTCCGTTTGGAGCTATAATTCGCAAAGGCGGTTTGGGAATGCCGACAGTTGCTTCATTGCTGATATTTATAGCCTATTTTATATTATCTACAATTACAAAAAAAATGGCTGTTCAAGGTGTGCTTCCTGTCGCTTTTGCAATGTGGTTTGCCGATGCGCTCTTCTTACCGCTCGGAATATTTTTGATGAACAGAGCAACTACCGATTCTGCTATGTTTGACGCCGATAAACATGCTCAATATTTCAGGCAACTGTTTAGAATAGATGACAAAAAAGGCTATCACAAACCTGTTGAATTCAGTACAAATATTGATTTGGATACATTATTACAAATGTTGCAAAAATTTAATGCCGACACGAATACTCTTTTATCAAAAACCAAATTAAAAAAACTTGGAACTAATGACATTGAAATTTATTACAGTGAATACGATAAACTTTTATCAAAACTTTGGGGAATACAAAACGAAGGACTGAACGAAAAACTTAAAGAATATCCTGAAATCGAATTACGAATTTTCAAAACAGAAATTACTTTTTTAAGAAAAGCGGCTATTAAACTTTTAGCAAGGAAACTGGAGAAAATAAAAACAACAGGCAAGGATGTCGAATATATATTGAAAAAAATAAGATGGTAACAAAATCAGCAAAAAACATCAGAATAGTTTATATGGGAACGCCCGATTTTGCGGTTGCGCCATTGAAAATACTTGTCGAAAGCGGATATAATGTTGTAGCCATTGTTACTGTTCCCGACAAACCAGCCGGACGCGGACAAAAATTACAGCAATCGGCGGTAAAAATTTATGCACAAAAAGCGAATTTGCCTGTGCTGCAACCTCAAAAATTAAAAGATGAAAAATTTTTAAATGCTCTTACCAGTTACGATGCCGAACTTTTTATTGTTGTAGCATTTAGGATGTTACCCGAAATCGTTTGGCAGATTCCTTCATTGGGAACGTTTAATCTTCATGCATCTTTACTGCCACAATATCGCGGAGCTGCGCCTGTAAACTGGGCAATAATAAACGGCGAAAAAACTACCGGAGTTACAACGTTTTTCATTAATAATGAAATAGATAAGGGAAATATAATTTTTTCAGAAAAAGTTGAAATAAAACATAACGATAACGCAGGAATATTGCATGATAAATTAATGGAAACAGGCGCTGCTCTTGTGCTGAAAACAGTTGATGCTATTGCCTGCAAAAACATCAATTTACAGCATCAGCATGAAAGCGAATACCTGAAACAGGCGCCGAAAATTTTTAAAGAAACATGTAAAATAAATTGGATGCAAAAACCCGAAGAAATTTACAATTTTATACGCGGATTAAGTCCTTATCCTGCGGCTTGGTGTGAATTTACAAACACAGACAAACAAAATATTACTGCAAAAATTTATTCTGCCGATTACGAAAATATTGAGCATGATTTACCTTTGGGAACAATAAAATCGGATGGCAAAATGGTTTTAAAAGTTGCATGTAACAGAGGTTTTATCAACATTATGGATATTCATGCAGCAGGAAAAAAACGTATGAATGTAAGAGAATTTCTTGCAGGATTTCGCGATATTGAAAATTATTTAATAAAATAAAAGATAAATTACAGTTAAAAAAGAAAAACATGAAAAAAATTAAATTAACAGTTATTCTGATGCTGACAACTTCACTGTTTGTTTCAGCACAACAATTTGGCGGCAACAGAGTTGTTGCTCATCGCGGCGCATGGAAAGTCGATAAACTTCCTGAAAATTCGGTAGCCTCGTTCAAAAGAGCAATTGAACTTGGCTGCGCAGGCAGCGAATTTGATGTTTACCTTACAGCCGATTCGGTTTTAGTTCTGAATCACGATGCCGATTTTCAAGGATTGGACATAGAAAAAAGCGCGCTCGCACAATTACAGCAAAAAAAATTGTCGAACGGAGAAACAATTGCTTTGCTTGACGACATCCTGAAAATTTTGGTAAGTCAGGAAAATACAATCGCCTTTTTAGAAATAAAACCTTCGGCAGTAAGCAAAGAACATGGCTTTGCCGCTGTTGATAAAATTATTGAAACAGTAGAACGCTACAATGCCGAAGATTTGGTTTTTTACATAAGTTTCGATTATTCGTATCTGCAACGCATACAAGAAAAAAAACCAAATGTGCGTGTTGCCTTCCTGAATGAAACGCAGAATACGGACAACATTGTCTTCGACAGGAAAATGAGTATGGATTTCAATTATAAAATATTTAAATCAAATCCAGATATGCTTGACGAAGCACGATTAAAAGGAATAAATATTAACGTTTGGACGGTAAACAACCCAAATGACATGAAATATTTTCTTGAACATGGCGTTGATTATATCACAACTGACGAGCCGATTTTATTGATAGAAATAGAAAAAGAACATATTGAAAATTTAAAATAATATGCTGACTAAAATCGGAAATAAAATTTTAATGTCGTCGATGAAAAACGTAAAGCGCTACGTTAATTGCAGCGACGAGGTACAACACAAAATATTCAAAAATCTTATTCTGCACGGAAAAAATACTGCATTCGGCAAACAATTCAATTTCGATGGAATAAAAAACACGGATGATTTCCGAAAAACAGTTCCCATAAGCGATTACGACAATCTCAAACCTTATATCGAACAAATAGTTACGCACAAAAAACAAAATGTGCTGTGGGATACGCCTGTGCGCTGGATTGCAATGTCGAGCGGAACTACAAGCGACAAAAGCAAATATATTCCCGTAACGCGCGAATCGTTACACAAATGCCATTACAAAGCAGGAAAAGAAATGCTTGCTCTTTACCTCAATTCATTTCCCAAAAGCAAAATTCTTTCGGGCAAAACGCTTGTACTCGGCGGTAGCCGTCAGATAAACGCACTTGGCGATGGCATTTTTACAGGCGACATTTCGGCAATTCTTGTAAGCAATCTTCCATTTTGGGCTGATTTTAGCCGCACGCCCGACCGCAAAACAATACTTTTGTCCGACTGGGAAGAAAAATTGGAAAAACTTGCATCAAAATCAATTCGCTCAAATGTAACAGCAATGGCGGGAGTTCCTTCGTGGCTTATGGTTTTACTCAAATATATAGTTCAAAAAACAGGAAAACCGATTATAGAAACATGGAAAAATTTTGAAGTTTTTTTTCACGGTGGCGTTTCGTTTACTCCTTATTACGAGCAATATAAAAAAATATTACCATCCGACAATATAAATTATTGGGAAACATATAATGCATCCGAAGGATTTTTTGGAACGCAGTATTCTCCCGAAAATAAAGATTTATTACTGCTGCTCGATTGCGGAATTTATTATGAATTTCTTCCTGTGGAAGAATGGGATAAAGAAAATCCGCAAACAGTGATGTTGCAAGATATTGAAAAAGGTAAAAATTATGCAATGATAATTTCTACAAACGGAGGATTATGGCGCTACAAAATTGGCGATACAGTTGAATTTACTTCAAAATCTCCATATCTTTTCAAAATTACGGGACGGACAAAACATTTTATAAATGCTTTTGGCGAAGAAATTATTATAGACAATGCAGAAGCGGCGCTTAACAAAGCCTGCGTCGAAACAGGAGCCGTGATTGGCGACTATACGGCGGCGCCTGTCTATTTCGGCGAAAATAATAACGGCGCTCACGAATGGCTTGTCGAATTTGAAATACCGCCTGAAAGCATCGAAAAATTCACCGAAATACTCGATGAAACGCTCAAAAAAGTAAATTCCGATTACGAAGCAAAACGTTCATACAATTTAAGTCTTGGCATGCCTCAGGTTGTCGCTTTGCCGAAAGGAACATTTTTCAACTGGCTGAAATCAAAAGGAAAACTCGGAGGTCAAAACAAAGTTCCGCGCCTCTGCAACAATCGCACCTATGTTGACGAAATAAAAAAACAAGTGAACGAGCAGTAGTTTTGTAAAATCAATTTTGCGAAAAGATAATATGTCTACAGAAAACAGAAAGCCCGAATGGTTAAAAATAAAATTACAGCATAATAAACTTTCGGCACATGTGAGCAACACAGTTCGCACACATCAGTTGCATACAATATGTACAAGCGGAAGATGCCCGAATCAGGGAGAATGCTGGAATTGCGGTACGGCTACATTTATGATATGCGGAGATATTTGTACGCGCTCGTGTAAATTTTGCAATGTAAAAACAGGAAAACCGCTGCATTTGGATGCAAACGAACCTGAAAATATTGCAAATTCGGTAAAATTGTTAAAATTAAAACACGTTGTAATCACATCCGTTGACAGAGACGACCTCGATGATTTGGGCGCTTCACATTGGACGAAAGTGATAAATGCCGTGAAAGAAAAAAATCCTGCGGTTACGATGGAAACGCTGATCCCCGATTTTCAGGGAAGAAAAAACCTGATAGATTTTATTATAAAAACTCGTCCCGAAGTTATTTCGCATAATCTTGAAACAGTAAAACGACTTTCAAAAGCCATACGCAGCAAGGCAACTTACGAAACCTCGCTGAACCTTATACAACAAATAGCATCTTCGGGCATTACGGCAAAATCGGGAATTATGCTTGGATTTGGCGAAACGCACAAAGAAGTTCTCGAAACAATGAACGATTTGCTATCGGCAGGCTGCACTGTTATGACAATAGGACAATATCTGCAACCTTCAAAATGCAATATCGAAGTTGCTGAATACATACATCCAAAAATATTTGAAGAATATCGCAACATCGGAATTGAAAAAGGATTTGCCCACGTCGAAAGCGCGCCTTTGGTAAGATCAAGTTATCATGCCGAACGACATGTTGAAAGTTGAAAAATCGGAATTGCCAAAAATAAAAAAGAAAAATCAACACAAACCAATGACTTGCTGCTTATGAAATTTATAAATTTATTATTATGATAAAAACAAAATTGATTGATTTAAAAATATTAAGTTATCGCGATGCATGGACAAAACAGCAACTTTTGCTCGAACAGTTGAAAGAAGAAAAACATTTGGGAAAATCGAGTATAAACTATCTGTTAATGGTCGAACATCCTCATGTATATACACTTGGACGCAACGGCAACAAACAAAACATGCTGATAGACACAATTCAGATGAAAGCAAAAAACGCCGAATTTATCAAAGTTGACAGAGGAGGCGATATTACTTATCACGGACAGGGACAACTGGTAGTATATCCTGTAATTCGCCTTGATATGTTTGGAACAGGAATTAAAGAATACATATATCGACTGGAAGAAGTAGTTATTCGCACAACAGACAAATACGGAATAAAAGGCGAACGCATGCAAGGCGCTATCGGAGTCTGGCTTGATGCTGACACCAAAATGGCGCGTAAAATATGTGCAATAGGAGTCAAATGTTCGGGATTTGTTACCATGCATGGTTTTGCTTTGAACGTAAATACCGATTTGAATTATTTTAATTACATAAATCCCTGCGGTTTTGTTGATAAAGGAGTAACATCAATCGAAAAAGAATTAAAATATAAAGTCGATTTAACTGAAATAAAAACATTGGTACGTCAAAACTTTACAGACGTTTTCGGAATGGCATTTGTTTATTAATCATTTTTTGTTTGTTTTTTAGTTTGGCAAATGCAATTCGTTTTTTTTAATTTTAAATCATTAAATTTTAAATCTTAAATTATTTCGCTTCTTGCAATGACGCTTTTTGAATCATTTTTTCGTCTTCGCTATCTTTATTTTGCAACACCGCCGTGTTGAAACATCAACATTGCCGTCCTGTAAAAATAGGATTGCGATATGCAGTCGCTCCTTACGAATAAAAAAAAAGACAATGCTACGACATTAAAATTTTCGGACAGTTATTTAGTCGCTCCTTACGAATATATAAAAAAAGACAATGCCAATACATTAAAATTTCTGTCAGATATTTATTTTTTTATGTTACTTTTGTCTTGACACAAAAAGAAAATAAAGAAACAAGTTCATATTTTGCCGAATTTTTGCCTGTATCTGTATAAAACTCGGTATTTTGATTCGATAATTTATGCCTATAATTTATTAATTATTAACTGTTTCGACCCTTTTTAAGGAGCGACTATTTATTTCTGTTAATTTATCTTGACACAAAAGAAGATAAAAGAAAAAATATTCATATTTTGCTGAATTTTTGCCTGTATCAATATAAAACTCGTTTTTTTTCGATAATTTACGCTCTATATCTTAATAATAAACAGTTGCAATAATTATGAAAGAATGACTAATTACAGATTCAAAAAGTTTACTGTGCAATTTCCTGATATTGTTCTGCAACAAGCAGATTGTTTAATTCATCGGGATTTGACATTTCTATTTTTATCATCCAGCCGTCGCCGTAAGGATCTTTGTTTACCGATTCCGGTGCGCTTTCGAGTTCTGCGTTTACTTCGATAATGTGTCCGGAAACAGGCATCAAAGCATCCGAAACTGTTTTTACTGCTTCTATTGCTCCGAAAACTTCGCCTGCCGAAAGCGTTTCTCCTTCGGTTTGTATGTCGACAAAAACAATATCGCCCAATTGGCTTTGAGCAAAATCGGTAATGCCAACAACCGCTATGTTGTTATCTTCAACACGCACCCATTCGTGGTCGTTTGAATACTTTAAGTTTGATGGAATGTTCATTGTTTTTAATTTTATTATTTTTTATTTGTTGCAAAGGTAAAAACAAATTACGAATTATCAAATTGCAAATCAGCCACTGATTTCAAACTTAATGACTATAAATTGTGAAATAATTAAATATCAATATATTCATGCAGTTTTAATAGAAATATGATTTTATGAAATGAATTTATTTATAAAAGATTTAATTTGTAAATATAAATAGAAAATATGTTTTAATTTACTGCTTGCTTTATTTTAGAAAACAAACGAAACTGATTTTGCAAATCGCAAACAACAACAAATATCAATCTTATTTATTGTTAATTATTCTGATAAAATGCATAATTCAAAATATTTAGTTTACTTTTGCGGCAAGTGAAAATATTAAAATTTATTAAATTATGAAAATATTTAAAATCATATTGAAATCATTAGCAATTCTTATTGCAGTATTGATATTGATTATTATTGCCGTGCCAACTTTGTTCAGAGGCAAAATAGAATCTGCCGCAAAGGAAATTATTAACGAAAAAGTAAACGCTCATATCGATTTTAACAATCTGAAGATAACTATTTTCAGAACATTTCCGAATGTGGCGGTATCGCTTGAAAATATTACTGTTAGCGGCATCGATGATTTTGAAGGCGACACTCTTGCCGATATTAAATCGCTTTCGGTAATCGTTGATGTTTGGGCGCTTTTAAAAGGCGATTTTGTAATCAAATCGGTGTTGATTGACAATCCAGACATCAAAGCCCGACTGCTTGCCAATGGCAATGCCAACTGGAATATTATGAAAGCGGATGAAACAGATATTGAACAAACAGCAGAAGAATCATCCGAATTTAAATTAAGTCTGGAGAAATTAGAAATCAAAAATGCAAATATCAGGTATAACAATGAAGCAGATGAAATATTTGCAAATATTGACAACATGTATCTTAATTTGAAAGGCGAACTTTCGTCGAGTCATGATGTAATTACATTATCAACAAAATCGGAAAGCCTGAGCGTTTACAGCAAAGCATCTCCAATTGTGTCGAATATGGCGCTTGCAATAAGCGGAAATTTTGATGCCGACTTTGCTAACAATATCTTTACGCTGAAAGAAAACGAAATACAAATAAACAAAATGGCGCTGAAAGCCGATGGCGTAATAAAAAACAATGACAACGGTATTGATTTTGACCTGATTTACGGATTAAAAGTTCCATCATTGAAATCACTGTTAGGATTAATTCCATCTACAATATTAACCGAAGTAAACGACATTGAAACGCAAGGCGACTTGTCGATGAATGCAACAATGAAAGGACTGTTAAACGAAAACTCAATGCCTGTGATAACACTTGCTTTGAAGGTGAAAGATGGTTACATAAAATATTCGGGATTCTCGGAAGCGATAAAAAATCTCAATATCGACCTTGATATGATTTTGAACAAAAATAAAGACGCAAACAGCGTGATTAATTTATCAAAATTCAGTTTGGACATAATCAATAATCCATTTGCCGTTTCAGGTAAAGTTCTTTATCCGTTTACCGATCCTGACATGCATTTCACAACAAGCGGCAAAATAGATTTCTCATCACTGCGCAAATGCTTGCCTCTTGTAAATACTTCGCTCGACGGTATGTTTAATGCCAATATCACGTTTGCAGGATTATTGTCGCAAATCGAAAATAAACAATATGAAAAAATAATACTGAACGGCGTTTTATCGATGAGTAACTTTAAAATGAGGCTCGACGGAACATCTTCAGATATAAATATCAACAATGCATCGCTTACGTTCAAACCCACATATTGCGAACTTAATTCCTTTGATGCAAAAATGGGAAAAAGCGATTTGTATCTTGCGGGACATTTTGAAAACATGTTGCCTTATATTTTCAAAGGCAATCCATTGAAAGGAAATCTTAGTTTGAAATCCGCACTTTTCGATTGTAATGACTTTTTAACTGTCAGCGCCAATTCAGACGAAGACAGGTCGACAGACATTTCAAACACAGGCGTTATAATTTTACCTGCAAATATTGATTTTGCAATAAAGGCAAATGCCGACAAACTTGTTTACGACAATATTACAATGACAAATTTTGTTGGCAACATAAGCATGAAAGAAGGAAAACTGAATCTCGAAAAAATAGCCAGCAATACCGCAGGCGGACAAATAAACGTTTCGGGTTCGTACTTTGCTCAAAATACCGACAAAGCCGCCGTAAAAATGAATTTATCACTCGCGGATGTTGATATTAACGATGCAGTAAAAACATTTGACATATTTGGAAAATTTGCTCCCATACTGAACAGTACAAACGGCAAAGTGAGCCTGTCGCTTGATCTAAATTCAGAACTGGATAAAAACATGAATATAAATTATAAAACATTAAACGCCGAAGGTTCGTTCAAAACCAAAGACATATTGCTGGCTGCCAACGAAAGTATTAACAAACTGGCAGGACTGCTGAAAATCGACAGCATAAAATCAATAAAAAACGTAAATCTTAACTTTGCAATAACAAACGGCATGATAAAAATAAATCCGTTTGACGTAAAATTAGGTAATTTAGACATGAAAATCGGCGGAGAACACGGACTTGCCAACGATTTGAACTACGATGCCGATGTTGATATTCCAGCAGGAAAAATAGGCGCTGAAATCAACAGTACATTGTCTAAATTGGGACTTGCAAGCTCAGGTACAAACAAAGTAAAAGTAGGCGTAAAAATTAAAGGAACGTTAAAAAATCCCACATTCAGTCTTGGTTTGCCAAGTTATGGAAGTTCGGTTTCGTCTGCTATCGGCGGCAATGTCGGTAATATACAGGAAACAATAAAAGCAACTGCTGATTCATTGAAAAATCAGGCAAAACATGAAATCGAATCCATTATCGATTCGGCAAAAAACAAAGTAGAAGAAAAAATAAAAGACAAAGCAACAGACTTCCTAAATAATTTGCTGAATAAAAATAAATAACAAGAAACTGTTTTAATACTTATTAATACTAAAACGGTATCAAAACAGACTACAATATAATGATATTTTATTGACATTCAATTTGTATAAATTACAGTTTGATGACGTTTTGGTATAAGTAGCGACTATTTCAATCATCAAAAACAATCATAAACTTCTTCGGCGTTTTTGTCGAAAAGCGCATCTTTTCATGCGTTACGGGATGAATAAATTCCAATGTTTTTGCATGCAAAGCCAAACGTCCGATTGAAGAAGGTTTGCCTCCGTATTTTTTGTCGCCGACAATGCTGTGTCCCGTTTCCTGCATTTGCACGCGTATCTGGTTTTTGCGTCCGGTTTCGAGTTCAACTTCAATCAACGAAAAACTGTTATTGCTTTTCAATACTCGATACGATAACACAGCCTGTTGAGCATTTTCGGCGCTTTTGCTTACATACATTTGCATTGCCTTGTTTTCTTTAAGATACGAAATTATTGTACCGGTTTCGTTTTTCAGTCTCCCGCAAACTACGGCGATATATTTACGCTGCAATATGGATTTATTCCAGTTCGATTGCAATGTTCGTTTTACCTGTTCGCTTTTTGCAAACAGCATCAATCCTGATGTGCCTTTATCAAGACGATGAACAATGAAAATTTTGTTTTGCAACGATTTCACTTTTAAATAATTACGCAAAAGACTGTAAGCAGTCATTTCATTATTGTTGCCGATTGATATCGACAACATGCCCGACGGTTTTTCTACAACAATTATATCATTGTCTTCAAATACAATTTTAAGATTATTCAATTCATTGCCAATTTTATCGAGAGCCGTTCCTGTTGAATGTATAGTTATTATCTGATTTTTTTTGATTTCAAAATTGTATTGAGCAATATTTTCGCCATCTACAAAAATCTGTTTATGTGCAAAAAGCGATTTTACAGCCGTGCGACTTTTTCCTGTCGCTTCCATTATATAATCCTGCAATATGGCATCATACTTCACTTTCAGTTCTGTTTGCCTGTTTACTTTTTTCATTGTTTTGACTTAAAATAAAATTTTGGTAAAGGTAAAAAACAATTGCGAATTATCAGTTTTATGCGAAAATTTTTATTAAAATGCATTTATTAGAAAATTTTATGTATTTGTACCATACCACGATTTTTTATTTTTTTTACAAACGTAGGAAGGTATACTTTAAATCTTTTGAATTTTTAAATATTTAAATTTCTTCTGCTTTGCTGCGTTATATCGAAACGGATTTTTTTTACAGGACAGCAGAGATTTGTTGTTATAAACTTCAACAATCGGTTATAACGTTACGAAATCTCAAGGTTTTTCAAACTAAATATAATTATAATATATTAATAATCAAATAATATACAAATAAAACGTTATTTTTGCCATGTTATTAAATATTTTAGTTCTGCAAGCTGATAAACGCCTTTCCTTTAATATTTTACTCGTTTATAAATTATGCATTACTGACCGTTAAATTTTTATTATATCATTTAAACCTCTTTTTTATATTTGTTTGTTAAAATGTGATAATTTTAATATTGATAAAGCAAAAATACGTTAAAATCGTCAAATATTTTTTATGCAGTGTGTCTATTTATAAATATAAGGGCTAATTTTAATAATAAATTTAAATATTAATTATGACTTTTGTGCGAATTTTTGTATTCAAAAATTCTTAATATAAGATATTAATTGTCTAATAAATTGTTAGACTTGATATTAAAAGTGTTTGTTTAGTATAAAAATGTTATGATTATTCGTATTAATGCCTGAAAAAATTGTATTAATTATGATTATCGAATATCTATTAACACATATAATAAATATAATATGCATATTATTAATTTATTATAATGTTTAAAGGTAATTATTTATGTATATTCATAAAAATAAGAAATGTAAAATTTAATAAAATTAAAAATATGAAGAAAAAATATCTAAATTTTGAATTCTTAACCTTTGATGGTTACGATTTATTTATGTTTAAACTGAAATCTAAAGTCAGAGCGGTTCTGGTTTTGCTTGTCATGTTTTTTGTGCCGGTTATATTTGCCGCCGCACAGAATCTTAGAGCAGTAGATGACTATGCAGCAACAGGACCAATGCAAAAAGTACGCGTAAACGTACTTGCCAACGATACTCTTACCTGTTCGGCTTACACTTTAAATATACTCTCAACTTTGAATCCTGTTACTCAGGGTACGGCAACGGTGATAACAGGCGGATTTATTGATTTCGACCCTGCATTACCGTGCCGAAATACAACAATAACCATAGTTTACGGACTTACATGTAACGGCGTGCAGGTTACGGCTAATCTTACTGTAAATGTTACTGAATACAACCGACCTGTAAACGTAATAGACGAAAATATCGAATGTTATGAAGAAATGCCTACAGATATAACGTTTGATATTCGTAAAAAATATGAGATTTCGCCACGTTCTTCATCCGGAAATTATATTGATGGATTTACTTCTCCTTTGGTGGGCGACCTCAATGGCGATGGTAAACCCGAAATTGTTATCATGGGAAATGAAGGAACAAGTGGTAGCGGAGCATCTACTACACTCAAATATATAAACATTTATAATGGGCAGACAGGCGAAAGAATTGGTCGATATGATTTCACGACTTTAGGAACAGGCTATAGCGCGATGGATATGGGAACTCCTTATCACCGTCCTCCCAGTATATTGGCATTAGCCGATTTGGACAACGACGGTACAGGTGAAATAGTAATGTGCCATGCCGAAAGCGGACGGGTAGTTGCATTCAAGCCGACTTTTAACATGAATGCTACTGGCGA
>JAITLJ010000025.1 GCA_031277925.1 Prevotellaceae bacterium | reverse complement strand
TTTTTCCACGTAACCGTCACTAAAACCCATTTGTTGTCTTTTTTTATTAAACATGATGCAAAGATACATGAAATATTTCACATAAACAAATTATAATCACCTAAATATTAACATGTTATAAACACTTTTGCCTTGCAAAGGTTTCATAATGATGAT
The DNA here is from genome assembly GCA_031277925.1 of Prevotellaceae bacterium. Taxonomy (GTDB): domain Bacteria; phylum Bacteroidota; class Bacteroidia; order Bacteroidales; family UBA932; genus JAIRKV01. Next base: position 10,420 of record JAITLJ010000025.1, on the reverse strand, counting down.
TGATAAGCATTTTCTATGTTTAATATAATGCACGTCGAATGATATGTTCATTTAATAAAAGCAACTTCTTATCAGCGAAATATTGCAATCAGATGTGTGATTCTGTGCTCAATTTTGACTTTTTGTTTTGATTATAACTATTTAAAAATCAATGAAATCTCAAAATATTCCTAAAATAAATAATATTGTATATTGTTGATATTTATATGATTATAACAATTAAAACACTTTTTGACACATTTTTAACAGATTGTTTTATGTTTTATTTATAATTTTGTAAAAATTAAAATACAATGATTAGCGATAGTATTGAAAATAGAATATTACATGAAGACAATCACATAATTATTGTGAACAAATGTGCGGGCGAAATTATACAGACAGACAAAACCGGAGATATAACTTTAAGCGATGTTCTGAAACAATATATTAAAATAAGAGATAACAAACCGGGAAACGTTTTTATCGGCGTTGTGCATCGACTTGACCGACCCGTGAGCGGTGCGGTTATTTTTGCAAAAACAAGCAAAGCGCTTGCGCGACTCAATAATATGTTTAAACATGGAAATGTACACAAAACATATTTTGCAATAGTAAAAAACAAGCCGCAAATCGAAGAAGATACTCTTATTCATAATTTAATTCGCAATGAAAAAATAAATAAATCATTTATTTGCGAAAAACCTTTGAGCAATGCAAAGTTGGCACGTTTACGCTATAAACTTGCAGGACAAAGTAATACATATTTTTTAATGGAAATTGAACTAATGACAGGCAGGCATCATCAAATACGATGTCAAATGGCTGCAATTGGCTGTCCGATAAAGGGCGATTTGAAATATGGATATCAGCGTTCAAATTCAAATGGCGGAATATCGCTGCATGCGCGTAAAATAGAATTTATTCATCCTGTAAATAATAATCAAATAAATATAACCGCGCCTTTTCCCAAAAATGATTTGTGGGATTGTTTTAATGTAAAGAAATAATTTTTTTGTGAAGGTTTCATTTTACAGCCTGCATATTATGTTTTAACGAACTGTATCTGCCGTACCATCTTGTTTTATTTCAATTTCGTTTGAATTTATTGGCGATGCATTTATCGAATCCTGTATATTTGTCCGTCTTTGCCGCAACTGTTCGCGGCGCTGGCGCAATCGTTTAGGACGAAATATTGAGTTCCACAGTTCTTTCCATGTATTAAATCCTCCCTGATACGAAATTCGTCCTCCTTGCCTGCTTGTTTCCATATCGTCGGTATATTCATCGGTCGAATGGCTGAATGCTTTGAATTTCAAACTTCCCTGAGGATTTAATTTTATATCAACATCAAAATTGCCTGCAATATCGCTTGTAGATGTACGCGGCGCACTGCCGATATTTCCGCTGATTTCAACTCTGTCTTCAAACATTTTAATTGATGCGTGAGCATCAAATTCAGTTTCGTTCGAAGCGTTTCCCGTGCGAATATCAACGCCAAGATCTACAGGAACTTTAAGCGATGCAAGCCATGCGCTCAACTGGTTTGATAAAATTTCCGAAATATTTGACGTTATACTTGCATTACTGATAATGGTTCCCATTTGTTCTTCGGGAATAAAATTGCCGAATGCAAGTAAAAATGAAAATTGTTTCCACAATTTTTCGTCTGTATTTAACATCGCTTGCGCACGCGCTTTTGTGTCAACATCAATATTTTGGATGTCTATAACAGGTTTTATCATAAAGTTTGAAATGTTGCCCGTAAGCTGTACTCGACATACAACAGGATATTTTGTATTACTGATAGTTGTGTCGGCTAAAAGATTGCGCAGCGACAAACGCAAAGTTCGTACATAATCGGCTGTAATATTTATTTTTGTTTGATTCATATCGCCGTTAAAATTTATTTGGCTGCCGCTGTTGATTATAAACTCTTTTGATAAAACATTCAGCATTGGAAGCGTCCATTTAAAACTTCCGTTTTCGATAGTGTAATTTCCGTATAATTTAAATTTTTCTTCACTTGGATTTACGCTCATTTGCAGCGCTCCCGAACCTGTTCCTGTTATTGCATCTCCCGAATTTTCGTCAAGTATGATTTGAACTTCCGCATTTCTGTTCATTGTAATTGCAAGGGATATATTAAGATCCGATTTCGCCGAGTTTGCTTCGTGATTTTTCTTTATTTGAGCCATAAATTTTTCTTCATCGCTCATTTTGTTTACAGAATCGTTGTTTTCAAAAGTAAGAAGCGTTTTTTCGGATATGGAGGCAGAGTTAATCGGTATAACAATTTTTGTGTTTTTTTCGGGTCTTACATTAATATTAAAATTTAAGTCTTCTAGTTTTCCTTTCATATGTACAAGTCCCGAAATATATGCTTTTCCGTAAAATTCATCGTTATTGTTTGCTGCTGTATTCATTCCCAATAATTTATCAGCATTAATATTTATGTCGAATACAAAGTTTCTGAGATGTTCATGAGTTACGGCGGCATTCAAACGTCCTGTATTGTTTTGCCTGTCGTGCAATGTAGCATTTTGGATTTTAATTGCATTTTCGACAAAACTTATTGGAGTTGAAAGTAAATAATGCGTTTTTAAAAAATCAACTGTAAATCCTGCGCTGTCGAGAGTTGCCTTGCCAAGCAAATTTAATTTTCCTCCTGCTCCTTTCAAATTTACAGTGCCCGATACGCTTCCTTCTATTTCGTTCAATTCGCTGTTTATCAAAGCTTCGGCAATTTTAAGTTCAAATTTTTTTGCATCAAAAATTAAATCGTAATAATCTTTATTTGGCACGTACGAACCGCGAACATTGAGTTTTTCGTTTCCGTTTTTTGTAATTTTAGATGCAAATTCCATACTTTTTGTTTCTTCTTTCCATCGGCTCATTAACGAAATTTTTCCAAGCAACCAATTGTTTGCATAAATATCGGTTGTATTTATATCCGAAAAAAACATTGTATTTCCGCCAATATTGGCAATTTGCGCATTACCGAAAATATTTCCTTCAAATTTATAGCCTTCGGTTTCGAATACAGGATTGAAATTTGCGATGTCAAATTTTGTCAATTCAAGACGCATCGAAGTATTTGGCATGGTGGAATATATTCCGTTTATAAAAATTTTTTGCGAGCCGCTGACTGCATCAAATTTCGATACTTCAAAATAATTTTTTTTGATTTTCATCTCGTTCAGTGCAAAATCCCAAACGTTATTGTTAATTATTATTTGCGATGGCTTTATTTTGAACAAGTAACCAATATTTTCATCATCTTTCAATATTTGCGTTTGCAGATTTATATTGCCCTTGTTAATTTTTTCAGTTTTGTTATCGTAACGTATTGTGGTTAATATTTCATTATTATTGACATCGCCGTTTATGAACAGATTTTTAAAATTAAGTCCTTCAACAGTCATTTCTTCGCAATCGGCATCAAACATGAATTTGGAATTAATATTACTTTTTAAGTTGATTTTTTTTATTGAAGTTTCACCAAAGCCTATAAAACCTGATTTTATATAAAGTTGTGCAGTATGGTCTTCTATTTTGATATTTGTAACTGTATTTTCGGCTATAAAAAGTTGTGGACTTATAATTCTTGCAATATTTTGTATTTGTTTTGTGGTAATGTTAAGTTCATATTTGCCGTTTTCAGCACAGGTTACATCGCTGTGAATATTTGGAATATATTTTGAAATTATAGATTTTGCATCTGATACAAATCCTTCAAAACTGTCATTTCCTTTGTATTCTGCATCAAAATATGATGACTCTAACAGTATTTTATTATTATTTCCATTTTGTTCTGCTTTTAACTGTATTTCTTCAATATTGATAACTTCGTGAGAATCTTTATATTTTGCGTTTTGCAATTTTAATGACCCATTGAAATTGATATTTTTTCCATGCAAATCGGCAACAATTTTTCCGGAAAATATTGATGTTGTGTCATCGGTTTTTATTTTCAATTTGTATAAATCGGCATAAGTTATGTTTGTTGTAAAAACAAAGCGATAATCATCCTTTTCGGTTTTATTCATGTTGATATTTCCCAAAAAATCAAATTTCAGGTTCTCGTCATTACATGTAACTTCTCCATTGAAAGCATTGTTTGACAAGTCGCCGGCAATATCAATGTCGCTGTATTTGCGCTCATTAAAAAACAGTTCCGAAACTTTACCTTCGGCATACAGTTTGAACGCTCCATTTACAGGTTGTACGCCACGCATTTTATTAATATCCAACGATACGTTTTTAATATCTTCAGTTCCCACAAATTTTCCCAAATCAAAATTTGTCAACGTCAAATCACCGTCAAATTTAAAATCAGTTTCAACAGATGAAAAATCAAATTTTGTGTCTGTTTTTATTTTTCCAAGATTGGTATTGAACAGTCCTTTTACCAAAAAATTATTATAATATCCCGATAAATTACCTGAATAATCAATATTTGTAAACATATCGAATTGTTTGCCCAATACATTTTCGCCGTTATTCGTAATTTGTTTAAATGTTGTATTTATGTCTTTTACATTTGTTGTTATGGTCAAATTATCGCAAATAAATACGGTTGAGTCAATTTCAGGTAATCCTTTAAATGAAAAATTTCCTGTCAGGCTTGTGAAGCCTGTTGCGCTTTTTATATTAAAATTTTCAGTATGCATATCGGCAACAGTTCCGTTTACTTTTCCTTGCGGAAAAACAATAATATTAGCGCTTGCCAAATCGTGAGCAAAAAAACCTATCGTTTTGAAAGCCAGATATCCACCGACGATATCAGCTTCCATACGAACTCTGTTTAGATAATCGTCAATGTCATCGCTACCGTTCGGAAAATTCATTGCATAATAATCAAATTTTAAATTTGTATAATCATCAATTATCGAAAGTTCAGGCAAATAAGCTCTGTGTGAACAAACATAAGATTTCTTCCCTGTTGAAATTTTTATAAGGTGAAAACCCGACTTTTCGCGGAACCCGAGATGTGAAATATCGAAAAATACAGTATCCGCAATTATTTTTATGTTGTTTGCGGTAAGATATATACTGTCAATTCTTAAATCCGAAAAATTGATTTGCGCAGGTATTGCTTCATCCGTATCGTCTCTGTTTTGCAACGAAAACCTGAAATTGCTCAATTCCAATCGTTTGGTTGCCAGTGAAAAACTTTCGCTTTGCACTGTATCATTGTCTGTTTCATCGCTCAACAAACGCGCTAACAGTTTATCCAGATTAAGCGTATCGTTTGTTGTTATTAAGTTAAACTGTCCATTAGTAAGTTTTATCGAACTGAGATTGATTTTTTTGCCTGTAAACCAAATATTTGCAAGGCTTGCCTCTATTTCGGCTATACTGACAAGCGTATCGCCTTCCGTATCTTCAACATATAGATCATCTATTACCAAACTTTTGAAAAATTTGTAGTTTACCGATTTTATACTTACTTTCGTTTTTGTTATTTGCGATATTTCGTTCGTTATTTTTTGGATAATGTATGTTTGAACAGGTGGAAGTTTAATCATAAAATACGCCGTTAAAGGCAATAAAATTACCAGTAACATCAAGACTTGCAATATTCCTCTTATAGTTTTTAACAACATTTTTCACATATATATTCTGCAAAAAAAACGAAAAAAAATGAAATATTCAATAATTTGAAGCATTTTTGCATAAATTTTAAAACTATGGCTATTATTCTTGGTATAGAATCATCGTGCGATGATACGTCAGCAGCAATAATAAAAGACGGAATTTTGCTGTCTAATATCATTGCAAATCAATCTGTTCACGAGTTTTACGGAGGTGTAATTCCTGAACTTGCATCGCGTGCACATCTGCAAAATATTGTTCCTGTTGTGTCGATGGCGATTAAAACGGCAGAAATTACTAAAAATGAAATTTCGGCAATTGCATTTACACGAGGTCCGGGACTTTTGGGTTCGTTGCTTGTAGGCGTTTCGTTTGCAAAGGGTTTTGCAAAGGCGCTTAATATTCCAATGGTCGAAGTAAATCACTTGCAAGGACATATTCTTGCTCATTTTTTAGACGAAAAAAATAAACAAAATCCTCATCCCGAATTTCCTTTTTTATGCCTGCTTGTTTCAGGCGGACACACGCAAATGGTTGTTGTAAAGGATTATATGAATTTTGAAATAATCGGTAAAACTGTTGACGATGCAGCCGGCGAAGCGTTTGACAAATGCGCAAAAGTTATAGGTTTGCCGTATCCCGGCGGTCCTGTTATTGATAAACTTGCAAAAGAAGGAAATGCCAGTGCTTTTGCTTTTGCGCATCCTGTTGTTGGCGGACTGGATTACAGTTTCAGCGGATTAAAAACATCGTTTCTATATTTTATTCGCGACCGAATTGCCCAAAATCCTGATTTTATTGAACAAAATAAAGCCGATTTATGCGCATCGCTGCAAAATGCAATTATCAGAATTTTATTAAAAAACCTTATAAAAGCATCAGAAATGACAGAAATAAAAGAAATTGCAATATCGGGCGGCGTTTCGGCAAATTCGGGTTTGCGCAACGCAATTGTTGATGAAGGAAAAATCAAAAACTGGAAAGTATATCTTCCTCAACTTAAATTTACAACCGACAATGCTGCAATGATTGCAATAACAGGATATTTCAAATATTTGAACAATAAAACTTGCGGATACGATATTATTCCGTCAGCGCGAATATAATAAAAATCAAAATCCCGATAGCAGAAAGCATTTCGGGATTTTGGAGTTATGGAGAATTTGGGGGTTTTATGTTAAATCAAATTTTCTAAATAAATAAAATTTTTTATAAAAATTTTGAGTTTGTATTAATAAACAGTAGTATTTCCTTCATATTCAATAATTATTGAACTTGCTGTGAATGACACTCCTACAGGAGAAATAAATCCTCCAAATTCAGGTACAATCAGAGTCATTGAACCGCTCGTGAAATAATTATATACTCCGGCATTAAGTTCTGTGCCGATTTCTTGCGAAAATGTTCCATATTCGAAATGATTTCCTGATGCGCTTCCGCTAATTTTACATTCATTCATTACGGCATTTTCATATTTACTGTTAAACGTATAGAAAGCAGTCAAATACAAATCGTTGTTTTCCTTTCCATAACCGAACTGGTTAGTTATAACTTCACGGGTTGTTTCGGTTTCGCTTGTTAAACTGTTTGTTACTGCAATAGTTCCAAAAAATTTTATAGTTCCGCCATCGTATTGGTTTAACATTGTTATTTTGGAGCAGTCAATAGTTTTTGTGCTTTTATCTTCATTAAACGTAACTGTCATACTGTCTTTAAGATATGTCAGATTCTGTTCATCTTTGAAATCGGATTTCCATCCTATAGTGTCTCCCAAAGCATTTGTAATAACCGTAATTGAAGCGGGTAATTCTTCTCCTTTCACAATTTTTGCCGATACGGCTTCTTCATAACTGAAAATTTCAATCAATCCGTTTCTCATTAAATCCGAAATATTTACTGCCAATATATACTGTGGCGTATATTCTATCGGTTCCACATCCGAATTACACGAAGTCATGCTGCCCAATGCAAAGATTGCTAAAAATGCAGCTAAAATTAATTTTTTCATTTTTTTCTTTTTTTTCATTTTATATTAAACAATATTTTATTTTTATTAATTTTTATAGTAAGTTGTTTGTTGTCTGCCTTTGTACGTTACGGTTCGTCCCGATTCGGAATATTCCACTTCTATCGGAAACGTTTCGCCGTATTTGTCTATGGTAATATTAATTTTTCCGCCAATGATTTTAAACTCAGACAGTTCTATTTCAATATCTTTTGTTATTGATTGTTTATGATTGCCCGATAATTGATTTTTTCCGTAGCCTGAACCTGAAAAAACAAGTTTTGCAGGAATGTTTTCCTGCGCAAAATTATAATCGGCTACATAATCCGAATTTACTGTAATATCGGGAACATTTGATTTTTTGGCATCTGAATACCCAAATCCGTCTGTTTTAATTTTATATTTTTTACTTTCCGAAGATATATTGCCGACATTTTCTATTGTAAATGAACCGAATAATAACATCCAGATGTTTTCGTAATAATGAATTTGTAAATTTGAGCAGTCTACATTTTTAATCTCGCTGTCGGTTATATTTTGTTCCGAATAACCAACAATTATTTTCCCCGACAATAAATCCGTATTAAAATTATACTCCCATTCGTTTCGTTCTTCGTGTATAATAACGCCTATTGCCTGTCCATTTTTCATTTTTTCCGATATTATTTCCACTTCTCTGCAAATAAGTCCTGCTGCTTTTATACTTGTTTCAATTTCATTTGCAATAACAACGTCTTCTGTTGTGTTAACATCTGTATTAAATTCATCATTTTTACACGCCACACAAAACAAAATAATTGCTATCATCATAAATAACAACGGTTTAAATTTTAATATGTATTTGTTGTTTTTCACTGTATTTTTTTACATATATTATATAGATGCAAAAAATGGTCAAAATGATGCAAAAATATTATAATCATTAACTGTCTTTAACACAACTTTTCTTAATCAGAAGCGTTTAATATTTATAGTGTTCGGCTTTAAATGGTCCGTCAATTGAAATGCCGATATAATCTGCCTGTTTTTGCGATAATGTTGTAAGATTAACGCCAAGTTGCTGAAGATGTAAACGGGCTACCTCTTCATCTAATTTTTTCGGAAGACGATAAACATTAATATCCAAATTTTTTGTCCATAATTCAATTTGTGCAAGTGTTTGATTTGTAAATGAATTACTCATAACAAATGAGGGATGTCCTGTTGCGCATCCAAGATTTACCAAACGTCCTTCTGCCAAAAGGAAGATTGAATGTCCATCGGGAAAAGTATATTTATCTACTTGTGGTTTTATTTGAATTTTCTTTACTGTTTTATCATTTTCGAGTTGCTGTACCTGAATTTCATTGTCGAAATGTCCAATATTGCATACGATTGACTGGTCTTTCATTTTTTTCAAATGTTCGTATGTAATAATATCGCAGTTTCCTGTTGCCGTAACGTAGATATTTGCCTCGTCGAGAGTTTGTTCTACTGTTTTCACTTCAAAACCTTCCATTGCCGCCTGTAATGCGCAAATTGGATCTATTTCGGTAACAATAACTCGTGCTCCATAAGCGCGCATCGAACGTGCGCAACCTTTACCCACATCGCCGTAGCCGCAAATGACAACAACTTTTCCCGCTATCATAACGTCAGTTGCACGTTTAATGCCATCGGCAAGCGATTCGCGACAGCCGTACAGATTGTCAAATTTGCTTTTCGTAACCGAATCGTTTACATTAATTGCAGGAACAAGTAATTTGCCTGCTTCTTTCATTTGGTACAGACGATGCACACCTGTGGTTGTTTCTTCCGACACTCCTTTCCATTCTTCTACGGCGCGATGCCATTTGTCAGAATCTTCGGTTAAAATAAGTTTAAGAGTATTGTTTATAACCTGTTCTTCGTAACTGTCTGCCTGAACATCTAATATCGAAGCATCTGTTTCGGCATCAAAACCTTTGTGTATAAGCAAAGTTGCGTCGCCGCCATCATCAACAATTAAATTTGCGCCTTTGTAACCGGGAAAAGTTAATGCCATTGCCGTACACCACCAGTAATCTTCAAGCGATTCGCCTTTCCATGCAAATACAGGAATTCCTGCTGCTGCAATGGCTGCCGCTGCATGGTCCTGTGTAGAAAAAATATTACAACTGCACCAGCGTACATCTGCGCCAAGTTCTACAAGCGTTTCGATTAGTACGGCTGTTTGAATTGTCATGTGCAGCGAACCCATAATTCGCGCTCCTTTCAAAGGTTTTTGAGATGAATATTTTTTGCGAATTGCCATCAATCCGGGCATTTCTTTTTCGGCTATTTCTATTTCTTTACGTCCCCAGTCGGCAAGACTAATATCTGCAATTTTGTAATTAATTGAACTGTCTATAAACATATCTTGTGTTTTTTAAAATTAAAATGCAAATATAATCTAAAATTTCGATAAATACGATATGCCTGAATCAGATGTTTTTTATTGTTATATTATATTGTTTATTAAAAGGAATTTACATATAAAATAATGAATAAAATGCCGGTTTTATACCAAAATATCAATTAAAATTCTGTAATTTAGATTAGAAGATACTTATACCAAAACGGTATCAAAACAGACTAAAAAATAATGATATTTTGCTGATATTCAATTTATATAAATTATTGTCTGATGACGGGTTGGTATTACTATAAAAATTAATAAAAATAAAAGACATGAAAAAGACAATATTACAAACAGCAGCAATATTGCTGATTTTGGCAGGAATGACGGTTTCCTGCGGGAAGGAAGAAAAACCTATAGAAATTCCATTTACAGAATATTCTTTGACAGAAACATTTTGTCAATGGAGTAATCTTGGTTAC
>JAITLJ010000012.1 GCA_031277925.1 Prevotellaceae bacterium | reverse complement strand
TATATTATAAGACATTTAAGTTCAAAATATTAACAAAAAATAAAAAAATAATGAATGCCAATTGTATAATAAATCAGAAGCAAATGTATAAAATTTTATAAACAAACAAAAATTTTTTTTAAAAATCTTCATTAAAATTTAAAGATTTAGAATTTAAGATTTAAGATTTAAAAACAATTAAGGTAAAAATGAAATATCTACGTGCACCACGTGCGGGTTTATCACAAATGACTTGAAAGACCGCCGGCGCTCCGCACGTAAACTTTTCTGCTGCAAAATTTCTACTAATATTCAGTCCATAACGGGACAGGCTCCGTAATTTAAGGATTTAAAATTTAAGATTTAAAGAACAATAGCGAAAAAACTGTCCAATTAGGGACAGGCTACCTTGCCTCTACTGTTATTCTTTTGTTTTTTTAATTTTAAATTCTTAAATCTTTTAAATTGCGAAACACAGCGAAACCTTTGGAAGAACATTGATTTTGCTGTTTTGTAAACCGTTTATAATAAGGCTATCAGGTAAAATATTTTCAATAATTTCAATAAAAACACATGACAAATCCGAATTTAATATATCTTTGAAAAATATTTTGATATAAACAATAATGATGTTTCATACACTGATTTCAAAAAACACAGGTATTCCAGTTCGACAGGTTGAAAAAACAATAGAACTGCTAAATGGAGGCGCAAGTATTCCTTTTATAAGTCGTTACCGCAAAGAAGTAACCGGCGGATTAAACGAAGTACAGACAAGCCAGATAAACGACATGCTGGATAAATTTGTCGAAATATCAAAACGAAAAGAATTTATTCTTTCGTCGATAGACGATCAGGGCAAACTTACACCGGAACTCAAAAAGAGGATTGAGGAGTCGTGGGACAGCGCTGAAATCGAAGATATATATCTTCCATACAAGCCAAAACGCATTACCAAAGCCGAAATTGCACGAAAAAAAGGATTGGAACCATTGGCAAATATTATTTTCAAACAAAACGAACGCAATTTGTCGATGCGCATACCGGCTTTTCTTAACGCCGAAGTAGAAAATGAAGATGAGGCTTTACAGGGCGCTCGCGATATAATTGCCGAATGGATAAACGAAGACGAAAGCGCACGCAATATTGTGCGAAATTCGTTTGCTCATACCGCCGTCATAAGTTCAAAAATTGTGAAAGGCAAAGAAGATGAAGGCGACAAATATCGGGATTATTTTGAATTTAGCGAACTTTTGAATCGTTGCACTTCACACCGCCTGCTTGCTATGAGGCGAGGCGAATCGGAAGGAATATTGCGAGTTAGCATATCGCCCGACATTGATAACTGTATAGAACGTTTGCAACATCGTTTTGTGAAAGGAATAAATGAATCATCGGAACATGTAAGCGAAGCCGTTGAAGACGCTTTCAAACGTTTGCTGAAACCATCAATGGAAACAGAATTTGCCAGCATGAGTAAGGAAAAAGCAGATGAAGAAGCCGTTCGCGTATTTGCCGAAAATTTGCGACAACTTTTACTTGCTCCTCCACTCGGACAAAAACGCGTGTTAGGAATAGATCCCGGATACAGAACAGGATGCAAGCTGGTTTGTTTGGACGAACAGGGAAATTTATTACATAATGAAACCATTTATCCTAATCCACCTCAAAACGATAAAGGAAAAGCCTCAGCAAAAATATCATATCTGGTTTCCGCTTATTTGATTGACGCCATTGCCATAGGTAACGGAACTGCAAGTCGCGAAACGGAACGGCTTGTTACAAACATACATTACGATCGCAAAATACAAGTGTTTGTTGTCAGCGAAAATGGAGCGTCAATATATTCAGCCTCGAAAATTGCAAGAGAAGAGTTTCCCGAATACGATGTTACTGTTCGAGGAGCAGTAAGCATTGCACGGCGATTGATGGATCCATTAGCCGAATTAGTCAAAATCGACCCGAAAAGTATAGGAGTCGGACAATATCAGCACGATGTAAATCAAAGTTTATTGAAAAAAAGTCTTGACCAGACAGTTGTAAATTGTGTTAATTTGGTAGGAGTAAATGTAAATACAGCCGGCAAACATTTGCTAATGTACGTATCGGGGCTTGGAGCAACTTTGGCTCAAAACATAGTAAATTATCGTAGCGAAAACGGCTTTTTCAAAACTCGAAAAGAACTGTTGAATGTACCACGAATGGGAGAAAAATCATTTGAACAAAGCGCAGGATTTTTAAGAATACACGGAGGCGACAATCCTTTGGATAATTCGGCTGTACATCCTGAAAGTTATCATATAGTAGAGCGCATGGCAAAAGATTTAAACTGCTCGATAGAAGAATTGATTTCTAACAAGTCGTTAAAAAAGAACTTGAAACTGGAAAACTATACAGGCGAAACCACAGGAATGCCAACGCTGCTTGATATTATGGAAGAATTAGACAAACCGGGACGCGACCCGCGCCAAATTATTAAAGTTTTTGCATTTGATCCGACAATAAAAACCATCGAAGACCTGAAAATAGGAATTGTGCTGCCTGGTATTGTTAACAATATTACTAATTTTGGCTGTTTTGTCGATATAGGAATTAAAGAAAACGGTTTGGTACACATATCAGAATTGGCAAATCAGTTTATTTCAGATCCTGCACAGGTGGTTTCTATTCATCAACATGTAAGAGTGAAAGTTATAAGTATAGATATAACACGCAAACGCATACAACTGTCGATGAAAGGAACTTGAAACAGGAAAAAATATGCAGGTTTCATAAAATATAAAGAATTAAAAGTTTATATTTTGTATGTATTTTTAATTTATAGAGATGTAATTCAAAAAAATGATATAAATTTGTTAGCGCTAAAGTTTGATATTTTTTAATTTTTGGATTGATTATTATCATGTTATATATTATAAATTTAATTTTTAAAAATCAGAATAAATGAAAAAACAAATTATTTTAACCGTATTTTGCCTGATAACTTTGAACTGTTCGGGACAGCCAAATTTCGACAGGCACTTTGAAAACAAAAGTATGCGAATTGATTTTGCCCTTGTGGGAAATTCTGAATATCAGATCGCAGCCTTGCAACAAATACGCGAAGAACCGCTATGGGGCGGACCTGTACATAATATGATTGACAAATTCAATTATGGCGGATATTATATAAATGTATACGACAAAACGAGCGGAAATATCATATATTCGCGCGGATTCAATACTTTGTTTGAAGAATGGCGCAGTACCGAACAGGCAAAAATCGAAACCCAATCATGGACAAACAGCATAGTGTTTCCTTTTCCAAAACAAAAAATAACCGTTGATATTCTTGGACGTAACAAAGACGACATGCAATTTTATTCATTATTAAAAATTGATATTGACCCAAAAAGTATTTTTATTAATCGCGAACGTTTGAAAGATAATAAAATTACTGAAATTCAGTATAATGGCAGCATATCAAACAAAGTCGATCTGGTTTTTATCGGAGAAGGCTATACGGCAAACGAGCAGGAAAAATTTTTGACCGATGTCAATCGTTTCACCGAGTCGCTATTTAAAACTCCACCTTTTGATATGTACCGAAACGAATTTAATGTTTGGGCTGTAGAATTAATATCGGAAGAATCGGGAATGGATATTTCGGGGAAGGGAATATTTAAACAAACGGCGTTAAATTCAGGATTTTACACTTTTGGAATCGAACGTTATTTGACAACCCAAGATATGAAATCTATTCGCGATGCCGTCTGGAATGTTCCTTGCGATGCTGTTTTTATTTTGGTAAATACAGATATATACGGCGGCGGCGGAATGTATAACTTATATGCGATTGGAACTGCCGACAATGAACGCACAGATGTGGTTTTTGTACATGAATTTGGACACAGTTTTGCAGGCCTTGCCGATGAATATTTCACTTCGGAAGTTGCATACGACGACCAGTTTTATAATCTCAAACTTGAACCTTGGGAACCAAATATAACAACATTAACCGATTTCGACAGTAAATGGAAAAATCTTTTGCCCTCAGAAATGCCGATTCCAACAGCAGATAATCAGGAAAATGCTGATAAATTAGGCGTTTTTGAAGGTGGCGGATATTTGGCAAAAGGTATTTATCGTCCCAAAGTGCATTGTATGATGCGCGATTATGCGCCGTTTTGTCCTGTGTGTGTTCGAGCAATAAAAAACATGATAGATTTTCTGACTGACAAATAATATTTAGTTGCTCCTTACAAACTGTGAAAATAGTCGCTCCTTACGAATAAAAAAAGGACAAAGCTAAAACATTAAAAATTTCGGACAATTATTTCTTTCTTTTAATTTGCATCAAGGCAAAAGAAGATAAAAGAAAAAAATATTCATATATGCATACTTTGCCGAATTTTTGCCTGTATCTATATAAAACACAGTATTTTTATTCGATAATTTACGTCTATAATTTATTAATAATGAACCGCTTCTACCCTTTTTAAGGAGCGTTAAATCATTAAATTACGAAGCGATCTATTCGAAAAATCTCGGCGTTTTTGAATATAACTTCTGCGGACGGTTTAAGCGAATGCCTAACATTATTTCATGCGTGTTGTTCGAATATTTGCCTATTGTACCTATATTATAATCAAACGAATAGCCTATACGCAAAAAATCAAACAAATCTATTCCGACTATGCCTACTATCGATTCTGACAATAATTTCTCATCCACACGATAACTCGCTCCTATCCATGCTTTGTTGCGATAGTGCAACATTATATTGCTTTCTATATGTGTAGATTTTTTGCTGTTTTGTGCAAACAACGATGGCACCAAATCAAAATCGACGCTCAAATTGAACTTATACTTCAAATATCCGTAAAAATGATGTCCCATGTTCAATTCTGTCGCCTCGTCTGAGGTTCTGTTCAGGTGTGTCAGCGACAAGCCTGCTGTGAATTTTTCTACGTTGTACTCTATTCCAAAATCAAAATCAGCCGTCCATTTGTTCTCCGAATAATCGGGTAATGTTGGGTCGTCTTCTGATATACGTTTCGCCAACCAGTTGATATTTCTGTCCAGCACGCCGGCGCTCAACCCAAACGAAAGATAGGAATTTGCATTTAAATATAAATGATAGGCATACGATAATTTGAACAGCATGTTGTGTTCCAAATCGCCCAATTTATCATTTACTGCCGTCAATCCTATTCCTGATTTCAAATCTTTAAAATAAGTATGAGCAGTAAGATACATTGTTTGCGGTCTGGTTGTGAATCCCCGCCACTGATCGCGCCAATGTCCGTAAATATTGACATATCGCGATGCGCCCGTTGATGCCGGATTATAGGTAGTGCGATTCATCATGTGCTGACTCATTTGTATATCTGTTTGTCCATAAATGAGTTTTACTGTTATAAATAATATGAGTGTTATAAGATTTCTTTTCATATTTATGTATTTATATTAATATTTAACAAAAACTGAGTGTTTCATTATTAATACATTTCCGTTTGGTTGTTTATATTTCAATATATAAAGATATGTTCCTGCCGGTACCAGTGACCCACGATATGTGCCGTCCCAACCATCCTTACCGTGATACAATTCTGATCCCCAGCGATTAAACACCTGAATATCATAATTTTTCAACAATCGTTTATTTGTATTTTCGTTTGGAGTTATAAGATTCGGTAAATTGTAACTCGCCCTAAATATTTCAGTACCGGTTACTTCGCAGCCATATTCATTTATGGCAGTTACTTGTACCGTATTAAATTCTCCATCATTAAATTCAAATATTTTATATTCATATTCTCCTCCATCTGGATCATCTTTATAAATTAAAGTATTTCCAACAGAATATCTGTATTTAACGTAAATATTTGGCGTTGTGTTAGATACTATCGTTATCGGAGTTCCAAACGTAATGATACTTCCGTCAGTCGGGTAATGAGTCAACGTTAATGGCAGTTTTGGCAATACTACAACTGTAACAGTATCAGTTACCGGCGTCGGACAGAAATCTGTTGTTAGCGTATATACATACTGTACCGTTACCGGCATATTATCAATATTCGTTAATCTCTCATTTATAGCGCCAACGCCCGTATTATAAGTTTCATCGATGCCATAAACTGAGGCACGTTCCCATGAAAATACGACTCCGCCTATATTGGATTGAGGCGTATAAATAAACGTTTCTTCCGAACATATCGTGTCTTGCAGTTTATTCATTAATCGTAAATTCGGGTAAATACTTAGATTTAAGACATCTTCGTCAGCCTGTGACGGATTGCCTGCCCAGTTTGAATTTTTCCAACTGCCATAAACAGTCTGCGGATTTGAATCTTTCTGATCGCATGATATTATTTCCGCCTTAATCTTTCCTTTTTGTTCTTTTGAACCATTGTTTTTATTAAAACCTATTACAAGCGTAGTATCAGCATTGCCGCGTATTACAGGTAAATTTATGCTGCCAACCACAGGCAAGCTTCCTTCGTTTTTAAATTCTATTAACACATTTGTCGCATTGCCGGGTTTTGAATTTGATATTTTTATTCTAATACTGTCAGCCATAGTATTGCATATAGAATATTCAG
>JAITLJ010000184.1 GCA_031277925.1 Prevotellaceae bacterium | reverse complement strand
GTTTTCCCCGAAAACATTTTAATAGGAACCGTAGAAAAAATTAATATAAAAGATGGTATTTTTTATGAAATAGACGTAAAACTAAGCCAAAACATGAAATTATTGCAAAATGTTTATATTGTTGATATTCACGATAAAGACGAAATAAATACACTGTTGACCGATGAATGATTTTGTTAAATACACAATATGGTTTATATGTCTGGTATTATTACAGGAATTTTTGTTTAATAATATACAGTTCATACATTTTTTATCACCATACATATACATATTTTTGATTTTGATTTTACCTTTTAACATGCATCCTGCATCGGTCGTGCTTGTATCATTCGGATTGGGATTAAGCGTTGACATTATTTCTGCCGGCATTCTTGGCGCACATGCCGCAGCATGCACAGCAGCAGCATTTTGTCGTAATTTTATTATAAAAATCACAATACCACGAGTCGAATACGAAAGCATATCTACATCTACGGCTATACAAATAAAATTGAAAGTATTTGTATTATATGCATTTTTATTTGTATTTTTACATCATTTTATACTGTTTTTACTCGAAATATTATCATTAGATAATTTTATTTTTACATTTGCACGAATTTTAATCAGTTCAATTATATCAACAATATTTATAATATTGATAAAAATTCTTTTTAATAAAGAAAGCAAACGCAATATATAACAAAATTTCCATGTCAATATTTCTATTAACAATTAACAACAATGCAAATTAATAATTCTTAAAATACAATATAAAACAATGAAAACAAAAGTAATTCAAGAAAAATTCAAATCATTATTTGAAACAGAAGGAGCGTTTTACGCTTCTCCCGGACGTATCAATCTTATCGGCGAACACACCGATTACAACGGCGGATTTGTTCTTCCGGGCGCCATCGACAAAGCAATTTATTGCGAAATCAAACCGAATGGAACTGATAAAATACGCGCTTTTGCATTGGATTTGGAAGAATATGCCGAATTTACATTGGACGAAAACAGTTTACCTGCAAAGTCATGGGCAAAATACATTTATGGCGTTTGCCGCGAAATGATGATACGCGGAGCCACTGTTGAAGGCTTTGATACGGTTTTTGCAGGAAACGTTCCTTTGGGAGCAGGAATGTCGTCGTCGGCAGCATTGGAAAGTTGTTTCGCCTATGCTGTCAACAATATGTTTAAATTATGGTTTGACCGTGTCGAACTGGCAAAAATCGGACAAGCCACCGAACATAATTACGTTGGCGTAAAATGTGGAATTATGGACCAGTTTGCTTCCTGTTTTGGAAAAACAGGCTCGCTTATCCGCTTAGATTGCCGTTCGCTGGAATATCAGTACGTTCCGTTCAATCCCAATGGCTATCGTCTGGTTTTATTGAACACCTGCGTAACGCATGAACTGGCTTCTTCTGCTTATAACAAACGCCGTCAATCTTGCGAAAATGTGGTCGCCATCATTAAAAACCGTCATCCCGAAGTAGAATTATTGCGCGATGCCAATCTGGATTATCTCAAAGAAGTAGCAAATGAAGTATGCCCCGAAGATTATATACGCGCCGAATTTGTGATTGAAGAAATTCAGCGACTTTTGGATGCCTGTGTCGCTTTGGAAAAAGGTGATTATGAAACAGTAGGAAAGAAAATGTACGAAACGCATATCGGTTTAAGCCGTAAATATGAAGTCAGTTGCGAGGAACTCGATTTTTTGAATAATATCGCCCGCGAATGTGGTGTAACAGGTTCGCGTGTAATGGGCGGCGGTTTCGGAGGCTGTACTGTTAATTTGGTAAAAAACGAATTGTACGATGGATTTATAAGACGAGCGATTGAAAGTTATGAACAAAAATTCAAAATCAAACCTAAAATATATGATGTGATAATAAGCGATGGAGCAAAAAAACTGTCGATATAAATAAAACCAGTTTAATTTTATATCAATATTTTGGTCACTGCGTAACATCTTATTGTTTTAAAAAAATACAAACCTTTATGTATTCCTTTGTGAATTTTGGTGGAATTTTTAGTTTGTTTGTGTGTAATTCGTAAATTTCATGCTAATTTTGCATTGTATTAAAATTAAAATTAAAATTTTTGAAAGATGAAAACAAAATTTGCTATTGTATTATCAGGCTGCGGAGTGTACGATGGAAGCGAAATACACGAAGCCGTAGCATCAATATTGGCTGTTGATAAAAACGGCGGCTCGTATCAAATATTTGCTCCCGATGCAGAGCAGTTGCATACTGTAAACCATTTATCGAATGACGAAACCGAACCGAATCGTAACGTACTTGAAGAATCGGCGCGAATTGCACGAGGCGATATAAAACCACTGTCGGAATTTAATGCCGATTATTTTGATGTTTTGTTTTTTCCCGGCGGTTTTGGAGCAGTGAAAAATTTGTGCAATTACAGCGCAACAGGAATAAACTGTAATGTAAACGCAGATGTTGCAAAGGCTGTCAAATCAATGTTCGAGCGCAAAAAGATAATTGCTGCTACATGCATTACACCTGTTTTACTTGCTCGCATACTTGGGAATATTACCATCACGCTTGGAAATCCTGACGAAAGTTTGATTGCCGATGTAAAACATTTCGGAGCAAATCATACCATAAAAAGTGCAACCGATGTATGCGTTGATGCTGACAATAAAATATTTACAACGCCGGCTTATATGGCAACAGCCAACATTTCGGAAGTATTTACAGGTATTGATAATCTTGTAAAACAAATTTTGAACGCTAAAAATAATTAGTCGCTCCTTAATAAATATTGAAACTGTTCATTATTAATAAGTTACAGGCAGAAATTCGGCAAAATACGAACAATTGTCTTTATCTTCTTTTTGTGTCAAGACAAATTAACAGAAAGAAATAATTGTCCGAAATTTTTAATATATTAGCATTGTCCTTTTTTTATTCGTAATACTCAACCGCTATCATTACTCCTTAATTGAGTTCATAATCCATTTAAATCCGGTAATTGATTGTACTGTTTTTTTGTCTGATAATAAATTGTTGACAGCTCGGCATAAACATTTTTCAACTTCTTCTATTGTGTTGAATGTTTTATTTTTAAATCCTCCATTTGTTCGGATATACCTCCATATGTGTTCTGCAGGATTTACTTCAGGCGAATATGGCGGTTGAAACAGCGGGACGATATTGTCTATGATTTTATACCAACCCGCCATCACGTAGCGCAAATTAAATGCTGGATGTAAGAAAATTTTTATTACCTTTGCAAAAAAAAATGAATATATTAAAAATCAAGCCTCATCTGTCTGAAACAGAAT
>JAITLJ010000176.1 GCA_031277925.1 Prevotellaceae bacterium | reverse complement strand
CCTTTCATAATTTTCCTGTTTTTTGACCGTAAAGTTAATAATTCCTGCAATTTTATACAAACATTTTTATCCACAAATTATTAACAATCAATATGTTAATTGCTTTTTAAGGAGCGACTATTTATTCATTGTTTTTCTACAAATATTTGTCCATAACAAGACAGGCTGAAAGCCTCAACTTTCACAACCACAAGTAAGTGATTGGCGGAACAGGAAATACGCCCCAAGCAATTTACTATTTTATAATTTATTATTTATTCAGTCGTTCCTTTAATTTAAACAGTTTTTAAAGAGCGACTGAATAATTTTCTGTTAAATGATTATTCAATAATTATCAGTTGTTATTTCTAATATGTGCGATAATAGTTTTGAATAAATCGGGTCAGGTTATTGAATATCGGCACGGTAAACTGTATAAACATTTCCTGCGGAGGCGGCGGCGTTGACAGATGAGTTCGACGGCACATATCAAGTTCTTTGCTGCTCAGTGCGCGCTCGTCGCCATTGAACGTGGCGTATGAATCTGTCCACACGAAAGTTCCGGGGAAGCGTTGATGCGAAAGCGTTGTATTTGTTCGCCAGTCAATAATAAAGGCTTCGAGAATACCTTTTGACGAGACTTCAATTTTTTGTGCGGTAATTTTGGCTTTCACTGTTCCATAAACATCGTGCGATACGCCGTTTTCGTCTTTGTACGAGCCTGTTTTTACGCTGTCGCGTTTCACTTCGTACGAATTTCGGCTTTCGCTTACCTGTCCGACTACGAAATCGAAAAAGCGTAAGCGAATTATCTGGTCGGGCATCAGGTTCATGCTTTCGGCTTCTTCGGGCGAAAATATGTTTATAAATTCATTTCGTATTGAGGTCGAGAAATATTCAAAAACTTTATTGTGGAAAAAGTCGGCGCTTATTTTGTAGTTTCCTTCTACCGGTATCTGCTCAAGCACAACTTTGAGCGTAGCCATCCATTTTGCTTCCTGCAATTTGTCTATAACGTCCTTGTATCCTTGAATGATTGAGTTTGTTTTTTGAAATTGCGCATAAGCCTGCCGTGCAGCGGTGCGCGTGCCGATACGGAGACTGTTTACAGCCAGCGTATAACTTTCTTCGGCAGCCATATTGCGCGCTGTTTCGAGCTGTGAACTGTAATAATCAGCGTTTGGAATGATTTGCAAAGCGGCGGGGCAGCGCGAAATCTGCTCTGCAATATTGTTCATTGCGCTGTACAGTTCAAATATTTTTTGATAGCGGCTGTTGTCGGATGTTGATTTTAACAAGTGGTTTGCTTCATTTTCGGTATAGTTCACAGCCAGCGGATATGCCTGTAACAAGGCGCTTGATGCCTTTGCATTGTCGGGCGACGAGCGCAGTTTGTCGATTGCCTGCAAACAAGCTGTGTAGTATTTTCCCTGTGTCAGCGCTTGCATTCCTGTGCTTTTACAAGCCTCTACAAGTATTATTAACACTGTGATGGCAATAAGTAAATTCAAATTTTTAATACAGATTTTTTTTGTTGTCATAATAATATTTTTAAAATTTCAGCAAATATACATTAAATTTTTTACACATATAATTATTTTTAACGATTTAAGAATTTATTTTTTAAAATATGCGAGCATAAAAGCGTAATATTGTTGTGCTGGCATTATTTTTCCATTGTTTCTTTTATCATTGAATATGAGAACGGAACTAATTTTTCAAGTCGTTGCATAACTTCGCTGCTTACATATTTTGCCGAAAAAGGCACAACAACCGTAGAGATGTCTTCTGTTGCCGTATTGCGTCCATATTTGAAATCATACGACAGCGAACCGTCTTCGTTCAACCTGCCGTCAGTCAGGTCGGGCGAAGGTATTGATATATAAGCGTAAACTTTGCCTTTTGTTGCCTGCAATGACAGTTGACCAGTGTTTTTGAGCGCTTCGTAACATTCTTTTGCCGTAAAAAGTGCAGGGTCGATAAATTCAAAGTCGGCAGCAATAAGATTTTTGTAGATATATTCTCCGTTTTTGGTATAATTCCGTAATTCGTATATAAGATCATTGAACGTGTTCAAAAGATATGGATAGTGTGTGCAGCCGAGAATTATGCGTTTTATGGGAATTGTATTTCCGCTCAGGCGATATTTTTCAATTAACGATACCAAATGAAAGCGGGCGTAGTTTTCCGAAGAATTTAACTGAACACCTGCCAAACTGTCGCCTGCATGTTTTGTAAATAAAGCATTGTTTGCCGTGTTAAAATTATAAACATCCATCAGATATGTTTTAATATCATTTTCGTTATTACCGCATTTTGGACCTCTGTAATTATCGCACATTGCAGTCAGATTATGGTCGGTATAATCTTTTTCGCCATCAACCGATTCGGCAAATCCTGTACCCGATTGATTTACAACAATTATATTTCCTTTAAATCTCAGGTCATCTTTTGTTTTTAAAATTGTTTTTTCATAAGCGTTTGAAGCAATAGTTCCGGCGGTAGCCAGCACGCCAATGGCATAATCGGCATTACGGTCGAGAGGCAGTAAAGTTGCATTGACGCCTGCGTTAATCACTCCGATAACACGAATACCGGCGCCACTTTTTTTCAATAAAGAGGCAATATCTTCGAGACCGTAAGCAGTTGCCGTGTTGCATGCAACAACTATTATCTTCGATGGTTTTTCTTTAAGCAGAAACAAAGCGTCTTTTATAATCAGTTCGCGCAAATATTCGGTTTTGTTTTCCTGCGAATAATTGCCATAAGGCATGTTTGCAATATCGCCTAAATAATTAAAGTCTTCATTTACAAAATCAGGAATACCATCGCCCTTCATTTCGCCTGTAGCATTGTTGTATTCGTCGCAAACCATGAATTTTTCCAAAACAGTTAATCCGCCCGTACCCGAATCGAAAATGCCTGTTGCAAGCGATTTTCTGTCTTTTGGATATTTGCTGAAATCGGTATAAAAACGGGAAGATGTATCCGATAAAATTTTTGAAATAATTGGTATGTCATTCAACTGTTCCGTCTTTTTTGAATGGCATGATGACAGTAAAAACATTGCTGCTGAAATACAAGATGAAACAGCAAGTGTTCTCATTTTAATTTT
>JAITLJ010000147.1 GCA_031277925.1 Prevotellaceae bacterium | reverse complement strand
TGTTTCAAATTTTACACAGTCAGCAACGATTTTATTTTGTTCAACTGTCGAAAAATTATAAAAATATTTGCTCATTATTTGCGACATTGTCAATCCTTTTACTTTGCCTGCAAAATTATGTCCGAGATTATGCAGTTCGCCCTGATTTCCCCAAAACTTGTCGTATTGAGGCTCTGAATCAATTATAACTCCGTCTAAATCGAACAGGAGAGTTAAGAGTGGATATTTACTTTTCATTTTGTTTTGCTGTTTTGTTATACATCACGTTCAACAGTTATTTGTTAAATTGTCAATTCTTTGCAGTTTTCCGCATGATTTTTGTTACACAGAGGCACAAAGAGCGAAAATAAAAAATGAACGTCATTGCGAACTTGCAAGGTGAAACACACCGAAGCGGAATTCGGCGTATGCAGTCTAAAAAAGAACAAACCGAAAATAAAGAGTTTGGACTGTTTCGTTGCGCTTTTCGCAATGACGTTCTGTTTTTGTTATTTTCAATATCCGAATATTTCTTCCTGTTTCAAAAATTTAATTTTTCCGAGCTGCCGTATTTTGTTCAAATCCAGTTCTTTTGAATTAGAAAGTATTCCGTAGAAATATTTGCGTCCCTTTATCCATTTTTCCTGAAATGCTTTAACATCGGCAAGCGTCATGTTTTGAACGTTTTCGTAAAGCGACTTGTTTCTATCGTAATCAACGCCCATGTCTATTGCATCCATATATGACCAAAGTACATTTTCTTTTATTATGCGTTCGGTGCTCAACCGTGCGATAAGTGCTTTTTTTGCAATATTAAAGGCTGTTTCGCTTTCGGGCATATTGTTTATAATATCGTCGAAAGCGTCAATTGCTGTTGATACTTTGTCGTTTTGAGATATGATGAAAGCGGAAAAAGTATAAGGTTTGCCAGCCTTGTTCGGTTCTGCCAAATATGCATTTGCCGAATATGCCAAACTGCGCGCTTCACGCATTTCCTGAAATACTATAGAATTCATTCCTCCGCCGAAATATTCGTTGTATAAGGCAACATTTGCGTCGTTTGCTACGTCAAATTTATCGTTGCGGTTTGAATATTGCACATAATATGTGTTTTTTGCATCGTATTCGGCTATAAAAACCTGACTTTCGGGGGTTTCTACGTATTTTGATTCTGTTTTTTCTGTAATGGGAACAAGTGTTTCGGGAGTTCTGTGATATTTGTTTATTAAATCAACAACTTCTTTGCTTGTCTGTGGTCCGTAATATAATACTGAATGTTCTTTGCTGGTCAAATTTTTGATTTTTACAAGCAAATCGGCAGATTTAAGCGCATTCAGAGCATCGTTCGACAATGTTACATTTTTTATATAATCGTGTCCGTAAGTCAAATAGCGTCGAAGCGCCGAGAAATTTGAATTTTGGCTTAGTTTTGAATTTTTACGTGATTTTTGTATATCAAATTTCAGATTTTCGAGAATTTCATCATTTGGTTGGGCATCGCTTATAAGTTCTTCCATAAGTTCCATTGCCTTGGGCATGTTTTCGCTTAATCCGCTTATTCCTATGTAACATCTTTCTGCCTGAACGCTTGTGGCGAATGAACAAGTTATGTTGTAAAATTCTTTTTTAATTTCTTCGGGCGATTTGGTACTTGTACCGAGATAATCAAGATACCTGAATGCTGTTCCTATTGTTGCATCGCTATTGCTGCCGAGTTCAAAAACATATTCCAAATTGAACACTTCTGTGGTTTCATTTTTTTTGTAAAGTACAGGAATATTTGATTTTGCTGTAGTTTTTTCCATATCTTTATTGAAGTCAACAAAAACAGGTTCGATTGTTTTCACTTGCGCTTTTTGTATTTCATTCAGGAAATCGCTTGATGCATCGCGATTTGTAGGAATTGGCGTAATTTGCGGTTTTTCTATTTTCTTTTGGTTAGGGTCCTGTCCCTGACGTTTGTAAACGATAACATAATTATTTTCACCGAATTTTTCGTTTGCGAATTTTACAATATCCTCTTTTGTGATTTTTTCCAAACGGTTAATAATATTAACCTGTTTTTTCCATTCTATGCCATCTATAAATGCTTCAACGAAAGCATCTGCACGACCATCATTTGAATCAAGATACTGTATGAGTTGCAATTTATAATTATTGATGCCTGCTTTCAATAAAGATTCATCAAAATCGCCGTTGCGAAGTTTTGCCAATTCGTTTAATAACAAATCTTTTACTTCGTCAAGTGTTTGTCCTTCTTTTGGCGTTGCCTGCATCATCAACATTCCGTAGTCGGTAAACATCGATTCATAAGCATAGGCGCTTAAAACTTTTTGCTGCTGCATAAGGTCAATATCAATCAATCCAGCTTTTCTGTTATATAAAATGCTTGCTGCTATATTTGCCAAATCGGCGTCGTCGCTGTTTGCTCCGCCAAGTCGCCAAGCCAAAGCAACTCTTTCTGCTTCGAGACCTGTTACATCTTTTACAACAGGCGTTGTGATAGGTTCTTCGGGTTTTATTTCGAGTTTTGGAAGATTGTCGTTGGGTTTAAATTCACCGAAATATTTTTTTATAATATTAATTGCTTCATCAGGATCGAAATCTCCCGAAAGGCATATTGCCATATTGTTTGGAACATACCATTGTTTGTAAAAATTTTTGATATTTATTATCGATGGATTTTTCAGTTGTTCCTGAGTTCCCAGCACGGTTTGAGTTCCGTACGGATGATTTGGATACAGCCCTTCAAGCACATTTTGATAGATTTTGCGGGAATCGCTTGCCAGCGAAATATTGTATTCTTCGTAAACTGTTTCAAGTTCGGTATGAAATCCGCGAATAACGACATTTGAAAATCTGTCGGCTTGAATTTTTGCCCAATTTTCGATTTGGTTACTTGGAATATCTTCGGTATAACAGGTAACATCGTAACTTGTATATGCATTTGTTCCGTTTGCGCCTATTGCCGACATTAGTTTGTCATATTCGTTTGGAATTGCAATTTTTGATGCTTCGTAACTTATGCTGTCAATTTTTGCGTAAAGCGCTTTACGTTCGGCATCATCTGTTGTTTTGCGATATGTTTCAAACAGATTTTCAATTTCATCGAGCAATGGTTTTTCGGCTTCATAATTTGTTGTTCCGAAATTTTTAGTTCCCTTGAACATCAAATGTTCGAAATAATGCGCCAGTCCGGTAGTTTCGGCAGGGTCGTTTTTTCCGCCTGCCCTCACTGCAATGTAAGTTTGAATTCTTGGCAATTCTTTGTTTACCGCCATATAAACTTTCAAACCGTTGTCCAACGTGTAAATACGCGCCTTGACAGGATCGCCTTTTACACTTTCATAATCTTTCTTCGTGCTGCACGAAGTTATTGCAATTACTGTTATCAGTATTGCAATTAATTTAAATTTTTCTTTCATAAATATTATTTTAAAATTAATAATTAAATGTTTGTATAAATAATTTTGTATTTTATCCAAAATATTTGCTTATTTGCGATATTGCCGGCGAAAACATAAACAGTATTACTCTGTCGTATGGTTTTATTTCAACATCATCTGCCGCAATAATACTTGTGTCTCCGCGAATTATTCCACATATTACAGCATCGTGAAAATCGAGTTCTCCTATTTTCTTTTTGGTTACAATGCTTCCCGGTTTTACAATAAATTCGAGAATTTTAGCATCCGAACCTGATAAATATTTTACTGTTTGAACATCCGAACCTATTGTAAATCGAAAAATTTTACTTGCTGCAATAATTTTTTTATTGATAACAGTATCTATTCCCAAATCTTCAGCAAATTTTATATAATCGATGTTTTCAACTTCGGCAATTGTTTTTTTTACTCCCAAACGTTTTGCCGACATGCATGCCAGAATATTTATTTCCGAACTTCCCGTAACGGCAACAAAAGCATCCATGTTTTTCACTTCTTCTTCAACAAGCAAATCCATACTTCGTCCGTCTCCGCTTATGACTAATGATTTGGGAAGATCTTCGGCAAGTTTTTCGCATTTTTCTATATCGTTTTCAATAATTTTTATATTTGTTCTGTCTTCAAGTTCGCGTGCAACACGCGTTCCGATACGGCTTCCGCCAAGTATCATTAAATTACGAACGTTAATATTTATTTTTCCGCAAATACGTAAAATATCGTCTGCATGTTCACTCTCGGCGATAACATAAACAGTGTCGCCAATTTGAAATTCATCGGTTTCGCTGATTATCAATGTGTTTCCATTGCGCGTAATTGCAATAATCTTACCTTGAATGTTGCTGTTTTCCGATTTCAGAAATTCCGCCGTTTTACCGGTCAAAGGAGCTCCTTCGTCAAGTTTTGCAACTATCAACTGCAATTTTCCTCCCGAAAAATCAATATACTCGGATGTTCCAGTCTGGCGCAGCAACTTAATAATTTCGTTGGATGCAATACGCTCGGGATAAATAAGATAATCTATTCCGAGATTCAAAAAAATTTCTTTGTTGTACGGAAAAAGATATTCATTATTGTTGATTCTCGCTATTACGCGCTTTGCGCCCAAAGTTTTTGCCAGCAAGGCGCAAGTAATATTCATATCCTGATCTTCGGCAGGATTTACTGCAATAAATAAATCGGCGCGTTTAATGTTTGCTTCGTTCAAAACCGATATAGATGTAGGCAATCCGTTAATAGTGAGCGCATCTACAACAGACTCAACTTTGCGCAATCGTTCTTCTTTCGAATCAATTATGGTAACGTCATGATATGCGCTTGTAAATAATCGCGCCAAATAAAGACCTACTTCTCCGGCTCCTGCAATTACGATTTTCATTTATTAAATATTAAACAATACACAAAGATAGTATAAATAATAAAAATACAGATAATTTAACATCGATAATTGATAATTTATTAATAATGATTAGACGGATAATTGTACGAAACAAGCAAAATGGCATTATTTAGTTGCTCCTTAAAAAGGGTCGAAACAGTTCATTATTAATAATTTATACAAATGAATATTTTCAGTAGTTGTTAAAGAGCGACTATATATTCATTGGTATATTGTTTTATACCAAAACGCCATCAAACTGCAATTTATATAAATTGAATATCAGCAAAATATCATTATTTTTCAGTCTGTTTTGATACCGTTTTGGTATTATAATATTATAAGCCGTTGATTTTATTCTACAATTAACAGTAACGAAAAAAAAACCTGACACAATTAGAATTATGTCAGGTTTGCATGTATAATACGGGTATCATTACGGACGTATGTGGTATTTACCGAGAACAGACTGATATTACAGTCGAGATGTTTTATACCATACTGCACAGTCTAATACATGGATTTTTCAATAGCGATATAAACGGATTTTGTAAATCGTTGCATTGGGATCCAGTCGCAAAATTTGTCCCTGCCCGTTTTCGTCGCCATTCAATCTGCGTAGCCAAGTCCACTTGCCGTTAATCAGAACTTCCTCGTCGATACTGGCGATTCCTGCTGTCTGCGAACCCGAATCCGGGCTAAATGACAAAGTAGCAGAACCACTTCCGGTTATCAGGAACTCGTCCGTACCTGTTTGGATAAACAAAATACCAATACGGCGGTTTGCATTTTGAGCGTCTGGCATGCCAGCCCAGTTTATGGCGATGCTGTATCCGCCGAATGAAATTCTGCCTGAACGCTGTTCGCTTCCTTCTATTACAATACCCGATAGTTGGTCGGTGCCTTGCTTTTGCAATATAATTGGCGCAAGATGTTCAAGCGCCGAATATGCACCGGCGAGCGTTGATCGAGCTGGCGCAGTTCCACTTGGCGCCCAGGTACGATCGATTCCAAAAGGCGAAAATCCAATCGCATCCAATTCTCCGAATGCAAAAAACGCATTGGCTGCTCCTTCGGCGCCACCGTACGTTTCTGGAACGAAGACAGGATTTCCTTCGCGCCGGTATCTTCCTGCCCAATAGGCAAAATTGCTGAAATATATGTCGGGCGAAATAAAATCAAGATGAGGCGCACCCGCACGATATATGTCCATTGAATGCGGTAACGGACCGCCGCTATTATACTGACCGGGCAGATAGTTTGGTCGTATTAACGCTGCATTGGTAAACATTGGAAGATTATATTCGGCTTTTCCTGCTGCAGTTACAGCGTCAACGTAAGTAGCATAATACCAAGCCATGAAGAAGTCGTCTGTGATTGGTTCCTTACCAAAAACTTCCTGCCAGTTGCCCTTCGTTTTTTTGCCTGCGGTAACCCATGCTTCGTACAGTTCCGGCTCTAGATTGTTGCTATTATTCATAATATAGTCAATCAACGGTTTAGGTACAGACGAACCGAATGCAGTATTTGCCGAAGGCGAGAAGTCGCGTGATTCGGGTATTACTCCGATTTCGTTTTCTATTTGCATCATTAACACTGTGTGATCCGAATCAACGGCTCGAATATGTTTCATCAATGATGCGAATGCTTTCGCATCGGCATCGCGGTTTGACGAATTTAGAGGAGTGAGCCTCTCCGTTGGATGACCGTTTTTTAACAACACTCTGGGGAATCGTTTGGTATCGCGTTTAACCCACTCAGGAACATAACTCGAATATGTATTTTTCCAACTGCCAAACCAAAGAAATACAATTTTCAGATTATTTTGGCGGGCAGCGGAAATAAGCCCATCAACGAGACCAAAATCGAACTTTCCTTCCTGTGGCTCTACGAGTTCCCACGAAATTGGCACAAGGACGGTGTTCAAGTTCTGTTCGGTCAGTTGCGACCAAATCGGTTCCATGTATGAAAGACTTGATGCGCTTGAATTTAACAATTCTCCTCCGAGAATAAGAAATGGCTTGCCATCAACGATAAGTTGCGTAGCTGTGCCCTGCTTTTTCAGATAAGGTATTTTGTCTGCCTCTGATTGAGCAAATCCCGGTAATATTCCGAGAAAATAAAGAAAAAATATACATTTTAATAATTTCATAATACTTGTGTTTAGATAATTTAAAATTCTATTTATTTGGAAACAAAGATAATATGATTATCCGTATAATGCCTGTAAATGAATTCATTATTGACTGTTAAAGGATTTAATCAAAAAATCATACAAACATAATGTACTCGTAACCAATTTATTATACCATTTACAGACAATTATACGGACACTCATTTTTTATTTCTTTTAATTATATCCTTCATTTTGATAAGCGGCTTTCTGTGCTTCATCGCTCATCAGGTCAATTTGAGTTTGCGGAATCGGACGCAATACATGAAAATCCTGAATATTCGGCGATCCTTCCGGGTTATATTGCCGTACTCTTTCTACAAGTTTATGAGTGCGTGTCAAGTCATACCAGCGCATTCCTCCCTCGCCGCATAATTCTCTTGTACGTTCAGCCAGAATGAAATCAATATCAAGCACGTTCGGGTCTGTAATCGTCATTGCCTGTTCGGCGTCTGCCAGTTCGCTTGCACTCATACCTTCGCGATAAGCTGCACGTTTGCGCACAGGATTAATATAGTCGAGGGCTTCCTGTTTTTTCCCCTGCATAATCAGAGCTTCGGCGGCAATCAGATAAGTTTCAGCCAGTCGGGCAATAAATACCGGTCGCATAGAAACATCATTAATAGCATAACGTTTTGTATCATCATACTTGTAAAGAGTAGGAAACATATACGGAGTATGCTTTGCTCCCTCTTCATAATAATTGTTGGCGGCAGTAAATATCTTATACTTTTTACCTGCATATTGTGGAGGTATAACATCTTCAAGAATAAGCAAAATTGCCGTATCGCCATATACCATGCCATAATCTGCAAGAGCTTGAATATTTGCGGCGCTGATTCCGTTTTCAGCGCTTGCTCTGCATTCCCACATCATGCGGAACGAACCATCCCAGCGGCTGTCGTTTACCTTGTCATTAAATGCTTCATAGAGTACCCATTTCGTAGGTATGTACATTCTCCACGGGCGCTGATATTCCATACAGCGAGGAACAATAGCCACAGAACCGGTGCTGATATCTAATCTTACGTTTTCGTAACCGGCTGTAACCACCCATGCAAGTGAATGTCCATAGGTAAGTCCAAATTCAATATCGTGAGTACACTGCGCATTAAGAATGGTTTCTGTATCGTCTTCGTGTCCTTCGGCGTGTACCAGTGCATAACTTTGCTGAAGTTCTTTTCCGTATGTTGCCCGATTTTGAATGAGTTCATTTGCATATCTGAAAGCGTCGGCATAATCGTTTGTCTGTTTGGCTTCGTTATGCCAGCCACGCGTAAGATACACTTTGGCGAGAAAATGCAAAGCGGTAGCCTTCGTTATCCGTCCTTTCTGGTCGTTTTTGTCGGGCAGGTCAGGTAGCGCCTCTTCCAAATCGTTGATTATTGCTTCATAAACTTCAGATACAGGATCGCGTACCGATAGAGTGTTGAATTTAGAGTTATACACTAATTTTCCCGAGCCAAGGTCAAGGGGAACAGGTCCAAACGTCTGAACAAGCTGAAAATAAAACAGTGCGCGAAGCGTTTTTGTTTCGGCAAATATTACTTTCTTACGGGTTTCATCCATATCTGTAACTGCCGTTCCTTTTTCTAAAATTCCGTTGCATGTATTGATATGGGAAAAAAACCAGCCACCTCCTGCATTTACGGAGTTTAGCAGGTTGCTGTATGTATTAACGCAGGCTTCTGTAGCATTTACGGCATCGGTCATGGTAAATTCATCTGTTCCTGTTGAAGCTCCACTGCGATAAACATTTCTCAATTGGTAATAGAGTGAATTTAATCCGGCTTCCAGTCCTTGCGCTGTAGCAAAGAAACCGGGGGTAAGTGTAGAGGGCGATTCTTCCAGCATACTGTTGCAGGAAATTAATAAAACAGACAGCCCCAAAACGAATAGTTTATTTATTATTTTTTTCATAATATACTTATTTTATTATATCACAATTTTTTAATACTTATTTTTATTATATTACAATCTAATATTTACTCCTAACAGGAATTGACGTACAGGAGGGGTAGAAAGCCCTACGGTAAGCTGGCGCGAAGATATGGGACCACCGGTAGTGCCCTGGCTTCCGTATCCTGTCGGTTGAGGATCTACTCCGCCGTCGTCCATATATGGAGAAAACAGAGTGGCTACATTATTGCATGTCAGATAAACCCGTAATTCCGTTACTCCGAATTTCGACAGCAATGATTTTGGCAGACTATATCCCAGCGTAATCGTTTGAATGCGCAGAAAAGAAGCATCAAAATATCCCATTGTTGTATCGAAAGAGTTATTTAAGCGAGTCAAATCGGGCTTGGGATATTTATTGGTCGGGTTATCTTCCGTCCAGTAATCTACTTTCAGATTGTTGAGCCGACCGGCCAGGGTATTAAGATATGCCTGTCGCATGTGAATAGCGCTAACCAGCATACCTCCTATCCGTGCGTATGCAACCAGAGTAAAATCAAAATTTTTGTATCTCAACCGGTGAGTCATTCCCATTTCGGCATCAGGTTCATATTTGCCTAAAACTTTCCTGTCTGCCGGAGTTATCATCCCGTCATTATCAACGTCTTCAAATTTAAACATCCCGGGCGTGGACCAATATTTGGCGGCTTCCTGTTCTTCTCCAAGTTGCCAGATACCTATTTTATTATAGTCGTAAATTACGTCTATTGGATGACCTACAAACCATCCGTTGCCTTCGTCTTGAGTTTGTCCACTCGCTAACGAAAGCAATTTATTGCGGTTAAACGAGAGATTGTAATCAACATCCCAGCTAAAACCTTCGGGATTGGCAGGACGGAAAATTGAGCCGCGAAGAGTAAATTCCATTCCCTTGTTTTCCGTTCTTCCTATATTACGATTAGTAGCAGCCGCTATGCCCGAAGATGCAGGCGAGTTCACCGATACTATTACGGCTGTTGTTTTTTGAATATAGGCTTCTATACTGCCCGACAGGCGACCTCTCCAGAAACTGAAATCAATACCCGCATTGTAGGTATCGGAATATTCCCATCCGAGTTCAGCATTTTCAATTGTAAAGGGATAATAGCCATAAACATAATCTTCGCCGAAATTGTATTTCGTTTGTGTCATGGAGCCTAATGTACTGTAAGCGCCAATGGACTGGTTAGAAGTCTGTCCATAGCCGACTCTGAGTTTCAGCATATCAATGAAATTTAACTTCTCCATAAATTTTTCCCTATTTATATTCCATGCAAGAGAAACAGCAGGATAAGAATGCCATTTATTGCCGGGAGCCAGAACCGACGAACCGTCTGAACGGAAAGTGATTGTTGCCATATATTTATTGTCGAAGGCATAATTCAATCGTCCCATATACGAAAGCAGAGTTTTACGCTGGTGTGATCCGAAGGCGGTAACTCCCTCATTAGCTGTAGATAAATCGTGATACGAAATGTAGTCGGCTGTCATGTCAGTACCGGTAACTGATGAATAGTCAACATAATTGTCCTCAACAGAATACAGCAACGTAGCGCCTATCCTGTGTTTATCGGCAAAGGTTTTATCGTAATAAAGCAAGTGATCCAAAGTGTAGCCGTAAACATTAGTGTTTGCCAGCGAAGCCTTAGAGGGTGAACCTGGAACATCTTGGAAAGGCGATTCTTTTGCATAAAATTCGCCGTACTGGTCGTGCAGATAGAAGAATCCGAAATTTACCCTGTATTTCAAGTCGGGGAGAATATGAGCTTCTGCATATAAGCTATTAAACGACATAAAACGTTGATGTTCCTGTGCCCACAGGTCTTCGTTTTTTATCAGCAGAGGACTGTACCCATCTTCGCGAGGCGATAAAGGCTGGGCAATGATATTACCATCTTCATCGTACGGATTTACCAGAGGACTGAAGTTTACCACTCCTTTCAGCGCTATAATATCTACGTTTTCTCCATCCGTCAATCCGAAAGAGTTGTTCGTGCTTAGTCCGACTTTTAACCACTTGTTAATGTTCATATCAAGATTTCCGCGTAGCGAATAGCGTGTAAATTCCTGTCCGGGTATAGGAGATGTTTCGTTATAATAGCCCAATCCCAAGCCTCCTGAAATAAAATCGCTGCCTGCCCTGAAATTAATGTCATGGCTGGTAACCTTGGCTGTCTGGTATAATTCATCCTGCCAGTCGTAAGATTTATGGGTGGTGAAGTAGTCCTGTTCCTGCGGCAACCACGGGTCGGGCTGACCATATCCCGATATTTCACGATACTTGACAAACTCTTCAGCATTGAATACCTCGTATTTTTTGGCTATGCTGGCAACGCCGTAATAAGCATTGTACGAGAGTTGAGGCTTTATGTTTCCTGTTCCGCGGAAAGTTGTTATTAGGATTACTCCATTAGCTCCGCGCGAACCGTAAATAGCAGTAGCAGAGGCATCTTTCAAGATGTCTATGCTTTTTATTGCATCGGGAGCCAAATCATTCAATGTTCCCTGAAAAGGAATACCGTCAACCACAATAAGCGGATCTCCACTTGCCGACAAGGAACGATTACCTCTGATACGTATCTGCGAGCCTTTACCTGGCGACGTAGATGTCTGCTGTATGTAAACGCCGGCAACGCGCCCCTGAATAGATTGACTTATACTGGAAACTGGTACTTCTCTGAGAGTACCCTCATTTACAGAAGCAATAGCGCCGGTTACATCCGATTTTCGCTGAGTACCGTAACCTACTACTACCGTTTGTTCCAACTGTTGAACATCTTCTTCCATTGCAACGTTAATAACGCTGCGAGCGCCAACAGTTTCGTTTACCGTTTTATACCCAATGAACGAAAATGCAAGAACGGAGTTCTGGTCAACTGCCGTAATTGTATAATTTCCACCGTCATCGGTCATTGCATACCTGTTGGTCTCCTGTACCAACACAGTTACTCCTGCCAAAGGTTCACCGTTAACGGTTACTTGTCCTTTGACCGTTATTCCACCGGTTTGCGCAAGCAAACACGAGGGAATAAGAAACAACATGCAGGCGACTGTTCTTAACAGTCTGTTTTTCCTGCCTTTTTTTTGTTTGATTAAATACATACCTGTTTCTTTTAATTGTTAAACATAGTTTTTTGTTATATTACATATTATTATATGGTTACGAAATAAGCGTGTTTGTCTGGTTTACTTTAGCCTGTGTCATATTCAGGAAAAATCATTAACCTGATACTTTCAATTCGTTAATTCATTCGTAAAAGATTTTATCTTAAAACGTATGTCGATAAATAAACTGTTTCGATATTGGAGCGTTAAAAAAATCGGCTACGGCTGCACGTGCATAAATTGCAGCCTGCTGAAAACGTTTGCGAGTTGTTTT
>JAITLJ010000118.1 GCA_031277925.1 Prevotellaceae bacterium | reverse complement strand
TGAAAACAGGATATTGCCTTTGTATAATTACCCAAATCATCATAAGCGGTTCCCATATTATAATATGCTTTGTCATCGTTAGGATTAATATCAATTGCTTTTTGATAACAGGATATTGCTTCTGTATAATTGCCCGATTTATCATAAGCAACTCCCATATTATTATATGCTTTGGCATAGTCTGGATTAATCTCAATTGCTTTTTGAAAACAGGATATTGCCCTTGTATAATTGCCCGATTTAACATAAGCGATTCCCATATTACAATATGCTTCGGCAAGATTAGGATTAATATCAATTGCTTTTTGATAACAGGATATTGCTTCTGTATAATTGCCCGATTCATTATAAGCGCCTCCCATATTATTATATGCATCGGCATCGTTAGGATTAATATCAATTGCTTTTTGATAACAGGATATTGCCCTTGTATAATTGCTCAAATCAGAATAAGCAACTCCCATGTTATTATATGCTTCGGCATAGTTAGGATTAATATCAATTGCTTTTTGATAACAGGATATTGCCTCTGTATAATTGCCCGATTTATCATAAGCAACTCCCATATTATTATATGCTTTGGCATAGTCTGGATTAATCTCAATTGCTTTTTGATAATAGGATATTGCTTCTGTATAATTGCCTAATGAATAATAAGCGTTTCCCATATTATTATATGCTTCGGCATCGTTTGGATAGTCGGCGATAACCTGCTGGTAATACTCAATAAGCTCGTCAGGCGCAGCATTTTTGCTTTGAGCCTTTTTGCTGTTACGACTAAAGAAAATTAAAGATCTTTTCATTATTTTTATTTATTAATTTTTTATTTTATTTTTTGTTGAGGCGAATACAATCTGCGCCCCCGCGTTTTTTTAATCTTAAATTATTAAACCTTAAATTATTAATATATATTTACCGTAAATCGTCTTTTGTAATTTCAATCGTACAAAGATTGTTGCCTTCCGTATCGGTATAGATATAGCGGAAACGGTAACCATAAATTTTCATAATTGTTTCTACCGACATTTTTTCAAATGCTGAACCATCGTTATTAAAAACATCTATAATATTCTCCTTCATTGCTCCAACGGTATAACTGTCCAAATATTCGACGCCTTCAATAGAGCCGATATATTCCAGCACTTTCTCGTTTTCGTAAAAATTTGCATCAGTCATCGTTAATCCATTGCCTTGATACTGTGGCAACTGTCTTTTTAAATTTTGTGTTTCTTCTCTTAATTGATTGGCAACACTGTTGCCGCACGACATCAATACAAAGGGTAAAACCAGTATCAGTATTAAAAATAATTTATTTATTTTTTTCATTTGAATGTAATTTATTTGTTTTATATCTTTTTTATTTTTCAGAACGGCTACACAACATTTCAGAACGGCTGCATGGCATTTCAGAACGGCTGCATGGCATTTCAAAACGGCTGCATGGCATTTCAAAATGTTTACACAACATTTCAAAACGGCTACACAACATTTCAGAACGGCTGCATGGCATTTCAGAACGCTTACACAACATTTCAAAACGGCTGCATGGCATTTCAGAACGTTTACACAACATTTAAAAACGTTTACTTGGCAGTATCAGTCTTTTTATGTTTTGTGTTGCGAACGCTTTTTTTCAGCGAACTGAACACATATTCCTTTGATTTTTGCGGATCGGCAGTTTTATACATCGACCTTCCTATGCTCAACAAGTCAGTCAATTGACTGTATAAATCGTTCAAAACCGCCAGATTTTTCTGTACCGTAGCCATGCGTTTGCTTACAATATCAAACTGCAACTGATTATCGTCGGTAATAGACGAAACGTCACTGTTCAATTGCTCGATAATTGCCTTGTCAAAACCCACTGCCACCAGCGCATCTTCATACTTTTTAAGATACGCAACAACAATCAGCAGGTTTTGATGTACGCCTTCCGCATCCCGCGATGCAATCTTTTGAGTCAATAAAGTCAGTCCGAAATCCTTTGCCGATACGCCTATACTGCCCTTCGCCAAACGAAGATAGGCGCGAATTTTAGCAACAGGATCAAGCAAACTGTCCATAGTACTGTAAAGGCGCGCTGTAATCTTTTTCAGTTCGTCGGTTTCTAATTTTGGCGATACCAGTTCATCAATAAAATTGATTTTTTCAACGAATTTTTCCACATAACTCTCGTTAAAAACAGGCGAAAAAGCGGCAAAATCCGCCAAATCTCTTTTCAGGTACGACAGCGCATATCGGCATATAACCGACAATTCTTCGTCTTTGCAATTATAATTGCGTATTCCTAATGCTTTCATGATACTTTCAATTTAAATTAGATATTTTTACATTTTATTATTATTTGTTTGTATTTAATATGAATATTTTGTATTCTTCTGTTTAAATAATCTTTTTTCTGGTCAAATGTTATATTGTCAGTAGAAATTTGTATAAAATTTAATGTTTTTTGTCTACATTCGGCAAAAAAATAAAATTGCCTCAGCAAAATGTCAGCAATTGCATGTATCTGCAAAAAAGTAAAAATATTTGTTGAATTATATTTGAAAAAACGAAATAATTCTTTTCCGCCGCGCCATTTAAAAAAACGCATGTCGAAGCGACGTGAGCGCATGCGGCGCGCGGGGCTTATTGCGTGTAGTGGCAAAATATCTGAAACCGCCCAATATCTGGCAGTTTTTTCATTAACAATCTCATTATTTTCACACCTGTTTGCCATGCCAACCGCTTAATTTAATTTTTTGTAATAAGTGTTACAAAGGTATAAAACTTTTTTTTAATTGGACAAAAAAAATTAAACTAATTTAAATATTTTAGAAATAAAAAAATAAAAAAACTGTACCGTCATAGACAAAATGGCATTGTCTTTTGTTGTTCATTCATTATTTTTCATTTGTAATCTATTACGGCAAATGATTTGCGCAATTATTAATGAAAGACTGACAGCATTAATAGACGGTCGATAAGCATAATCAAAACAAAAAAACCTTGCAAATACAAGGTTTTTTTGTTTTGATTCAGTACCTCGGGCGGGACTTGAACCCGCACAAGCATTACTGCTCACGGGATTTTAAGTCCCGCGTGTCTACCAATTCCACCACCAAGGCAAAGAACAGAAAATCCCGATTTTGCTCGGGATTAGAGCGGAAAACGAGACTCGAACTCGCGACCCTAACCTTGGCAAGGTTATGCTCTGCCAACTGAGCTATTTCCGCCTTTTGGGACTGCAAATTTATAACATTTTTTTAAATCACAAAAAAAATGTTGAAAAAAACTGTTTTTTTATTCCCGAAAATGCAAAATAATTTTCAGTATTATAAAAAAGCTGCAAATATCTATTTTTGAAAATTAATATTTTTGTTTATTCAAATAATCGCAGTATTTACTTACTGAATAAAACATCACAAATTCAATAAGATATAAAAATAAAAGTTAGAAAAAATCTTTTAAATCTATTTATTTTCTATAAATTTTTAATGATTTGCATATTATTTTATCAAAAATTGTAATTTTGCATCGTAAAACAAAATAAGATATAATGAAAAATATTTTAATAATAGGTTCGACAGGACAAATAGGTTCGGAACTTACAATGGAATTGCGTAGCCGCTATACCGGAAATATTGTTGCAGGCTATATTCCTTCGGCAAAACCGCAGGGCAGGCTGCTGGAATCGGGACCTTCGGCTGTTGTAGATGTTACAAATGCACAACAAATTGCCGAAACCGTTGATAAATATAATATAGATACCATTTACAATCTTGCGGCTTTGCTTTCGGCTGTTGCCGAATCTAAACCACAACTTGCATGGACTATCGGTATGGGCGGGCTTTTCAACGTTTTGGAGGTTGCCCGCGAAAAAAAATGCGCTGTATTCACTCCAAGTTCTATCGGCGTATTCGGCAATAATTCGCCAAAAAATAAAACGCCTCAGGATACAATTCGTCAACCCCGCACGATGTACGGAGTAACAAAAGTTTCGGGCGAACTGCTTAGTGATTACTATTTTATACGATTTGGAGTAGATACACGTTCGGTGCGTTTTCCCGGGCTTATATCAAACGTAACGCCTCCGGGCGGAGGCACAACAGATTACGCTGTTGATATATATTATTCGGCGATAAAAACAGGAAAATTTGAATGTCCTCTCGGCGCCGATACTTATATGGATATGATGTATATGCCCGATGCTCTCAACGCTGCAATTACGTTGATGGAAGTCGATCCTGCACG
This sequence comes from Prevotellaceae bacterium, assembly GCA_031277925.1. Lineage (GTDB taxonomy): Bacteria > Bacteroidota > Bacteroidia > Bacteroidales > UBA932 > JAIRKV01. The sequence continues at coordinate 16,567 of JAITLJ010000118.1, read as the reverse complement.
TCTTGTTCATCGAAATTCATTTAATGTTACGGCAATGAGTTTTTGTCCTAAAATAATTTATGAAGCTATAAAAAAACGTATTCCTGATTTTGAAATTACGTACATTATCGACCCGTTGCGTCAATCCATTGCCGATTCGTGGCCTGATTCGCTCGACGACTCATGCGCCCGTAACGAATGGGGATGGAATCCCTACTGGGACATGGAAAAAATGACGGATGACATGTTAACAATTCTTGGAGAAAGACACAAAAAAGGATTGATATAAATTTACACAATCGTTACTTACGAAAAAAAAAGACAATAATAAAACATTAAAATTTTCGGATAATTATTTCTTTCTGTTAATTCGCGTCAAGCCAAAAGAAGATGAAGAAAAAAGTTCGTGTTTCGCCGGATTTTTGTCTGTACCTATTATGAAATTCGGTTTTTTATTCGATAATTTACGCTTATGAATATTAATAATAAACAGTTTCAATCTTTATTAAGATTCAACTGTTTATAAATCTGCACTGATTTATATTTCCCAATCTGTGCCTTCTTTCGTGTCTTTTATTCTTATCCCTAACTTTACCAGTTCATCTCTTATTTTGTCGGAGCTTGCCCAGTCTTTTTTATCTTTCGACTGTTGCCGTACATCAAGAATCATTTTTACAAGATTGTTCAAAAGTTCGCTTTGATTATTGTTTTGTTCTGCTTTCAAACCTAAAATATCGACGACAACATTTTTAAATAAATTCTTTAATATTACAATATCATTTGCGTTGATTTTTTCTTTTTTATCGGCAACGCTGTTTATGATTCTCACAGCCTCAAAAAGTTGCGATATGGCTATTGGTGTATTCAAATCATCGTTCAATGCTTCGTAACATTCTTTTTCAATGTTTTTAATATTTTCATTATCGTTAATGCTTGCTGTCGGCTGAATATTTTCGAGAGTTTTGGCTGCCTGCATCAGGCGTTTTAATCCTTTTTCGGCAGCCTGTAATGCTTCGTTGCTGAAATCCAGCGTGCTTCGATAATGAGCCTGAAGTATAAAAAATCTCACCGTCATTGGGTTGTATGCCTGTTCCAATAATTTGTGATTTCCTGTAAAAAACTCTTCGAGCATGATGGAATTTCCTAATGATTTGCCCATTTTTTGTCCATTTACGGTAATCATATTATTGTGCATCCAATAGCGGCATGGTTGCTTTCCGTTTGCAATTTCCGACTGTGCAATTTCTGATTCGTGATGCGGAAAAAGTAAATCCATTCCTCCGCCGTGAATATCAAACTGGTCGCCCAGATATTTGCGTCCCATAGCCGAACATTCGAGGTGCCAGCCGGGAAAACCTTCGCTCCATGGTGATTTCCATCGCATGATGTGTTCGGGTTGCGCTTTTTTCCATAAGGCAAAATCTACGCTGTTGTGTTTTTCTTCCTGTCCTTCAAGATTGTCGCGCGTTGCAGACAGCAAGTCATCGAGTATTCGTCCCGAAAGTATTCCGTAATGATGCCGGCTGTTGTATTTTATTACATCAAAATATACCGAACCGTTGACAACGTAAGCAAAACCTGTATCAAGAATTTGTTTTACCATTTCAATCTGTTCCATGATATGACCCGAAGCATTGGGTTCGATACTCGGGCGGCGCACATTAAGAGCATCCATCATATCGTGGTAACGGTCGGTATAATATTTTGCAACTTCCATTGGTTCGAGTTGCTCAAGACGCGCTTTTTTCAACAATTTATCATCTCCGCTGTCCGAGTCGTTTTCCAAATGTCCTACATCTGTAATGTTGCGCACGTAGCGAACTTTATATCCTAAAAACGTGAGATAACGAAACAGTAAATCGAAAGTAATTGCCGAACGTGCATGTCCGAGATGCGGGTCGCCATAAACGGTAGGCCCGCAAACATACATTCCTGCATAAGGCGGATTAAGAGGTTCGAATACTTCTTTTTTTCGCGATAGTGTTGAGTAAATTGTGAATGTCATATTTTTACTGTTTTTATTATTCTTTTTTCTTGATTCCAAATTTTGGGTCAATTTTTATAAACAGTACAGGCAACAAACCGGGAATTGCACAGATTATAACCCAAATAAAAAAGTTTTGATAGCCTACGCATTCTTGCAGCCAGCCCGAAAGCATTCCCGGAATCATCATTCCTAATGCCATAAAGCCTGTGCATATTGCATAATGCGCTGTTTTGTGTATTCCGCTGCTTTCGCAAACATAAAGCATATAAAGCATATAGGCGGTGAATGCAAATCCGTAGCAAAACTGTTCAAATGCAACGCATGAACCTGCAATAAGCAAGCTGTTAGGTTGAGCATAAGCCAGATATACATAAACCAAATGAGGAATATTTATACCCAAAGCCATAGGCCACAACCAATATTTTAATCCTTTCTTTGATGCTGCAAGACCGCCTAAAATTCCGCCTAATGTTAACATTATCATGCCTACTATTCCATATATAAATCCTAACTGTCCTGTTGTTAAGCCCAAGCCGCCTATTGTGCGGGTATCGAGAAGGAAAGGTGAAGCCATTTTTACGATTTGCGATTCGCCGAGTCTGTAAAGTAATAAAAATGAAATCACAAGTAAAATATTTTTCTTTGTAAAAAAAGTTCCGAATGTGATAAAAAATTCCTTGAACATGATTTTAAAACCGCTTTCATTTGCCGGTTTATCGCTTTCGGGATGCGGCAGGATAAATCTGTGATATATGAAAAGAGCTATAAACAATCCGCATAAAATAAAAAACAGAATCGACCATGCAAGTTGAATATTGCCCGAAGTTCCTTTGATAGAATCTTCGGCTGCTACTGCTTTTTTGTCGATTTGCACAAGTATGTAAGCGGGTTGATTAAAATTTTTAGAATTGAAAACCAAACGTTCGCCCGAAATCAATTTTATATCTTTATCTTTTGATAATTGAACATTTAATACTATTTCCTTGTTATCTTCAGGCTTTTTGTTCAGCATTATTCCGGCGATGGCAATATTTCCAACAAGGTTTTTTTCATCTGTTTCTTTTATTTGCGTATTAAATGTTTCTTTGAGCCAGTTGCCTAACGGTTTTGAGATGGCGCGAGTCCACCATCCGTCGGTTTTATCTGTATCGTCCTGATTTTTTGCTGCATTACCTGTCGATATGAATCCCGATTCGCTGTTATGTTTTTCTACAATATTTTTGATTGAGTCAAATTCGTGAGTTGTTATATTTTGCGTTGATATTTGAATATTGTTGGAAGTAACGACAAAAGCAAGTTCGTCTTTTTCGGAAATACTTGTAACAGTCGGGGCATCTGGCAATATTATTTCATTTCGTATATTATTGCCTGCCGTTACGTTTATTTCAACAGGCGACAAGCCTGTCCACGATTCAAGCGAACCGGCTATAATTATTAGAAGTCCCTGTCCTGTAAGTGTTGCTATTCGATAAAAAGTGCTTCTTATTCCTACAAAATACGATTGTCGGTGTTCGTCGAGTGCGAGCATATAAAATCCATCTGCTGCAATATCGTGAGTAGCCGAACTGAATGCCAGCAGCCACATAAATATCAGTGATGCTTTGAAAAAAACAGGTAAGGGAAGAGCAAGCGCAATTCCGCCGAAAGCAGCGCCGATAACAAGTTGCATAACAATTATCCACCAGCGTTTTGTTTTCAATAAATCAACCAGCGGACTCCAGAACGGTTTAATAACCCACGGCAAATAAAGCCAACCCGTATAAAGAGCAATGTCGGTATTTGATATTCCAAGCCGTTTGAACATGATAACAGCGGCAGTCATTACTACTACATAAGGTATTCCTTCGGCAAAGTAGAGCGTTGGTATCCAAAACCATGGATTCTTTTTGTTTTTTTTATTTTCGGTCATAATATTTAGTTTATTTAGAAATTTAGATTTAATTGAAAATATTAGCAAACAACTGTTAATCAGCTTATCGGTTGGGATTTATTTTGCATATTTGCTGTTGTTTAACATATAAATTACAAAGCAATGAACAAAACAAATTATTCGGACAACCTGACTGAAAAACAGTGCAAATGTACATGAATTTTTCTACATTACACAAAGACCGATAAAAATGTTTGGCGAAATTTATAGAAGAAAGATATTATGAAATAGTCAGAATCACAATTAACGGTTTTTTTTTATTTACGATTTGCAAAAACCATTCTCTTAATATTTTTAAAATAATTTCACAGGTAGTAACAATTCATCATTAATTTTCTGTTTAAATAATTTTATTTACCTTTACTGAAAATATTGAATATAAAAAATATGAAAAATAATGAACTCACATATACGGAAGCGATAGCCGAAATTAAATCTATAATTGAAAAAATAGAAAATTCGGAACTAAATGTAGATGCTCTCGACAAAGATATTGAACGGGCTGCCGAACTTATAAAATTTTGCAAGTTGAAATTGCATGCGACCGAAGAAAATATCAATAAAATACTTGAAGACACTGAATTAAACTGAACAAGATATGCTTAAATCATTAAAAAAAAATGATATACTTATAATTTATTTTACCGCAGCAGCCATTATTTTGTCGGGTTTTTTGCGATTGACGGGTTTCAGTTACAGCAATTATTTTTTAAATTTTGCATTATTGCCTTACATCGCAACTCGAGGTTTGTACTACCTGATAATCTGGCGCAAAAGCAATGAAAAATTAAACGCTAACGAAAAAAACAGACTTTACGTTTATATTGCAGTGTTTATAACGGTTTTGTTGAGCGTGCTTGATTTTTTCAGCGCCGATTTTTTTGTAATATTCCTTATTATGGTTGACTTTTTATTGCTGCAAAACAAAGAAGAAAATAACGAAAAATAAAAAATATGAATAATATCGAAAAACTGCGCGATTATATGCGCAAAGAAAAAATTGATGCTTTTATAATTCCAAGCAACGACCCTCATTTCAGCGAATATGTTGCCGATTATTGGAAATGTCGCGAATGGATAAGCGGATTTACAGGTTCGGCGGCAACTGTTGCAGTTACATGCAAAAAAGCTGCATTGTGGACTGATTCACGCTATTTTCTACAAGCCGAAAATCAACTTGAAAGAAGCGGAATAGATCTTAAAAAAATCGGTTTGGACGAAACCGAAACAATAACCGAGTGGCTGCATAATAACCTAAACGCAGAAGCAAAAACAGGAATTGATGAAAAACTGTTTTCATTAACCGAATATGAAGATTTACAAAATCAACTGCTTCCGCTGCAACTTGTTTCTATGTCCGACCCTTTTGTCGAAATTTGGGAAGATCGTCCTAAAATGCCTCAAAATAAAGCATTTTTGCTAAGCGCACGTTTCTGTGGAAAAACCATAACCGAAAAATTGAAAGACATTGAAACGGCTCTCGGCAATACAAAAGATACGGTTTACATAATATCGGCATTAGATGAAATTGCATGGCTTTTCAATCTGCGCGGCAGCGATATTGATTATAATCCTACCGCTATTGCTTATGCAATAATTGATTTTCCCTGTCTTCATCTTTTTATTGATACGAAAAAAATCTCTCCCGCCGATAAGAAAAATTTAATCGCAAACAATGTTCAACTGCATGAATACAACGATTTTGTAAATTTTCCCAAATATATCGACAATAAAAAAACAGTAATAATCAATCAAAAGAAAACCAGTATTTATGTTTATAATATTTTGCAAAAAAATAATCTGAAAATACAAATCGAGACCAAACCCAACGGAATAATATCATCGTTGAAATCAATAAAAAACAATACTGAAATTTCAGGTTTTCGCCAAGCCATGATTGCCGATGGAATTGCTTTGACAAAATTTTTTATTTGGATTGAAAAAAATATCGGAAAAACAAAGATTACCGAACTTGACGTATCTGCAAAATTACATGAATTGAGAGCAAAAAACAGATTGTTTGCAGGCGAAAGTTTTGAAACCATTGCCGCATACGCCGAACACGGCGCAATTGTGCATTACGAGCCAACCAAAGAAAGCAATATCGAAATAAAAAATCAAGGTTTTTTGCTGATTGATTCAGGCGGACAATATTTGAACGGCACAACAGATATAACGCGAACATTGCATTTTGGCAAGCCTTCAGCAGCCGAAAAAACAGATTATACTCTTGTACTCAAAGGAAATCTTGCATTAAGCATGGCAAAATTTCCGAAAGGTACGCGCGGCGCTCAACTTGATATGCTTGCGCGTCAGCCTTTATGTTCGATTGGTAAAAATTACCGACACGGCACAGGTCATGGAGTTGGTCATTTTCTTAATGTTCACGAAGGACCGCAAAGCATAAGGATGAACGAAAATCCGGTTACGCTTGAATATGGAATGATTACTTCAAACGAACCGGGTATTTACCTTACAGGCAAATACGGAATAAGAATTGAAAATCTGATATTGTGCAAACCTTACAAAACAACCGATTTTGGCGAATTTATGCAGTTTGAAATAATATCTCTTGCCCCAATTGACACAAAAGCGCTTGATAAAAAATTGCTTACAAAAGATGAGATAAACATGCTGAACAAATATCACGAAAATGTTTACAAAAAACTGTCGCCACATCTAAATGCACAGGAAAAAAAGTGGCTGAAAAAGAAAACCCAAAAGATATAAAATCATCAGACTTATCGTAAAAATCAGTAAAGGAAAATAATAACAGGTAAAAACTAGTAAACGGTTATTTGTTAATAAGGCTGTAAATTGATAGTTGATAATAAATTATAAATAAAAAATCAACGAAAAAAATGCATGATTTTATGACATTCGGTTAAAATACATCAAAATATTGAAACTGCATTTTCTCCTGTTCAGTTTTGATAAAAATATGTTTATAAAATACGACAATTAGGCTAAAATAAAATTATCAAACACGTCTTTTTGTTTAAAATATCCCAATAAATGATTAGTTATTTACCTTAATATACCCAAAAATAGGGATTGCATCACTCAAAAATACAAAATACCTTTGTGCCGTAAAATATTTAAGAGTTTATGACTATTATTTTGTATGATGAAAAAGTTTTTTTTTGTTTTTAGTTTTACATTGATTTGTGCAGGCACAATATTGAATGTGTCTGCACAAACAATTAGAATCGACACTGTTGCAACACCGCTTCGCACATCAAGCCTGACTTTGGGTGGTTATGGCGAAGCCGTAATGCAACGTATGTTTTACAGCGACAATCCATCTCGATATGCCTATCCCGAAACATATAAAGGCAAAGCGCACGGACGATTTGATTTGCCGCATGTTGTATTTTATGCCGGTTATGAATTTGGCAAAGGATGGAGACTTGCTACCGAAATTGAATTTGAACATGGCGGTACAGGCTCAACTTACGAAATTGAAAAAACAGAAGCCGGCGAATATGAAACAGAAATCGAAAAAGGCGGCGAAATTGCCATAGAACAATTCTGGATAGAAAAAACATGGTCGTCTTATGCCAATCTGCGCATGGGACACATAATCGTACCTGTCGGTATTACAAATCAATATCACATGCCTACCGATTTCTTTTCCGTACTTCGTCCCGAAGAAGAATCAAGCATATTACCGTGTACATGGCACGAAACAGGAATCAGTTTTTGGGGAAAAACCGACAAATGGCGTTACGAAGTAATGATTGTTGCTGGTCTCGATGCCGAAAGATTCAGCAATGAAGGCTGGATTGCCGACGGCTCTACTTCGCCATACGAATTTAAAATCGCAAATACATACGCAGGCGCTTTACGTATCGACAATTATTCAGTCAAAGGATTACGCATCGGCTTGAGCGGATATTACGGCTACAGCGCCGAAAATACACTTAAACAGGAAAGATATTCCTCGCGCAATGTAAAAGGAATCGTTAGCACCGGCGCATTTGACGCTGTATATAATGACAATAATATTCTTGCGCGCACCAATATAATATACGGCAATTTAGGCGGCTCTTATGATATTTCGATTGTAAACAAACGTTTGCCATCGGCAAGCCCTTCGCCGCGCACGGATGTCGCTTCGGACGTATTGAGTTTTTATGTGGAAGCAGGATATAATATATTATCACTGTTTGAAAAAACCAAAAACAAAGATGACAAATTATATTTGTATGCACATTATGGATTTTACGATTCGATGTATAAAACGGCAGAAGGAATACCTGATAAAACATGGTGTAGAAAAAATATATTAAGCGCAGGAATAAATTATTTCCCCATGTCGGGATTAGTTATAAAAGCAGAATATTCGCTGCGCAAATTTGTTTCGCCTTACAACAACGAACCCACAATATCGCTTGGAATAGGATATTCAGGGCTTTTTAATTGAAAATTAATTAATTAAATAAAAAATATATGAAAAAATATCTAAAAAATTTAGGACTTTTAACAACAGTCGTTGCATTATTGCTAGGTATAGCATCGTGCGAAAAAGACAATAATGTTGTCACTCCTGTTGACAATGATGAAACTTACAAGATAATTTTAAAAGAATATGTAGATGAAGTTGTAGTACCTACATATAAATTGATGGCAGAAGCCGCGCTTGTAATGCGTACAGCCAACGAAGCATTGAAAAATAACCCTTCGACTGAAAATATAGCCGCTGCCGCCGCCGCATGGATGACCGCCCGTATTTACTGGGAAGAAAGCGAAGCATTTTTGTTCGGTCCCGTGGGCGAAGATGCATTTGACATAGATGGGCATATTGATTCGTGGCCTTTGGAAATAAATAATATTACGGAAGTGCTGAATAATGATGCCGCCGGACTTACAGGAGAAATTGCATGGCGCGATTTGGATGCCGAAGTTATCGGTTTTCACACAACAGAATATCTTCTTTTCAGAAACGGAAATCCACGTCCGATTGAAGATATGACAACAGCCGAACTTAAATATTTGACGGCGGCAACCGATGCTCTTGTTTGGGATTGCGTGCTGGCTTATGTTGCATGGGCAGGCGAAGACAATGTAGCGTCAAACATAAAAACCGTATTCAACGAAAATCCAGATGTTGTAGATTTGTTAAACGGCAGTTCCAATTTTAAAAATTTTGCCGACAAACTTAAAAATGCAACAGGCAATTACGCAGGATCTTTTGTTGCTGCAATAAGCGAAATTTCGGATGGAGCAGCCGATATTGCCGACGAAGTAGGAGCAACAAAAATTGAATCTCCTTATGTGAACAAAGCCGTTTTGGAAGTAGAATCGTGGTACAGCTGGCATTCGCTCGATGATTATCAAAACAACATTAAAAGCATAAAAAATGCATATTTCGGAGGCAGAAATTTAAGCGCACCCAAAACAAATTCGCTTAGCGCTTTTGTGGCAACAAAAAATCCACAACTCGACACTCAAATCAAAGCAAAAATCGACGATTGTATTGCCAAAATAGCAGCAATAGGCACGGATGGCAAATCTTTTTACGAAGTCGTTTACGAACAAATTAACGCGCAATACGTAGATGCAGCCGTAGTTGCCTGCGCCGAACTGGGCGATTCTTTTAACCAGATAAGCAGCAACATTATAGAATAAAATTATAAAAATAAGAGTTTATAAATTACTTAATATTCCGTAGATATTGTACATTTGCAGTATCTATGGGATATTTAGTATTTAAAAAACATACAAATATGAAAATGAAAAATAAATTTATATTGACAACAGTTTGCCTGCTGATTATATCAGCCTGTTCAAACAATGATGAACCACCTGTAAAAGGTGAATACAGCGAAGAATATTATGCCGGAGGTAAAAACGGAACAGTATTTATCAATTCTTCGTTTGCATATAAGCAACCAATGCCTGTAATCGATCAGGATCCGAATCTTTACAGACAGTTTATGCGCGGAGAACTCCTTGCCGACAAAAGTTTTGTTGCATCCGAAGATATGGCATATTCGGGTCTTGGACCTGTTTATATACGAAAATCGTGTATAGCCTGCCATCCGAGTTATGGAGGTCATAGCCAGCGAGTAAATAAATACGATTCAAACGACAGCCGTTGCGGTTATTTACTCATGATTTACAATCCAAATGAACCCAATTTACCGTTAGCATCAAAATATTTTACAGGAATGACGCAAACGCGCGCCGTATCGCCATTCAAACCGCCTGTGGAGGAATCGGGAATTACTATTGAATGGAAAAATCATATTGATGAATATGGAAATCAATATGAAGACGGAACAACATATTCACTGATTTATCCCGTAGTGTCGATTGCACAGAATGCCATTTTGTTTAACGACTTTGATATGAGCCAGCATGCAGCAAGCATTGAAGCGACTATTGGAATTTACGGGACAGGCTTGCTTGATGCAATTTCGGACGATGATTTGCGCGCTCAATGGCAGGAAGAACAAAATCGCGGATATTGCTCAGGCCTTATCGGAGCCGACATAGACGAAACAGGACTGAATCCGTATTTTCCCGGAAAACATCCCGGCCGCTTCACATATCTGTGTACGCGCGCTACGCTCGACAATGGACCCGGAGCAAATGCCCTTTGGAATATAACCAATGTAACCCGAAACGACAGAAAATATCATTATATTACTGAAGAATATGCAAAAGTAATGTCAGAAGATACAGATGTTCAGCATGCTCTCGGAAAAACCAAAGATGAAATTTTTGATTATTTAATGTCAAAAGATTTGCAACCCGAAATGACGATGGAAGATTACGAAGCCTTTATGGTTTGGCATCGCGGACTTGCAGTTCCGGCTGCTCGCAATCTTGACGACCCAACAGTACAGCGCGGCAAAAAATTATTTTATGAAACAGGATGTATCGCCTGTCATCGCCCTTCGTGGACTACCCGCAGTAATTATACTCCGCTACCGGCAATATCAAATCAAAAAATATATCCTTATACTGATTTATTGAGACATAATCTCGACATGAAAGAACCGGGACGCGTACAGTTATGCCGTACAACGCCATTGTGGGGACGCGGATTAATGCAAATAGTTTCGGGGCATACCGACAGATTGCACGATTTGCGCGCACGCAACACAGAAGAAGCAATACTTTGGCACGAAGGCGAAGCTAAACAATGTAAAGAAAAATTCCTTAAAATGTCGAAAGAAGACAGAGAGGCTCTTATAAAATTTTTGGATGCAATTTAATGAAGTAAAATTTCAATTTACTAAGTAAAGATTTCAGTTTAAAAAGTACAAATTTTAATGAAATTGAAACATACTAAATGGTATGCCTTTGGAATATTAATAATTATATCGGTTGTACTTGCCGCTGCAAGCATAATTGAAAAATTTTCGGGTACGGATTTTGCCGCCGACAAAATTTACGGCGCATGGTGGTTTGTTGTATTGTGGTGTATATTTGCAATAATGTCGTTTGTTTATATCATTAGTCGCTCATTATATCGAAACAAAATAATATTTATTCTGCATTGCGCATTTGTCATGATATTGCTCGGAGCGTTCGTTACTTTTCTGACTGCCAAACGCGGTTACATGCACATACGGCAGGGCGAAATTTCAAATACGTATATACCAGAAAAAAACGAAACATCTCGAAATTTACCTTTTGATGTTAAACTGGTGCTTTTCGACATAAAATATCATCCATATACATACGAGCCTGCCGATTTTATCAGTTATTTGAAAATAAACAATGAAATATGTTCTGTTTCGATGAATAAAATATATTCGTACAAAGGATACAGATTTTATCAAAAGGATTACGATACAGATGAAATGGGAACCGTGCTGATGATAAATCACGATCCTTACGGTATTTCAATTACTTATGCAGGATATTTTCTACTTTTACTGTCGATGCTGATTATACTTTTGACTAAATTACGATGGAAAATATTTTTCATTTTTATACCTCTTGTTTTGTTATGGTATTATATATCTCAATTAAATCCGATGACTCCGATATTACGTTCGCCAATGCTTGCTATTCATGTTTCGATAATAATGTTATCTTATGCGCTTTTTGTTTTTATAACAGCAACAGGCATCATCGGCATTCTGTCGCAACGTTTATGCGCCAAACTTTATAAATGGAATCAAACTTTGCTTTATCCTGCACTGTTTATGCTTGCCGCTGGAATTTTTACCGGCGCCGTGTGGGCAAATATTTCATGGGGACGCTACTGGGGCTGGGATGCAAAAGAAACATGGGCGCTTATAACAATGCTGGTTTATGCAATTCCAATGCACAGAAACAGTTTTTTGATTTTCCGTAATCCCTTAAAATTTCATGTATATTGTACATGCGCTTTTTTTGCCATTGTTATTACATTCTTCGGCGTATCGTATTTTTTAGGCGGAATACACAGTTATGTTTAGAAAAATCAAGTCGAAAAAATTTTTAACAAACAGTAATTTTGTAAAATATGATTTATCATAAAATCAGATTTTATTTATTTGTACATAATTTGAAAATTTAATACTATCTTTGTTACATGCTTTTTAAAGAAATTACAGGACAATATGAACTAAAACGACAACTGATACAGACGGTAATCGACAAACGTATCAGTCATGCACAGATTTTTTTCGGCTCCGAAGGCAGCGGAAATTTGGCTTTGGCTATAGCCTATGCACAATATATCTGTTGCCAAAATAAACAGGATGACGATTCGTGCGGACATTGCAAATCGTGCATAAAATTTCAAAAACTTGTGCATCCCGATTTGCATTTTGTATTTCCGGTGAATACAACAAACAAATTCAAAAAAGACGTAAAAAGCGATACATTTATTTCGGAATGGAGAAAATTAGTTACAGATTTTCCTTATTTCAGCGAACAAACGTGGTACAAATATCTTGGTATCGAAAATAAACAGGGCAACATCAATAAGGTTGATGCTGAAATCATTATGCAAAAAATGATATTCAAACCTTTCGAAGCCGACTATAAATTTATGATTATATGGCTGCCTGAAAGAATGCTTATTGTTGCGGCAAACAAACTTTTAAAATTAATTGAAGAACCGCCTGCCAATACAGTATTTTTGCTTGTTTCAAAAAACACAGATCAAATACTGAAAACAATATTTTCGCGAACTCAATTAATAAGAGTTCCGCCTGTTGACGAGCAATCGATGGAAAAAATGCTTAGCAAAAAATACGATTTATCTCCAAATGAAACGCAGGTATTGACGCGACTTTCGGCGGGAGATGTGTTGAAAGCAATAAAAATTCACGACAGACATGCAACCGAGCAGGATTTTCTTGAGAATTTTACATTCATGATGCGTTTTGCATACGGAAAACGATATGTGGAAATGCTTGAATGGGCAGAAGAAATGGTAAAATTAGGACGCGAACAGCAGAAAAGTTTTTTGTATTTTTGTCAACAAATGATACGCGAAAATTTTATTATGAATCTGCAAATGCAAAATATTGTTTATTCAACAGATAAAGAAAAAGAATTTTCTCAAAAATTTTCACAATTTATTACTCCAAAAAACATTGAAAGTATTTATTCGGCATTAAACCTTGCTGCATCTCACATTGAATATAATGGAAATCAAAAAATAATATTTAGCGATCTTGCAATAAAATTAGCACATTTGATAAGAAAAGCATAATTTTTGTAACTTCGCAAAATTTAAATCACAAAAATGGACGACAAGCAAAAAGAAAAAAATACAGAATATTATTTACGCGGATGTAAAATCTGCTGTAAAGAACAGGGCGAATGTAAGGCCTGTTTAAATGCAAGCGGACAAAAATTTTCGACAACCGACTGGCTTAGTGGTATTCAAAATCCTGATGATCGTAACATAGTAGAAGTACAATTTAAAAACACACGAAAAAATTTTTATATAAACGAAAATGCCATAAGCCTTAAAAAAGGCGATATTGTTGCAGTAGAATCCTCATCGGGACATGATATTGGGATAGTTTCGCTGTGCGGGAATTTAGTCAAACGGCAAATTAGAAAGCGCGGAATAGATGAATCGCGTTACGAATTTAAAAAGATTTACCGTAAAGCGCGCGCCAACGACATAGAAAAATGGCAAGAAGCAATTTCGCTTGAACATCCTACAATGATTAAATCACGGCAACTTGCCGCACAACTTAATTTAAGCATGAAAATAGGCGATGTGGAATATCAGGGCGATAAAACAAAAGCAATATTCTATTATATCGCCGATGAACGTGTAGATTTTCGCGAATTGATAAAAATACTTGCCGAAAATTTTCATATTCGCATAGAAATGAAGCAAATAGGAGCGCGCCAGGAAGCCGGACTTATCGGAGGCATCGGACCTTGCGGACGCGAACTTTGTTGCGCTCAATGGCTCGGTTCTTTTATTTCGGTTACAACAGGAGCGGCGCGTTATCAGGAATTGTCGCCAAATCCGCAAAAACTTGCAGGACAATGCTGCAAACTTAAATGCTGTTTAAATTACGAATTAGGCATATATATGGAAGCAATAAAAGATTTTCCCAAAGTAAATGCTCCTCTTGAACTTGTTGACCGAAACGCCTATCTTGTAAAAATAGATGTGTTGAAAAAAATAATGTATTTTTCGTATGGCAACGATAATACCGGAGCAACAACAGGTTTATCCATCGACCGTGTAAAAAGGTTGCTGGAACTGAACAGACGGGGAATAAAAATAGAAAAACTTGAAGATACAAAACTGACGCAAATACAAGAATCTGTAACTCACATTGTTGGCGAAGACAGCATAACGCGATTCGACAGCAAAGAAAAAAATAATAAACACAGTCAAAACAACAATCACAAACCCACAGAACAGACAGAAAATGTACAGGAAAGTAGAACAAATAAACCATCTCGAAAAAGGAAATTCAAAAGGTGGAAATCAAAACGTCAAAAAGAAAATTAAAACGATGAAAAATAATTTTTTTGCTGTTGCATGTATTATTCTTTTGTTTGCATCATGTTCCGATAACAGTATTTACAGGCAAATCAAACCAATAGCAGTCGAAGGCTGGCACAAAGACAGCATAATGCAATTTGTCGTACCTGTTGTCGATACAATCAGCGAATTTGATATTTATATACATGTTCGCAATACAAACGCCTATCCGCTTCAAAATCTGTATCTGTTTCTGAAAACAACATCTCCGCGCGGAATTTCTGTTACCGATACGATAAATCTTTTGGTTGCCGACGATTATGGAAGATGGACAGGCAAAAGCATTTCGCGTATTTGGGAAAATAAATTTTTGTATTTGGAAAATATTAAATTTGCAAATTCGGGAAACTACATATTTGATATACAGCAAGGTATGCGCTACGATATTTTAAATGGAATAAGCGATGCAGGAATTGAAATAAAATATAAAGATCTAAAATAATACAGTGAGCAGAAAAGACAAATTACGAAAATTCAAAGAAAATACAACATTTACATCGCTTTATCAGCCTTCGATTGATTCCATATTCAAAAACGATTATGAACTCAAAGGAAAATGGAACGCAAATGTATTCAAAAACAATAATCCGATAGTTTTGGAACTTGGTTGCGGCAAAGGAGAATACACAATCGCGTTATCGCAGAAATTTCCAGATAAAAATTTTATAGGCATTGATATTAAAGGCGCACGCTTGTGGAAAGGCGCTAAGTTTGCACACGAAAATAAACTTGAAAATGTTGCATTCGTCCGTACACGAATTGATTTTATAACATCGTTTTTTGCTGAAAATGAAATTTCCGAAATCTGGATTACCTTTGCCGATCCGCAATTAAAACGCAGCAGAAAACGACTTACAGGAATAATGTTTTTAAACAGATATAAAAAAATATTAACGAACAACGGAATAATTCACCTGAAAACCGACAGCCGATTTTTGCACGAATATACTCTCGAACTTGTACAACAAAACAGTCTGAAAATAATAGAAGTAAATAATGATATTTACGGCAGCAATAGCGCCGATGATATTTTATCAATAAAAACATTTTATGAACTGCAATTTTTGGAACAGGGTTTTGCAATAACATATCTTGCCTTTTGCCTGAATAAGTCAACAACGCTCAAAGAACCGGCTTGGGAAAAAGAAAAATACAGCAGATAGCCGTTCGATTGTTACTCACGACTAATTAGTTACTCCTTAATAAATATTGAAAATATTCATTATTAATGAGTTATAGACATAAATTATCGAATAAAAATACCGAGTTTTATACAGATACAGGCAAAAATTCGGCAAAATATGAACTTTTTTCTTTATCTTATTTTGTCTTGACGCAAATTAACAGAAAGAAATAACTGTCCGAATTTTTTAATGTATTAGCATTGTCTTTTTTATTTTGGTAAGGAACAACTAATTAGTCGCTCCTTAAAAAGGGTCGAAACTGTTAATAATACCAAAACGCCATCAAACTGCAATTTATATAAATTTAATATCAGCAAAATACCACTATTTTTCAGTCTGTTTTGATACCGTTTTGGTATAATTAGAAACCTTTGCAAGGCAAAAGTGTTGATAACATGTTAATATTTAGGTGATTATAATTTGTTTATGTTAAATATTTCATGTATCTTTGCATCATGTTTAATAAAAAAAGACAACAAATGGGTTTTAGTGACGGTTACGTGGAAAAACGTGTT
>JAITLJ010000064.1 GCA_031277925.1 Prevotellaceae bacterium | reverse complement strand
TGAAGACAGAAAAGAGGACGACCGCAGCGAAGAGGAATCACAAAAAGAAACGCAGGCAATGACTGTAATAAAGCGTGAAAAACCGGGCGTAGATACCGAGGCGCGATATCTGAAAAAGGAAAAAAAAACTCTAAAAATCGCCATAAAAACCCGTTTCAAAATCAGTCCGCACAAAAAAATCAAAATTTTTTCCAAAAAAACCGAACTGACAGACATTTTGCAAAGGTCTTATTGTGTATGTCGCAGTTATTGCTTGCAGAAAAACAAATCATTACGAAAGGTTTTGCAAACAATTAATGATAAAAGAGAGAATCAATCGTTTCCGCCAAATTCCATCAGGTAAGCCTTTATAAATCTGTCCAAATTGCCGTCCATTACGCCCTGTACATCTGATGTTTGATAATTTGTGCGATGATCTTTTACGCGGCGGTCATCGAAAACATAACTGCGAATTTGCGAACCCCATTCTATTTTTTTCTTTCCTGCTTCAACTTTTGCCTGTTCGGCGTTGCGTTTTTGAAGTTCAATATCGTAAAGTTGCGATTTCAGAAGGCGCATTGCATTTTCGCGATTTCCAAGTTGCGAGCGACTTTCGGTGTTTTCAATCAAAATTTCGCGCGTTTCGCCTGTATCGGGGTCATGATAATTATATCGAAGTCTGACTCCTGTTTCAACTTTATTTACGTTTTGTCCGCCTGCGCCGCTCGAGCGGAATGTATCCCACGAAATATCTGATTGATTAACTACAACTTCGATACTGTCGTCAATAAGCGGCGATACAAATACTGACGAAAACGATGTCATTCGTTTTCCCT
Source organism: Prevotellaceae bacterium (assembly GCA_031277925.1). Taxonomy (GTDB): domain Bacteria; phylum Bacteroidota; class Bacteroidia; order Bacteroidales; family UBA932; genus JAIRKV01. The sequence continues at coordinate 14,610 of JAITLJ010000064.1, read as the reverse complement.
GTGCATTGAACGGCGAAACGCGCACAAGGCGATGCACGCCATTTTCGCTTTTCAAATATCCGTAAGCAAATTCGCCTTCGATTTGAATGGTTACCGATTTTATTCCGGCATCGTCGCCATCGAGAATATTTGTGATTTGTGTTTTATAATTCTTATTTTCGCACCAGCGCAAATACATGCGCATTAGCATTTCTGCCCAGTCCTGACTTTCTGTTCCGCCTGCGCCCGAATTTATTTTAAGCACGGCGCCAAGTTTGTCTTCATCCTTATGAAGCATGTTTTGCAATTCAAGTTTTTCGATAGAAGCAACAGTCTGTTGATACTGTTCGTCAACATCGGCTTCGCTTGCCTCGCCCGATTTTGAAAAATCAAACAAAACCTGCAAATCATCAAAATTACTGGTTGCCTGTTCAAATCCCGACAGCCACGATTTAATGACTGCAACTTTTTTCAGTTGGGTTTCTGCTTCTTTAGGATTATCCCAAAAATTGGGATCCAGAGTTTTTTGCTGTTCTTCTTCAAATTGTATCTGCTTGTTGTCGATGTCAAAGATGCCTCCTCAACGCATCAATGCGTTGCGACAAATCTTTTATATTTTCTATAATAATCATATCGATTTTTTCTGCAAAATTAATGATTTATATTATTTCTGAAAATTTTCGCGCAAATATTTCAGCGGAATTTTCCATGTTTTCAAAGCCTCTCATATTGATATTTTGGACAAATGACGAACGCCTCAAAAAAAAATTGCATTATTGTAAAATAATGTTATAACTTTGCAGGCGTAATGTAAATATTGTATGCTTATGAAGTAAAAAAAGGCGAACAGTACGCACATTATAAAATAATGTATTGGAAAAAGCGTTTAGCTGATATTCAGGCTTTGTGAAATATCCACAATTTCAAAAACTGCCACGAGTAATGTTAGTCGCTCACGTCGTTTCCGGCGTGGGCATTACTCAAATTTATTATTTGGCAGTTTAGGTAGTGGATAACCTCACAAAGCGGATAATTTAGAGTTTGTCCGCGCTTTTTTTATGTGCGTACTTCAAATTGAATTTGAGTTTGGGCAATCGGTGGAGAAAAATCCTGCAAAACCATCAGGAATAAACGAGCAGGACGAGCAATCGAAAATCGACAAGAGTAGAAAAATAAATTTTATTAATTAATTTTTGTCTGCAATAAGGATGCGGACGTTAAACTAAAAATTAATATGAAAAAAGCGTTAACTATCGTAATGACAATTGCTTTTATCCTAAGCCTAAATTCTTGTGCTATAATGTTCCAAGGCAGTAATAAAAGAGTTCATATAACAACTCAAACTTCCGGAAGCAAAATATACGTTGATGGGATATTTGTAGGAAACGAAACAGCAACAGTCAAACTAAAACGTAAAAGCGACCATACTATTATTGTCAAAAAAGATGGCTGTAAATCACAAACAATTCCATTAGATAAGGAATTTCAAGCTGGTTGGATTGCTTTGTATTTATTTGTAAATCCATTTGCAATTATTACAGATGCAGCAACAGGTGCATGGAACGGTTTTGATAAAAGCCAAGTGGTTGTGCCAGAACTTGAATGTGAATAATAATTTTTTTATTAAGACAATCTTAGGTTTTGGCAAAGGTTTTTGTAACATCTAAAAGTTCTGTCGGCATCGTTGAGGATAGTACAGACACGAACAAAAAAAACGCCAATCGCCCCTGCCAAAAGTTTTAACAACTTCGGCAGTGGCGATTTTTTAAGTCATCTGAGGTAACCCGCACGTAATGCACAAAGCGATATTGTTTTTCCAACATTCTATCCTTGACGGGATATGTTTTCTTTCTGTTAATTTGTATCAAAACAAAAGAAGATACAGACAAAAGTTCGTATTTTACCAAATTTTTGTCTGTATCTATATAAAACTCGGTATTTTTATTTGATAATTTATACCCATAACTTATTAATAATTAATATTTTCAATATTTATTAAGGTGAGATCATTTATTTTCCATTCCCCGTCAGTATAATTTTACAGTTGTTAGTTGAAATTAGATTATTGCAAAATAGTAAAATAACTTATGATTTTGCAAAATCAGTTCTTTTCTTTTGTGCTGAGCATTCCGCAGGCGGCAAAAATATCTGTTCCGCGCGAAGAGCGAAGCGTTGTAAAAATATTTTTTTCGTTCAAATATTTTTGAAATTTTTCTATTGTTTCATCTTTTGAAGGTTGCAAATCACTGTCGGGAATTTGGTGAAAGCGTATAAGATTTATTCGACAGTTCAATCTGTGCAGCAGTCGGGCTAATTCTTTACTGTGGTGCGGAGTATCGTTGATTCCGTCAAACATTATGTATTCAAAACTCAAACGGCGTTGATGAGAAAAATCATAATTGTTCAATGTTTTAATAATTTCTTTAACAGGATATTTTTTTTGTATTGGCATAAGTTGTTGTCGTTCATTATCAAACGGATTATGTAAACTTATTGCCAAGTGGCATTTGCTTTTGTTTATAAATTCCGCCATTGCAGGAATAATTCCTATTGTTGAAACTGTTATGCGTTTCGGTGACCAGGCAAAGCCATAATCCGAAGTTATTATTTCAAGACTTTTAAGCACATTTTCGATATTGTCAAAAGGTTCGCCCATACCCATGTACACGATATTTGTAAGATTGGCGGATTCTGGGATATTGCAAATCTGGTTTAAGATTTCGCCTGCCGACAGGTTTAATTGAAAACCCTGCCTGCCTGTCATGCAAAATTTGCAAGCCATCCTACAGCCTGCCTGCGAAGAAACGCAAAGTGTGGAACGGTCGGATTCGGGAATATAAACAGATTCGACAAAAACTTTTTGCTTTTGACGACTTTCAAAAAGATATTTTTTTGTTCCGTCGTTTGATGTTTGATTTTTTACAGGAAGCGAAATTCCGATGTCAAATTCTTCTGCAATTTTTTTTCGGTTTTCGAGCGAAATATTTGTCATTTCATCAATAGTTTTCACCTGTTTTTTATAAAGCCAGTCAGCAATTTGTTTGGCGGCAAAATGCGGTAATGACAATCGCGATATAATTTCGCCGAGTTCGTTTAATGTTTTTCCTAAAAGAAAATCTTTCATTATTCAAAACGTAAAATATCAAATCATTTTAATGATGTTTTTTGCAAGATTTTGCAATGTTCTTATGCCTTCGCCATCCTGTTTCAAATCGTCAACTGTCAAGCCACGAATATTGTTCCAGTATGTAGATGATGCAACAGGCATTTCGTTAATTGTAAAATACTGGTTTAAGCCTTCAAAAGTCATTGATGCGCCTGTGCGCCGAGTGGTTACGACAGCGGCTCCTGTTTTATGTCGAAAATATTTTGAACTTGAATAAAAGGCTTTGTCTAAAAACGATTTCATTGAGCCTGTCATTCCGCCGAAATATGTTGGCGATGCCAGAATAAGCGCATCGGCGCTTTTCATTGATTCAATCCAGTTTCTTTCGTTGCCTGTTGTATGAACGCAAACGCTTTGTTCGTTGTGGCATCTCATACATGCAATACAGCCTCTAATATCGTTTTGTCCGATATGAATAATTTGAAAATTTATATTTTCATTTTTGAAAATTTCGCCGATAATTGAAAGCGCATAAGCAGTATTACCGTTTTCGTTCGGACTCCCGTTAACTGCAATTACTTTTTTGTTTTTTTTACCTGATTTGGTTAATCGCCCCGAAATATTTCCCACTATAAATCCTGTTCCTGCAATGATTGCGGCTTTTATAAATTCCCGTTTTTTCATTTTATTTATCTTATAAAGTTGGTAAATATTTTTTCCGATTGTTTTGGTTCCATATTTTTTGTGCGTTCACGCATTTTCAGCAGCCATGCCATATTTTTTGCAAGCATTTGCATTATTTGTATTCCTTCTTTATCTTTGGCGGCGTCGCCGGGCAGCAATCCATGAATAACATTCCAATAATTTGAAGCAGGAATTAGCATTTCGGCAATACCGAGATAATGATTCAAACTGTTGAAAGTCATACTGCCGCCTGTTCTGCGAACGGCAACCACTGAGGCTCCAACTTTATGTCGGAACCATCCGCCGTTGACTTCGGCAACATAAAATGCACGGTCTAAAAAACATTTCATCGTTCCGGCAATACCCGAATAATATACAGGCGAAGCGATAATAATTCCGTCTGCGGTTTTCATTTTTGCAACAGTATCGTTTACAGCATCATTTGTTACAGCGCATTTACCGTCGCGATTTTCATAACATTTTTCGCAAGCTGTGCAGCCGCGAATATGTTTGCCGCCAATGTCGATAATTTCAAAATCAATTCCTTCTTCAACAAGAATATTTTTTATAACCGTCAATGCAAAAAAAGTATTTCCATTTTTTCGAGGGCTTCCCTGTATTGCCACTACTTTCATAAATTTCAAATTATAAGATGATTAAAATAAATTTTAGGATTATAATTACGTCAGTGGAGCATATCGGAATCGAACCGACGACCTTTTGACTGCCAGTCAAACGCTCTAGCCAACTGAGCTAATACCCCATTTTTTTTTGCAAATATATAAAAATGCAACGAAACTGCAAAAAAAGCAAATTATTTTTGAATTTATGCTTGAAATAGTTGTTCATTACGAATAAAAAAAGATAATGCTTATACATTAAAATTTCGGACAGATAATTTAGTACAATGACGAAAAAACTTGTCCCTGACGGGACAGTTTTTCTTTCTGTTAATTTGTCTTGACACAAAAAGAAGATAAAGAAAAAAATGTTCGTATTTTGCCGAATTTTTGCCTGTATCTATATAAAATTCGGTATTTTTATTTGATAATTTATGCCCATAACTTATTAATAATTAATATTTTCAATATTTATTAAGGAGCGACGAAATAATATATGGATTGTCGTTGTGGATGATAGATATAAAACAATGGCAAAATTGACTTTATTTCAATATCTGATACAAAATAATTATCTTTTTTGTGTGTAATACAAATTATTAATTATCAAGTTTTTCAAAAATTTGATAAATATCTTCACTTGGCGATGGAGCAGGCGATTTCAGCAATTTTCCGTTTTTATCAATCAGATAATAAGTCGGAAAGGTTCTTACATCGTATTCTTTTATTATGTTTTTATTGTTGTCGCAGAGCAAAAATGTCCAATCCATCTGTTCTGTTTTTATAAAATTTTCAATGTCATTTTTATTGTCTATGCAGATTGATACGAAATGAATTTTTTCGCTGAATTTTTTTGATAACTGTTTTATAAGATAAAAATCCTGAATACAGCCGTAACTGTTTACACTGAAAAATCCGAGATAAAGATATTTTCCAAAACACGACTGTAATGTTTTTTTATTTCCGTGTATATCAGTCAGTTCAAAATTGGGAGGCGAATATCCTGCAAGTAAGTTTACAATGGCATTGCGAATATCTTCGGCAATAATTTTGTTGTTGCTGTCGGCTGTTTGTTTTGCTATCGAATTTACAATTTCGAGCAACGCCGAACGTGAAAAATTACTGTCGTAAAATTCATTATAAGCATTTTGTAAAATTAAAAAATCGCAAAAATCCTTATTGTGCAAATATTCGTTTTGGCTTAATATGTTACGAATTTCAGTCAAATTTCCTTTATTTATTGCCTGTCTGAAAACATTGCCCTGCGCCTGCTGCGTGCGATGTAAAAAATATTTTTCGTTAACGTGATTAAACAGTTCGCAATATGCAGGATTTCGATATAATACAGGTTTATCAACAAAATATTCGTTCTGCAAATCTTTGAGCGATTTCAATTTAAATAAATATTCGAGTAAAGCGGCGCGGTATTTTGCATAATTTTCAACAAATTCGTTGCTGCTGTCAATCAGTGAATTTTTAAAAACAATCAGTAAGGAATCTTTGAAATGTCTGTCGTTTTCTTTTTTATTTTTTGCCACAGCCACAATTGCATCATCGCTTTTACTGTCTATGTCAATCACTAATTTATTAATATTGTCAGTATTTGTTGCTGTTATGTTTGCCGCCATGTACAAAGGTTCGAAAAACGGATTTAATTTTTCTTTTTCGTTCAACAATTCTTTTTCCAAAAATGTAACTGTTATATCCGAATTTGGTTCAACAAAGAAATAATAAATCAATTTTTCGTAATGCATAAATACATATTGAATATCGTCAATATCAATAAATACGGATGAATTGCCTGTGCTGTCGATTTCACATTCTGCAAGTTTTTTTTCTTTTTTTGTAATATAATTATCATATCTGCACAAAGTTAATACATCGCCTTTGTATTTTGGCGCCGATATTTTGATATGCGTTTGAGAACGAGCCGTTGAAACAGAAATTAATAAGCAGATAAAGAATAAAAGAGATTTCATTTAAATCAGGTATTCATATAATTATCAATATTTATTTTGCTTGATATAAACCGGTCTGCGTTTCCGTTGTTTGCCAGAATATCGCGTACAATCGATGAGCTTACAGGCGTATATTTGGTTGATGTGAGTAAAAATACGGTTTCTATTTTTCGTTCCATCTGTTTATTAACCTGACCTACGCTCCGTTCAAATTCAAAGTCGGCAGAAGTTCTCAAACCGCGAATGATAAAATAAATATTTTTTTTTCGACAATAATCAACAGTAAGACCTTCATAACTGTCAACTTCTATTTTTTCGTTATCTTCAAAAATTTTTTTAATCATAGCCATACGAGCCTCAATGCTAAAAAAACCATGTTTCTGTGCATTGTGTCCAACAGCGATGATAATTTTGTCAAACAGTTGAAGAGCGCGAATCACAAGACTTTCGTGTCCTATTGTAAACGGGTCGAAAGAACCCGGAAAAATTGCAACTTTTTTCATATATTTAATCGTAAATTAGAAGCAAAGATACTTTAATTTGATAAAATACAACTATTTTTCATTTTAAATAGCCTTGCATTGGCGCAAATATCATAAAATATTGAATATTACGATGAAAAATCAGAATTTAATCGGTCGGATAATAATACGACATTTGTCTCAACAAAAAGCCTAATAATTTTTTGAATAAAATTTAAATTGCATTTAAATATCGTTTATTCTTTTTATTTTTGTGTAATTTTTTCACAAAAATGTTAATAATAACGCTGACAACAGATTGGAAAGATGGCGATTATAATATCGGTCGTCTGAAAGCGCATATAATATCGTGCAGCACTGATATCTGTATTGTTGATATTACTCATAATATTCAATTACACAATACTTTGCAGGCTGCGTTTGTATTAAAAAACACTTACCGGCATTTTCCTGTCGGAAGCATTCATGTTATTGGCGTAAACAGCGAACCATCGCCAAAAAATCCGATTGCACTGATGAAAAATGACGAACATTTTTTTGTCGGCGCAAACGATGGACTGTTAAGCCTTATTTGCGACAGCCAGCCTGAATCTGTTATCGAATTGCCTTATAACGACAATTATCATGGTTTTCGTTTAATGGATTTATTAAGTAATTGTATAAAAGCAATTTCCATCGGATTGAAACTCGAAGAATTTGGAAATGTCTGCGAATTGTATCGGGCATTTACGGGCAACGCATCCTGCTACGAATCGCGTATAACAGGTCGCATAATATATATTGATGCTTTTGGCAATGCTATAACAAATGTTGATAAAGAAACCTTTGAAAAAATAAGTAAAAACAGGAAATTTGAAATTTATATACAAAGCAGTATGGTAAAAATTACAAAACTTGCACAATATTACGATGATGTGGAAGAAGGAAAAATTATTGCCATGTTTAATTCTATCGGATTATTGGAATTGGCAATGAATAACGGAAATATTGCCAAATTATACAGCCTTGATACAAAATCGACCATAATAATACAATTCTCCGACAGGATATAAAATATAATGATAAATTATTTTTTTAGTTTTTTTGCAATAAATTCTATCGTAAAAATCAGCAGAAAACCAATCAAAGCAAATATCAATGCTGATATTAACTGCGAATCAGCGTTTGTAATTTTGCTGTAAACCGATGGTAAAATGTTTTTTTGCGATAAAGGCTGGCTTGTTCCATGATTATCAATAATTGTTGATATTGTGTTTTTCCATGGCCAGATTTTATTCAACGAGCCGAACATGAAGCCTGCAAGCGAAGCCAGCGTTATTGTTTTGAAATGTTTGAAAAGCCATGATAAAACTCGCGAAAACATAGCAATACCGACTCCTGCGCCACATAAAAAAAATCCGATTACAATAAAATCAAATTCGGCAAGCGATTTCATCATAAACAGATATTGACCTAAAAGAATAAGAATGAAACTTCCTGAAATTCCGGGTAAAATCATTGCGCAGACAGCAATTGCTCCGCACAGGAAAATGTACCAGTATTCTTCGTTTGAATTTAATGGAGAATTTTCGGGCGAAGTAATAAAAAACGCTGTAACAGTAAATATTATAAACGCCGTAAGCGTTTTGGTGTTCCATTTTACGCTACGCGCAATAAATATTGTTGATGCAATTATAAGACCGAAAAAAAACGACCAGACAAGTATCGGATGGTTTTCAATAAGAAAAGTCATTAATTTTGCAAGGCTGACAAAACTTACGGCAATTCCGCTTAACAGAACGGTAAGGAAAAAGCCATCGATATTTATCCAAAATTCTTTGAATTTTCCTTTTAGCAGCAGTTTGATATTGGCTATATTTATGCTTTTTATTGCATTTATAAATCGTTCGTAAATTCCTGTTATAAAAGCGATTGTTCCTCCCGAAACTCCCGGAATAACATCGGCTGCACCCATTGATATTCCCTTGAAAAAAGTAAGAATATAATCTGTTTTTTTCATTATTTTTTTGTTTTAAAAGCGAAATAAATGCTCATTATCTGTTCGTTAAGCATTACTTCGGGACACAATTCAAAAAATGCAGTCATCATGTTAGGGTTTATCTCAAGCCCGCATTCTACATAGGCTGAGCATTTAGATATATTGCCGATTATAAAATTATAATATGCTAAATGATAGCAGATTTCTGCTATTGAATAAAAACTTTCGTTGTATTTTGTTTCAAGAATATCGATGGCTTTTTCTATATCGTCAATCGCAATAATTTCGGCATACAACAGCCATGTTCGATAATCGTGCTTGCAGGAATCGTTATAAATAAACTTTTCCATTGTTTGTTTTGCTTCCGTAATTTTGTTTTGCTGAAGCAAAATTTTGCTCATTTGAATTAAAAAAGCAGGAATGATTTCGGCATCGTCGAGCGTTTTTTGCATGAATTGTTCTGCTGTTTTAAATTCGTTTTTTTGTGCATATATTGTTGCAAGACTGTAATATGCATCCTTGTAATCTGGATCTTGCGACACAATGTCAAAATATATTCTTTCGGCTATGCCGTATATTCCTTCGCGTTCGTAACATTTTGCAATACCGAACATTGCGTCTATATTTTCTTTTTCAAAATCTAAGATTTTGTTATATATTTTTATTGCTTCGTTATTTTTTTTAAGCATACTCAGACATTCGGCTTTGTTTATTAATGTTTCGTTTGCATTTTCGTTGCTTATTGCAAGTCGAAAATCGAAAGCCTTGATTGCATTTTTATATTCTGACATTAACATGTACACATCGCCCAAATCGTCCCAAACGTTTTCGTCGAACGGATCGATTGCCGTCATTTTTTCATATATATTTGCCGCTTTGCCGTATTCAGATTCATATTCGTAGCATTTGGCAAGCCAGTACATCAAGTCATAATTGGCAGAGGGAATTATTTTTTGTGCAAGTTCGAGATATTTTTTTGCAAGTTGTATTTGATGCGCCATCATTAAAAAGTCGCAGATTATTTCCAGCGCATAATCTTTGTCGTCGGATAATTTTATTGCTTTGTCAAACTGTTTTTCAGCCGATTTATACTGATTTTTTTTAATACATATTTCGCCTTTAAGAATATGGATATCTGGAATTGTTTCGCTGTTACATTCTATTTTTTTTATTACTTCTTCGGCTTTTTCAAATTCGTTGTTTCTAATATACAAATCGGCTTTTATTGCTTTAAGTTCAAATGATGATGGATAAAAAATTTCGGCTGTACTGTTGACTTCAAGTGCGTTTTTATAGTTTTTGTTCAGCACATAATAATCCGAAATGGCGATAAATTCATCCAGTGCAAAATAATGCTGTCTGTCGTTTTCATATCGTTTTGCCAGTTTTTCCGATTGCTGTATGTAATTTTTATTTTCGAACATCATTATACTTTTATTGTTGATAAAAAATTGATTATAAGGCTTACAAATTTTGTTATTTCGTTTGATTTTTCAAGCAGTATTAAATCGAAAGGGTCGTTTTTATACTGTATTCCGCCTATTTTGAATTTTGCGTTTGACAATGTAACTATGTATTTGAAAACGTAATCGGAACTGCGCGACATATCAATCAATACATCAAAGTTTTGCGATATAAATTTATTTACGTTTTCACCTTTTGGTTTTTTGTACCATGTCAAGTCTGACTTTGTAACAAATTTTATGTATGTAGGAATTTGTTTTCTGTTTTCCAACTCTGAACTTTTTATATTTTCAAAGGCAATAGAAAATACTTTAACTTTTCGCGCCAAAAAAAACTTCATCATTTTATTTGCCATTACATACATATTTCCTGTATTTTCAAATAAAATACCTATGCTTTTCATCGAATTCAGATTACAAAAAGCCTTATTTCTTTGCATTTTCGCCGCCCGTCTTTTCAGAATCCTGTTTCCTGTTATTTTTCTTGCAAAATCTAGCATGTTTTTTATTTGTTTATTAGCTCATTAAATTGATTTTCATCGATAATTTTCACTTTCAATTTGTCGGCTTTTTCTATTTTCGTCTGTCCGCTTTTTTCTCCTGCAATCAAATATGCGGTTGATGCCGAAACAGCCGAAACGTTTTTGCCGCCGTGCTGTTCTATAATCTGTTTTAATTCGTCGCGCGAATACGAAGCAAAAGTTCCTGAAACAACAAAATTCAAGCCTTTAAATTTATCCGATATTTTGTCTGTCGTTTTTTTTGCTTCCATCTGCAATCCTGCATTACGCAAGCGTTGCACAATTTCTTGATTTTTTTGACTGCCAAAATATTTAATTATGCTTTGTGCAATGCGTTCTCCTATTTCGTCAATTTGCAAAAGTTCTTCTTGATTTGCCATCATTATTTCATCAATCGAGCGTAATTTTTCAACAATTTTTTTTGCCGTTGTTTCGCCTACAAAACGAATTCCTATTGCAAACAGAACTCTTTGAAATTCTGCGTTTTTCGAGTCTTCTATGCTTTTTATTATATTTTCAGCCGATTTGTCGGCAATGCGTTCAAGCGGCAAAAGTTGTTCTTTTTTCAAATCGTACAGATCGGCAACATTGTTTATCAAATTATTTTTGTGCAGAAGTTCTATTGTTTCTATTCCCAAGCCGTCAATAGCCATTGCTTTACGCGATATAAAATGTTCGATTTTTCCTGTTATTTGCGGACGACATCCGTTTTCGTTCGGGCAAAAGTGTTTTGCTTCGCTTTCTTCGCGTTCAAGTTTTGTTCCGCATTCGGGACAATGCGTAATATATTCAAATTCTTTACTGTTGCCTGTTCGGTGCGATTTATCAACTCCCACAATTTTGGGAATTATTTCGCCTCCTTTTTCAACAATCACCATATCGTCAATACGAATATCAAGAATATTAATTTGTTCCTGATTGTGCAATGATGCGCGTTTTACCGTTGTTCCTGCAAGTTGTACGGGTTGCAGATTTGCGACAGGCGTTATCGCTCCTGTGCGTCCAACCTGAAAATCTATCGACAGTAATTTTGTAATTGCCTGTTCGGCTTTGAATTTGTATGCTATTGCCCAGCGCGGCGATTTTGCGGTAAATCCCAATTCTTCCTGTTGTGCCGTATTGTTTATTTTTATTACAACGCCGTCGGTATCGTATGGTAATTTTTTTCGAGCTTCATCCCAATAATTTATATAATCAATAACTTGCTTTATTGTTTGACATTTTTGTATGTTTTGAGATATTGGAAATCCCCATTTTTTTGCTTCCTGCAAATTGTCGTAATGATTTGCATGTGGCAGATTTTCACCAAGTAAACTGTACAAAAAACAGTCTAATCCGCGCTTTGCCACTTGCGATGAATTTTGCAGTTTTATAGTTCCTGCCGTTGCGTTTCGCGGATTTGCAAATTGCATTTCGCCTTCTTCTGTACGCTCTTTGTTCAAACGTGCAAATGACAAATGAGGCATAAAAATTTCACCGCGAATTTCAAATTCTGCCGGATAATCGCCATATATTTTTAACGGAATATTTCGTATCGTTCGTATATTTGCTGTAACATCGTCGCCTTTTTCGCCATCGCCTCGAGTTACAGCCTGCTGCAAAATTCCGTTTATATAGGTTAAACTTATTGATATTCCGTCAAATTTAAGTTCGCAGACATATTCAAAATCATCTCCTGTAACTTTTTTTATGCGCTGGTCAAAATCGTTCAAATCGCTTTCGGAATATGTATTTCCAAGCGATAGCATTGGATATTTGTGTTTTATTTGAACAAATTCGTTGTTTATATCGTTGCCTGTGCGTTGCGTTGGCGAGTCTGCCGTTTGCAATTCGGGGAATTTTTTTTCAATTGTTTCGAGTTCTTTCACAAGCAAATCGTATTCAAAATCACTGATAACGGGATTTGCATCAACATAATAACTGTGATTGTGCCGTTCAATGATTTTGCGTAAATTTTCGCTTCGTATTTTTGCCTCCGTAAAATTCATTTTTTTATTTTTGTGCAAAAATACTAAAATTATCACATTTTATAATATTTGTTGATAAGTAATTGGAAAATTTAATGTTACTTTACATTCGCAAAACATGTTAGCTGCCTTGCAGACCGAAAGCGCAGATGTTGATTTTTGCCGTATTCTCATGCTAATCATAATTGTCGTGATGCCGCTTTTGCCTGACGGGAATTATTAAAATGGATGTTTAAGATAAAAAATTAATAATGATTTATAAAAACAGTTTAATGATATTTATATGAAAAATTTAATCTTATTTCTATCGCCAGTTTTATTGCTGGCATTATGCAACAGTTGTTCGCAAAGCGCATCCGAAATGGACCGATTTGTAGATAATTTAATGAACCAAATGACCATCGAAGAAAAAATCGGACAATTGAATTTGTTGCCGATAGGTTTTGATGTAACAGGACCTCGACTGAGCGAAAACGTAGAACAAAAAATTAAAGACGGACAGGTTGGCGGAGTATTCAATATTTACACGCCCGATGCCGTACGAAAGTTACAGGATATGGCGGTTAATCGGACGCGATTGAAAATTCCGCTTATTTTTGGCTATGATGTAATTCACGGACACAAAACCATTTTTCCTGTTCCTCTTGGCTTGGCTGCAAGTTGGGATATGCAGTTAATTGAACGCTGTGCAATGGCGGCGGCAGACGAAGCTTCGGCAGATGGCTTGCACTGGACTTTTTCGCCAATGGTTGATATTGCCCGCGACCCGCGCTGGGGACGAGTGAGCGAAGGTGCAGGCGAAGATGTTTTTTTAGGTTCTGAAATTGCCAAAGCGTTTGTACGTGGCTACGAACAGGGTGATTTGTCGAAACAAAATACGCTAATGTCATGTGTAAAACATTTTGCTTTGTATGGAAATTCCGAAGCAGGACGCGATTATAATACGGTAGATATGAGTCGGCTTCGCATGTACAACGAATATTTGACGCCATATAAAGCAGCAGTCGAAGCTGGAGCGTCTTCGGTTATGACTTCGTTCAACGAAATTGATGGTATTCCCGCTTCGGCAAATAAATGGCTGCTTACCGATTTACTGCGCAACAGATGGAATTTCGACGGTTTTGTCGTAACTGATTATACGGCTGTTGCCGAAATGGAAAATCATGGTTTGGGCAATAAGACGAAAGTTACCGAACTGGCTATAAATGCAGGCGTTGACATGGATATGGTCAGCGAATATTTTATTGATGAATTGCCCGCTTTGGTAAAAGCAGGAAAAGTAAAAGAAGAAACGATTAATGCCGCCTGTCGCCGTATCCTCGAAGCAAAGTATAAACTCGGATTATTTGCCGACCCTTATCGCGGATTAAGCGAACAGCGCGCCGCAACACAAATAATGAACGAAGAAAAACTTGCTTTATGTAAAGAAGCTGCCATAAAAAGCATAACATTGCTCAAAAACAGCAATAATATTTTACCTCTCGATACAGTTAAAAAAATTGCCTTTGTTGGCGACTTTGTTAAAGACCAGCGCAATTTAACAGGAAACTGGAGCGCCGCAGGCGATTCTGAAAATGCCATAAGTTTGTGGATGGCTCTCGAAAAACAATTTGGTAAAAATAAATTTCTTTATGCCAAAGGCTGTAATATTATTGATGATGTCGAACTGATTGGCAAACTCAACAAATACGGAAAACAAATTACGCCTGATGTTAAATCGCCGCAACAACTTATAAACGAAGCCGTACAAACAGCAAAAAAAGCAGATATTGTTGTTGCCGTAATGGGCGAAAGTTTTGGAATGTCGGGCGAAGCCGCCAGCAGAAGCAATATCGAACTGCACGAAAATCAG
>JAITLJ010000053.1 GCA_031277925.1 Prevotellaceae bacterium | reverse complement strand
TTTGTATCAAGACAAAAGAAGATAAAGAAACAAGTTCATATTTTGCCGAATTTTTGCCTGTATCTGTATAAAACTCGGTATTTTTATTCGATAATTTACGCTTACAATTTATTAATAATTAACCGTTTCGACCCTTTTTAAGGAGCGACTAATTATGAGAAAAATTATAGCAACATTTATATTCGTTATGATTTCAACTAAAATTTTTGCTCAAACGGAAATACAAAAATTATCATTACCCGATACAGTTAAATCCGCATTAAATATAAAATCAATATCTTCGCACGGCGAAAATTTTAATATCAGACAAAATCCTTTTCCTGTAATGCTTACAATAGACGATGAATATCTTTATTTATCTGTAAAAGATTTACCTGAACTTGATTCATTGAATTTGTCAAATATGCAAAAAAATCATCCTGATATGCTGTTTGTACGAAGCGCTTATTTTTCTCAATCTTCCAAATTATTCGCATTGCCAAAACAAAATTTCGGTTTGTTGTCGGACACGGAATTGGCAGAAAAACTATCTTCACAAATAGCAAAAATCAACAGAGAAAAATATGGACTTAGCGAAAAACCGATTAAGATTCCTGCTTTGAAATTTAGAATTGGGAGCGTTTCCTTTGGAATAAGTTTTGTGGGAATTGGCATTGGTTTTTTATCCGGAGAAGAATACATGAAAGCAAGAGCCGAAAAACGAAAAAAAGCGTATGTGTATTAATCGTTTGTGAAATTATATATCCGTCTGATATAGATTAACAAAAAAACACTAATTTTGCAGCATGTAATATGTAGAAATAATAAAATGTCAAACGAAGAACAGAACTCAAATACCGCAATGTATTTTCACAGCGAGGAGGCAAGCGATATTCTCGGTAAATTGCCCGCATGGATAGTTCGCCGTGGAATTACTGTTATTTTTTTGATTTTTGTCGGAATCTTAATCGGCTGTTATTTTATAAAATATCCGCAAACGGTTGATGCGCCTGTAATTATTACAACATTAAATCCGCCTGCCGATTTAATCGCCCGCGCCGAAGGTCGCATCGATAAAATTTATGTTGCTGACGGACAAAATGTAAAAAAAAACGATATAATAGCATTGCTTTATAATACTGCCGATTATGAGGCTGTGCAAACAATAGAAGACAGTTTGAAACAGTCGTATAAAAAGAATTTTTCTGAAACAGTATTTGAAAAATGGCTGGAAAACGATTATAATGTCGGCGATTTGCAGGCTAATTACGAAGCATTTAAGTTGCTTTGCATGGATTACCGTCATTACATCGCAACCGATTATATAAATCAAAAAAAGAATTTACTGCAACAGCAAATAAATAAAAATACAAAATATCATCATCAACTTACAGAACAGCAAAATATTCTGGATAAGGATTTACATTATGAACACAGCAGTTTGGAACGTGATTCGATATTATTTTCAAAAGGCATAATATCAAAATCTGAATATGAAAATTCGATACGCAACAGTCTGCAAACCAGAAACACCAAAACAGGATTTGATGCAGGATTAACATCAACCGAATTGAATATCATGCAAATGCAGCAACAAATCATAGAACTTGCCATACAGCGTAATAATGATATTGCCGAATACGAACGACAACTGAATCAACATCGCCAACAGCTTGTAACGCAAATTGAACAGTGGAAATATCAATACGTTATAGAAACTCCTGTGGATGGAAAAATAACGTTTATAAACTATTGGAGCAACAATCAGCGAATATTGTCTGGCGAACGGCTTGCAAGCGTTGTTCCAAGCGACAGTATGCAAATTATCGGACGAATGTACGTACCATCGTCGGGATTCGGAAAAGTTGAAAAAGGACAGACGGTAAATGTTAAATTGAATGGCTATCCGTACATGGAATTTGGAATGTTGAAAGGATTTATAAAAAATATTTCTGCTGTTCCCGACTTTGAAAAAGGTTACATTGCAGAAGTTATTTTTCCCGAAGGACTTTTTACAACTTACAGCAAACATCTGAACCTTATACAGCAAATGGACGGACAAGCCGAAATAATAACAAAAGACCTGCGCCTGATAGAACAGTTTGTACAGCCGATAAGAGCCTTGTTTGATAAAAGATAGATGAAAATATAATTTTGTCTGCTTTCAGACAATCTGTCTGATTTTGAAATAATCGAGATTTAATTCAACTGTTAATAACTTTTTTTTAATAGTATTTTTTATATATGTAACTTTGCTGTCATAAATATTAACTATAATGGACGTAATCTTTTCAATATTAACGCTTATCGGTTCCATAGGGCTTTTTTTGTATGGAATGATGAAAATGAGCGATGCCCTTCAAAAAGTCGCCGGCGAAAAAATGCGAAATATTTTAGCCACAATGACTTCTAATCCGCTTAAACGAATACTTACAGGAACCTTTGTTACTTCTGTAATACAATCGTCGAGCGCAACCACAGTGATGATTGTAAGTTTTGTAAACGCAGGATTGATGACCCTGACGCAATCAATAGGCGTGATTATGGGAGCGAATATCGGAACAACAGCTACAGCGTGGATTATTGCGCTGCTTGGATTTAAAGCCGACATCGCCACATTAGCCTTGCCTATTATAGCATTTGGAGTTCCCATGATGATG
>JAITLJ010000145.1 GCA_031277925.1 Prevotellaceae bacterium | reverse complement strand
ACATTAAAAATTTCGGACAATTATTTCTTTCTGTTACTTTTGTCTTGACACAAAAGTAACCAAAAAGTCAAGAGCAGCCGACGCTATACGGTAACTCCGATTTAGGCTTGTGACCTGAGGGAACGCCGCCTGCTCTACGCTCTAATAAGTTTTCTGCATGTTGATACTAAAACGCCATCAAACTGTAAATTATATAAATTGAATATCAATAAAATATCTTTACAGTTCAGGGGGTTTTGATATCGTTTTGGTATGAAACGGATTTTTGTGTTTGAAATATTGGAAATATTCATATTTCTGTTAGCGTATCACAGAAATGAAAGGTTAAATATACTTCATTAGCAATGCTTTAATGTTTCAGGCAAAAAACATCCGAATCATTTAAAAAGGGAAATTCGGCGCGTTCGGCAAGCAATTTTGATAAAGATATTTCACAAAATGTTAAACATTCAACCTCGGGAATGCTTTGTGCAAGTATTTCTCCAAATTGATTTACAACTTTCGATTCGCCTGAATAATTACCTGTTTTGTCATTGCCTGTGCGATTTGTTGTTGCTACATAGCATTGATTTTCCATAGCACGTGCAACAGGCAACACGCTCCAAACTTTTTGACGCGCATTAGGCCACGAAGCCATATAAACAAGCAAATCATAATTATGCACATTCCTGCTCCACACCGGAAAACGCAAATCATAACAAATAAGCGGACAGATTTTCCAACCCGAATATTCAACTGTCAATAATGATTTTCCTGCTGTAAATCTGTTATTTTCGCCTCCATAACTGAACAAATGATGCTTGTCGTAACAGTCGTATTTTCCATCGGGATAAACAAAAAAAGCGCGATTGTAATATTTTCCGCTATCTTCAATCATTACGCTTGCAACAATTGCACAATCAAGCGTTTGAGCTTTTTCGCACAACCATGTTACCGCCTTGCCGTTTACGGATTCGGCAAGTTGTTCGGGCTTCATCGAAAAGCCGGTCGAAAACATTTCTGTCAGAATAATAAGGTCTGCCTTCTTTGTGTTAGAACTTAGCAAACTGTCAATTCTGTTAAGATTTGCATCAATATCGCCCAAAACGACATCGTGTTGAACAAGTAATAATTTAAGGATATCTGCAGTTGACATTAAACAGTTTATTTTTTATTAATTAAAAATTTTTACAAAATTAATATTTATTATTTACACATTCAAAATATTTCATGTAAATTTGTTGTCTTATTAATGCAAAATTATTATGAATAAAGAACCAAAAATCAAAGTAGGCATACTAAACGAAGCAATAATAAATTTTCGTTTGTACGGTAATTATAAAACCAAACATGGAAATATTTTAAGCGACTCGTGCTTCGCTCAAATCAGTCAAAACGGCATTTGTCTATATTTTGCCGATAATGAAAAAATATTGCTTGACAATTTTGACATATTAGAACCTGCGGACGAAAAAAACTGCTTTTTTGAATTAATTGATGTTACAATTGGCGTTGAATTTCACTGGCAACGCAAAGAAAATCAGAAATTTAAAGGCTCGTTACAATTTATTGTCGAAAACAAAAAAATCACTGCTGTAAACATAATAAATATCGAAGATTATTTAATCTGTGTAATCTCGGCTGAAATGAGCGCAACAAGTTCGATGGAATTATTGAAAGCACATGCCGTAATTTCACGCGGCTGGCTGCTTGCTCAAATCAAAAAAAGTGAAAACATAGGCAAAAACAAAATCGAATATAAATCTATCAGTCAAACCGAAACCGAATATATTCGCTGGTGGGACAGAGAAGATCACCTCAATTTTGATGTGTGCGCAGACGATCATTGTCAACGGTATCAAGGAATTACACGCGCAAGTACAATGCATGTGGTTGATGCTGTCGAAGCAACGCGCGGGCTTGTATTAACCGCCGAAAACAAAATATGCGATGCGCGTTTTTCAAAATCATGCGGAGGTGTAATGGAAAAATTTGAAAATACATGGGAACCTGTCGAACATTTATATTTACAGGGACTGGCTGATACAGATGATGAAAAAGCGCCCGACTTGACAGTTGAAGAAAATGCCGAGAAATGGATTCGTACTTCTCCTGAATCATTCTGCAATACAAACGATAAAACAATACTTTCGCAAGTCCTTAACGATTATGACAGAGAAACAAACGATTTTTATCGATGGAAAGTAGAATATACGCAATCCCAAATATCGGAAATGGCTTATCGCCGTTCGGGTTTTGATTTTGGCGAAATAATAGATATTATTCCTCTGCAGCGCGGCACGTCGGGACGAATTATAAAACTCAAAATCATCGGAACAAAATTAATAAAAATCATAGGTAAGGAACTAATGATTCGTCGCACTTTTTCAAACGCTCATCTTTACAGTTCGGCCTTTGTTGTAGAAAAAGATAACGAACAAAACGGTATTCCGCAAAAATTTACTTTCATCGGCGCAGGCTGGGGACACGGAGTCGGGTTATGCCAAATAGGCGCAGCTGTAATGGGTGCAAAAGGTTACGCTTACGATAAAATACTGACGCATTATTTTCCAAATTCCAAATTAGAAAAACTTTATTAAATACCTGTCATGTTTTGAAAAAAGTTAACAGAGCATTTTAATACTGAAATTTTAAAATCAGAAATTGTTCAAATTCAACTAAAACTGTCAATAAATGACTGTCAATCAGATTACTATTTGGACTTATGCTGCAACTTTATGATTATTAATAATATAAATTACAAAAATCAATATTTTGCAGTGTTTTAACAATGTTGACATAAAACTTTGCTGTTTTCCCATTAATCTTGATTTTAAATTATTGCATTAAAAGTTTAATCTGTTGTAAAAATAGCCATATTAATCGACAGCAAGATATAAAGCATTTTGCGTTTACTGATAATTATCATAATATCTGTGTTTTATGCTTCTTTGTTAATTAAATATTAAAAATAAATTGTTATATATAATTCAATATTTTTACCTTTGCAGCGGTTTATAATACACAAGTAATTGATATTATACAAATAAAGTGTCAAAATTAATAAAACATACAGGTGTGGTTTCACAAATTATCGGCAATGATATTATTGTTGATATACAACGTTCATCGGCATGTGCTGCATGCGAATCAAAATCGGTATGCTTGACGCTGGATACGCAAACACAACAAATAAGAATAAATAACGACAATTACAATCTTAAAACAGGCGATACTGTTAATGTAGTATCAGAACGCTCGTACAGTATGTATGCTGTTATACTTGCGTTTGGTATTCCCGTGTTTTTATTGATGTCAACAATAACTATTTTGATAGAAGTATTCGGTATCAACGAAGGAATTTCGGCGCTTGCGGCAATAGTTGCTGTTACTGTATATTATTTTATTGTGCATTTTTTTGATTATAAAATAAAAACAAAAATAAAATTTCGTATAGAAAAACAATTTAATTGATTACAAATGGATTCTACAATTTTAACAACAGTGATTATGCTTGGCGTACTTGCGGCTACGTTGGCTGTGGTATTATACATAGTTGCTCTAAAATTCAAAGTTGCTGAAGATGAACGCATAGGAGAAACGGAAAATATATTGCCCGGCGCCAATTGCGGCGGTTGCGGATACACAGGTTGCCGTGCATTTGCCGAAGCGCTTGTAAAAGCCGATGATATTTCGGCAATGTTCTGTCCTGTTGGCGGAAATACTACAATGACAAAAGTAGCCGAATATCTTGGTAAAAAAGTTGAAAAAAAAGAAAGCGAAATAGCAGTTGTTCGTTGTGCAGGCTCGTGCAAAAATCGTCCGCGCGTAAACGAATTTGATGGCGCTGTTTCGTGCGCCGTAATGGCAGCCACATATTCGGGCGATACGGACTGCTCGTATGGCTGTCTTGGTAAAGGAGATTGCGTTGCGGTTTGTAATTTTGGCGCTATATATATAAACGGTGAAACTATGCTTCCCGAAGTTGACGAAGACAAATGTACGACCTGCGGCGCCTGTGTTAAAGCATGTCCAAAGTTGATTATCGAATTACGTAAAAAAGGTCCAAAAAGTCGCCGAATTTATGTTTCGTGCGTCAACAAAGATAAAGGCGCTATTGCACGCAAAGCCTGCAAAACGGCATGTATAGGCTGTGCCGCCTGTCGTAAAGCATGCGCATTTGAATCAATATTAATAGAAAACTTTTTGGCGTACATCGAACCCGACAAATGCCGTTTATGCCGTAAATGCGTTGAAGTTTGTCCGACAGGAAGCATAATAGAACTGAACTTTCCGCCGCGAAAACCCAAAATAGAGGTTCAAGAACAAAAGAAAGACAACATAAATTCTGATATTACAACAAATTAAGACTTGTTTTTATAACTATAAAATATAAAATTATGATAAAAACATTCAAAAGAGGAGGCGTTCATCCGCCCGAAAACAAAATATCGCAAAAAGCAGCATTGGAACGCATAGTGCCCGAAGGAATTATTCGGATTTTTATTTCGCAACATATAGGCGCTCCGGCTGAATGTATTGTTAACAAAGGCGACAAAGTAAAAGTTGGACAACTTATTGCAAAAGCCAACGGATTTGTTTCGGCAAACGTCCATTCATCGGTATCGGGAACAGTATTGGGAATTGAAAATGTTGCAGATTATCAGGGAATAAAAAAAACTGCAATCTGTATTCAGGTCGAAGGCGACGAATGGGAAGAAAGTATTGACCGCAGCCCTGAAATAAATCGCGATTTATCAAAAACATCAGAAGAAATTTTGGCAAAAATAACTGAAGCCGGGCTTGTCGGTTTGGGCGGCGCAACTTTTCCAACGCATGTAAAACTTGCTGTTCCAAAAGGAAAAACAGTAAAAGCAATTATTATAAACGGTGCCGAATGTGAACCTTATCTTACATCAGACCACCGCGTAATGCTCGAAAAAGGCGAAGAATTACTTATCGGCGTGCAACTTTTGAAAAAAGCAGTGAACGTTAATAAAGCATATATCGGAATTGAAACAAACAAGCAGGATGCAATTGACAAGCTTACAAAACTATCAGTAAATTATAACGGAATAGAAATAGTTTCGCTTAAACCGAAATATCCGCAAGGAGGTGAAAAACAATTAATAAAATCAATTACCGGACTTGAAGTTCCCGACAGAGCGCTACCTGTTGAAACCGGTTGCATAGTTGCGAATATTTGTACAACTTTTGCCGTTTACGAAGCAGTGCAAAAAAACAAACCGCTTTTCGAGAACAGCATAACAATTACAGGCAAAAATCTTAAAGTACAGAAAAATTTTATTGTTCGCGTAGGCACGCCGCTGTCGAAATTGATTGAAGCCATAGGCGGAATCCCCGAAAATACGGGAAAAATTATCAGCGGAGGACCAATGATGGGACGCGCCATAAGCAATATGGATGCTCCAACATTGAAAGGATCAGGCGCCGTTTTGTTCATTACCGGCGATGAAGCAAAACGAGGAATAAAATCGAATTGTATACGTTGTTCAAAGTGTGTGGCAGCCTGCCCAATGGGACTTCAACCGTTTTTGCTGTACAGGCTTGCCGAACTGAACATGCTTGAAGAATTAAAGGAAAATTCGGTGCATGCATGTATCGAATGTGGTTGCTGTTTATATACCTGCCCGGCAAATTTACCTTTGGTAGATTATATAAGACTGGGAAAAACAAGAGCAATGAAACTTGTTGTTAAACCAAAATAATAATTTCTGAAAATTAAATATTAATCAAAATATGAATAAATTAATAATATCACCCTCGCCACACATTCACGGCGAATTCAGCACAAAACGCTTGATGCGCGATGTGATTATTGCATTGTTGCCTGCATTACTTGCATCGTTTTATTTTTTTGGATTGGGCGCTGTAAAAGTTGTTTGTATATCAATAATTTCATGTATAGTCTTTGAATATCTGATTCAAAAATTTCTTTTGAACATCACACCTTCAATAAATGATTTATCGGCTGTGGTTACCGGGTTGATTTTATCATTCAATTTACCATCAAACCTTCCTGTATGGTTGATAATTATTGGCAGTTTGATTGCAATCGGAATAGGAAAGATGGTTTTTGGCGGATTGGGAAACAATCCTTTTAATCCTGCGCTTGTTGGACGAGTATTTTTATTGATAGCGCGCCCTGAAGAAATGACAACATGGCCCTTACCTTTGGCGCTTGCAACTCCAGACGCAACAACAGGAGCAACGCCACTGGCAATAATAAAGGAAGGATTGAAAAACGAATTAACAATAGACCAGATAAAAGCATCATCGGATTATACGTTCAGCTATCTCGATACGCTTTTCGGACAAATAGGCGGCTCGCTCGGCGAAGTTTCAGCAATTGCCTTGCTTTTAGGCTTTGCATATTTGCTCGTTCGCAAAGTTATAACATGGCATATTCCTGTTGCAATATTTCTTTCGGTTACAGTATTTTCGGGAATTTTATATTTAATAAATCCTAACAGATTCATCGATCCTGTTTTTCATTTGCTTACAGGAGGCATGATTCTCGGCGCTGTTTACATGGCAACCGACTACGTTACTTCGCCAATGACGCATAAAGGAATGTTGGTTTACGGAACAGGCATAGGATTATTGACCATTGCAATACGAACTTTCGGAAGCTATCCCGAAGGAATGTCATTTGCAATATTGTTTATGAATGCTCTGGTTCCACTTATCAATAAATATATGAAACCTAAACTGTTTGGGGAGGTAAAATAATGGAAAAATTAAAATCTTCGTTTAAAAACATGTTGCTGTCGCTTGCTTTAATAAGCATTGTGGTTGCCTGTTTGCTTGCCGTTGTTTACAAAATGACCGAAGAACCTATCAAGCAAGCC
The DNA here is from genome assembly GCA_031277925.1 of Prevotellaceae bacterium. Lineage (GTDB taxonomy): Bacteria > Bacteroidota > Bacteroidia > Bacteroidales > UBA932 > JAIRKV01. The sequence continues at coordinate 2,868 of JAITLJ010000145.1, read as the reverse complement.
GAAAAACAAAGAAAGGAAAACGCAATAAAAGAAGTCGTTCCCGACTTTAACAATAATCCTGCCGAAGAAAAATTTGAAGTTGAAATTTCGGATGGCAGTAAACTTACGGTGTTTCCCGCAAAATACGATAACAAATTAGTTGGCATTGCCGTTGAAACAAATACATTAAAAGGATTCAGCGGTGAAATACGAATCATGGCAGGATTTGACGTTGATGGAACAATCAAAAACTATTATGTGCTTAAACATGCCGAAACGCCCGGACTTGGCGCAAAAATGCAAAAATGGTTTTCAGATCCATCAAAACCGGATCAAAATGTTATTAACAGAAAATGGAATAACAACATCAATGTGAAAAAAGACGGAGGCGATATTGATGCAATTACTGCAGCAACAATCACGTCGCGCGCATTTGTAGATGCGCTTAATCGCGCTTACGAAGCATATTTGAAAGTAATACAAAACGATTCCGAAAAACAGGAATCTGCAAAATAAAACCTAATATTAATATTTATAATCAGGAGATAAATCAATGAGTAAAAATCTAAACATACTGACAAACGGAATAATAAAAGAAAATCCTGTACTGGTATTGCTCTTGGGAATGTGTCCCACATTAGGAACTACATCTTCGGCAATCAACGGATTTGGAATGGGAATTGCAACTACATTCGTTCTTATCTGTTCCAATCTGGTAATATCTTTATTAAAAAATTTCATACCCGACAAAGTGCGCATACCTGCATTTATAATTATCATAGCATCGTTTGTAACTGTTGTCGAAATGATAATGCAGGCATATATGCCGCCGCTTTACGAAAGTCTGGGCTTATTTATTCCGCTTATAGTTGTAAACTGTATAGTACTTGGTCGAGCCGAAGCCTTTGCATCCAAGAACACGCCGCTGTCGTCAACACTTGATGGCATTGGAATGGGCGCAGGATTTACGCTTGCGCTTACTGTACTTGGCGCTATCCGCGAATTTTTTGGAACAGGAAAAATATTCGATTTTACTGTTTATCCCGAAGACTACGGATTAACCACATTTGTACTTGCTCCCGGCGCATTTATTGTGCTTGGCTTCTTAATAGTTATTGTAAATAAATTGAAAACAACTAAAAATTAAAATTATGACGTACATTTTAATATTTATATCGGCAGTGTTTATCAACAATGTTGTACTATCTCAAATTTTGGGAATATGTCCGTTTCTCGGCGTATCAAAAAAAATTGACACGGCAATAGGAATGGGAATTTCGGTAACCTTTGTAATTGCCATAGCAACTTTGGTAACGTTTTTGCTGATGCAATACATTCTGATTCCATTCAACCTGCAATTTATGCAAACAATTTCGTTTATACTTGTTATTGCCGCACTGGTTCAGATGGTCGAAATTATCCTTAAAAAAGTATCGCCTTCGCTGTATCAGTCGCTTGGAGTATTTTTGCCATTAATTACAACCAACTGCGCCGTGCTTGGAGTTGCAATTCTCGTTACGAAACACGATATATATAAAGAAAGCTTGTTGCAGTCGATGGTTTATGCAATATCAACAGCCATAGGATTTGCACTGGCTTTGATAATATTTGCCGGAATACGCGAACATCTTAATATCGCCAATATTCCAAAAGCGTTTAAAGGAATGCCTGTTGCACTTATAATAGCAGGAATTTTAGCAATGATTTTTATGGGATTTACCGGAATTGTTAAAATTAATTAACCAAATAAATTATTTGTAATTAACAAATTAAAATTAACTTTGCAAAAAATATAAAGATATATTATATGAAAAAAATTTTACTCGTTTTATTGTTTTTTACAGTCTTATTGAGCCTTGCATCATGCGTATCGCAAAAAAAATTTGATACACTGCAAGCCGAATTTGACAGGATAAATCGTAAATACAACGATTTGAACATTCAATCAAAAGAGATAGATGCACAGCGCAAAGCACTTGAAAAAGAAAAAGCAGAACTCGATAAAAAAATAGCAGAACTTAAAGATTTACAGGAAAAACTGAAATCGGAACACAGCATCGAAACAGGCGGTTTGCAATCGCAACTGCAAAAAGAACGCGACGAACTTACACGCAAACAAGTCGAACTCGAACAACTGCAAAAGGAATTTAACGAAAACAACAAACGACTGCTCGACCTGCAACAAATGTTGGCAAGCAAAGACGAAGCCGTAAAAACGCTTCGCCAGCGCGTTGCCGATGCACTGCTCGGCTTCGAAGGCAAAGGACTGACAGTAACGCAAAAGAACGGCAAAGTTTACGTTTCGCTCGAAGAACAGTTGCTTTTCAAATCGGGCGACTGGAACATAGAAAGTCGAGGCCTGCAGGCAATAAAAGAACTTGCAAAAGTATTGGCTGTCAATCCCGATATTAACGTAATTGTAGAAGGACACACCGACAATGTTCCCTATGGCGGCAAAGGCGGCATATTGCAGGATAATTGGGATTTAAGCGTAAAACGCTCAACAACCGTTGTGCGCGCACTGCTTGACAAAACAGACGTCAATCCTCGACAGATAACAGCCGCAGGACGCAGCGAATATCTGCCTGTAGAAGACGAAAATACAGCTGAAGCGCGCAAAAAAAATCGCCGTACGGAAATCATACTTACACCAAAACTCGACGAATTACTCGAAATACTTGAAACAAACTGATAGATTAATGACATTTATCTTTTTTAGGGGGAAATACAAAATTTTGCGTTTCCTCTTTTTATTTCTATTTGCACACGCCTGCCATCTGCCTTTACCGACATTTTTATTCGTCCTTGCAAAAATAAAATATTTAGTCGCTCCTTATAAACTGTGAAAATAGTCGCTCCTTACGAATAAAAAAAGGACAAAGCTAAAAC
>JAITLJ010000089.1 GCA_031277925.1 Prevotellaceae bacterium | reverse complement strand
CATAAATTTCGATTCGGAACGACAGCAATTCATCGAAAATCGTCTTGGCATTATTTATGACCTGCAGCAAAAACACAGAGTTTCGACAGTAGCTGAATTGATTGCAATTCATGAAAATATTAAGCAAAAACTTGTTGCTATCGAAAATTTTGACGCCCGTATCGAAGAACTTGAAAAAGAGAAAACGAAACGCCTCGACATACTGAAATCAACTGCCGAAAATCTTACACAATCGCGAAAAAAAGTTATCGCCGACATCGAAAAACACGTAATACAAATGCTGCAATCGCTCGGAATACCGAACGCAATGCTCAATATCAATTTCACCGAAAACGAAACATTCAGCTTGTACGGAAAAGATAATGTTGTATTTTTGTTTTCGGCAAACAAAGAAATAGCGCCGCAGGAAATTGCAAAAGTCGCTTCGGGCGGCGAAATATCGCGACTGATGTTGAGTTTGAAATCGCTTGTAATTGAAAACGGAATGTTTCCAACAATAATTTTCGACGAAATAGATACCGGAATTTCAGGCGATGTTGCCGACAAAACAGGCGAAATAATAAATAATCTTGCAAAAAATTCGCAAATAATAAATATTACGCACTTGCCCCAAATTGCAAGCAAAGGCAATAATCATTATTTTGTTTACAAAAAAGAATCAACCGATACAACTACAACAAACATACGTTTGCTGACGCCCGAAGAACGTGTAATGGAAATTGCCAAAATGCTTAGCGGCAGCGATATAACCAAAGCTGCAATTGATAATGCAAAAGAATTACTGAAAAAACAATAAAATAAAAATAAACTGTATGCGATTAATTATTCAACCCGATTATCTGAATGTATCAAAGTGGACGGCGGCTTACATTGCAGCCAAAATCAATGCCTCCGAACCAACATCTGCAAAACCTTTTGTGCTTGGCTTGCCCACAGGCTCGTCGCCGCTTGGAACTTACAAAGAATTGATACGGCTGTTTAACGAAAAAAAAGTTTCGTTCAAAAATGTTGTTACTTTCAACATGGATGAATATATCGGAATACCGCAAAATCACGAACAAAGCTATCATACTTTCATGTGGACTAATTTTTTTAAACATATAGATATAAACGAAAAAAACGTAAATATTTTGAACGGCAATGCAAAAAATCCTGTTGAAGAATGTGATAATTACGAAGCAAAAATAAAATCCTGCGGCGGAATAGACCTCTTCCTTGGAGGAATCGGTCCGGATGGACATATCGCATTCAACGAGCCTGGTTCATCTCTCGCTTCGCGAACACGCATTAAAACACTGACAACCGACACGATAATTGCAAATTCGCGTTTTTTTGACAATGATATAAACAAAGTTCCCAAAACGGCGCTCACTGTCGGCGTTGGCACAATAATGGATGCAAAAGAAGTTGTAATAACAGTGAACGGACACGGCAAAGCCCGCGCCTTGCAGCAGGGAGTTGAAGGAAGCATAAGCCAAATGTGGACAATCACCGCTCTGCAAACTCACCCGAAAGGAATGATCGTTTGCGACGACGCTGCAACAGTCGAGTTGAAAGTAGGAACTGTCAACTATTTTAAAGATATTGAAAAAAATAACCTCGATGCAGATAAACTGTTGAAAAATCAATGAACAGCCGTAATGAGCGATGTATGTTGAAAATTTAAGTTTTCGTATTTATAACTTAACAATATAATAATTAACGCATACAGGAATAATACTGAATGGTTGATAATATTTTACGAATTTTATTGTATCTTTGCAAAAAAAATAATTTTAAAAGATATGAAACCTGTACAGGTATGTAATGATATTTACGTAATAAGTGTAAACGACAGAAGAAAACAGTTGTTTGAAAACATGTGGCCTCTGCCTTACGGCGTGGCTTACAACTGTTATATGATTGATGATGAAAAAACAGCCTTGCTCGATACCGTAGAACTCGGCAGTACAAATAATTTCATGAAACACGTTGACGATATCCTTAAAGGAAGGCAACTTGACTACCTTATTATCAATCACATGGAACCCGACCATTCGGGCGAAATACAAAATATAATCGCAAAATATCCCAATGTTAAAATTGCAGGCAATAAACAAACATTTAAAATCATTGAAACATATTTCAATCACGCCGGCAATCTTATAGAAGTAACGGATGGCTGCGAATTGAATCTCGGCAAACACAAATTGAAGTTTGTTACAACGCCAATGGTTCACTGGCCTGAATCGATGATGGCTTACGACACGGAAACCTGCGTCCTGTTTTCGCAGGATGCATTCGGCTCTTTTGGAACTTTGGACGGTAAAATATTTGACGGTGAAGCAAATTTTTGCGAAGACGAAATGCGGCGATATTATTCAAACATTGTAGGAAAATACAGCGCAATGGTACAAAAAGCATTTGCCAAATTACAAGGATTTCAGATAAAAATCGTTTGCCCGCTTCATGGAATTGTATGGCGTGAAAATCCTGCCAAAGTAATGGAACTTTACAACAAATGGAGCCGTTACGAAAGCGAAGACGGCGTTTTGATACTCTTTGCATCAATGTATGGAAATACAGAACAGATTGCCGACCATGTTGCGCGTAAAATTGTAGAAAACGGAGTAAATAACCTTTGCGTTTATGATGTTTCAAAAACTCACGTTTCGTATCTGATGAGAGACGCATGGAAATACAAAACAATTGTGCTCGGCTCGTGTTCGTACAACGGCGAAATGCATCCAATGATGGAAATGTTTTGCCGCGAAATAGAACATTACGGACTTAAAAATCATGCCATTGCACTGTTTGGAACAGGCAGTTGGAGCGGCGGCGGACTGCGCAGTCTGCAAAAATTTGCAGAAAATACAGGATGGGAACAAATTGCCCAACCAATTGAAATCAAAGGAATACCCGACAACGAAAAAATCGCAAAATTTGATATTTTCGCAAAATCAATATCAGATTATTGTAAAAAACAGGATAACCTTACATTAAATGCAAACATAACATACTAATTTTATATCTTTGCAAAAAATATTCAAACAGAAATGAAAAAGAAAGATTTACTGAAAGAAACAGTCAAACACATAGATATTAAATCGTTTGATGCCACAAAAATTGTAGATGCAATGCGCGATATGTCGTTCACATCACGCGATACAGCCAAGGCTGCCGACATTTTTCAAATGATGATAAAAGAAAAAAACTGTACCAATATACTCACAATTGCAGGCAGCACAAGCGCAGGCGGCTGTATGCAAGTCTATGTCGATTTGGTAAAAAACAATATGATTGACTGCATTGTTTCGACAGGCGCATCAATTATTGACATGGATTTTTTTGAAGCGCTCGGTTTCAAACATTATAAAGGCACTCCGTTTATCGACGACAACTTTTTGCGCAGCAATTATATCGACAGAATTTACGATACATACATCGACGAAGAAGAATTGCAAAAATGCGATGCAACAATCAAAAAAATTGCCGATAAACTCGAAGCACGTCCCTATTCATCACGCGAATTTATATACGAAACAGGCAAATGGCTTGTGAAAAATTCAAAGAAAAAAGATTCGCTTATTCAGACATGTTACGAAAATAAAGTTCCGATATTTGTGCCTGCATTTTCCGATTGCAGCGCCGGTTTTGGGCTGGTAATGCATCAGGCAGAACGCATAAAGAACAAAAAAGCCTTTGTTACGATTGATTCGGTTGCCGATTTTCGCGAATTGACCGAAATAAAAATGCGCTCGAAAACCAGCGGGCTGCTAATGATTGGCGGTGGCGTCCCTAAAAATTTTGCACAGGACACCGTTGTCTGCGCCGAATGCTTAGGCGTAGAAGTGCCAATGCATCAATATGCTGTTCAAATAACAGTAGCCGACGTGCGCGACGGAGCCTGTTCGAGCTCGACGCTGAAAGAAGCATCTTCGTGGGGAAAGGTTGATACCGCTTTCGAGCAAATGGTTTATGCCGAAGCAACAACAGCGCTTCCTTTGATAGCAAATTATGCCTACATGAAAGGCGACTGGAAAAAACGAAAACCACGCAACTGGTCCGAAATATTTACCACAACAATCTAGTTGTTTTTTTATATTTTTTTTATGAAGAGACTGTCTGAACAGGCAGTCTCTTTTTTTTGTGCCGAAAGACCTGAACAGGCATAAAACATTTTAACAATTGAAAAATATAAAAATTTTAAAACTTGAAAAATTTAACAGCCTTATTGCTAAACGCTTCTCAATTCAAAAATTAAAAGATTTAAAAAAGTTGAAAATTTAATGTAATTATTGCATTACCGATGCGCTGCACATAAAAAGTTAATGATTTATCGACTGAAATATTTAAAGAATATTTAAAATATTTAAATTTTAATCGTTTTTTTAACACTTATTATGTCCAATAATTTTTATTATAAGACAAAGTTAATGTTCGCAAAGGTATGTAATTATTTAGTAATTGCAAATACCCTGTTTTAAAAAATATTTTAAAAACAATTGATAATATCTTATTGTGCAATGATTTAACACTACCTATAATAAAAATTATTGGACATTATTAAATAACTGTTAGATAATGAATAATATGCAGGCGCTTAAAAAAAAGTCGTATAAATTTTTAAAAATACATTCATTTTTGCAGATGACGGTGGATGCAGGTTATGCCTGCAACTGCGGCGCTGCAACACAAATGCCATGCATATACAATTCAAAACAAATTATCATACCTTTTGAACATCCCAAAATGTCAGCGGGACACGCCCCTGCGCACGCGGTACAAAACTACGGTCGCGGGGGACAGGTCCCCATAAACACAGCAAAACATAATTATTCCGATTTTGCAAATACAGACAGCCAAAATATTTTGTGCCACAGCGCAACGACCTTAACATCTTCGCTCAACTTGCAGACGCTGTTGACGGCGTTGCTGTGGCTGTTGACGAAGCCGCTGTGGCTGTCGACAAAGCCGCTGTGGCTGTCGACAAAGTTGCTGTGGACAGAGATGGTGACAGTATGGCGCTTTATAAATTTCATGTTATTTTTCAGCAATAAAATAAATATAATTATTAACTTAAAATCAGAAAAAATATGAGTACTTCTTATTTTATCCCACGTAAAGATGTGGATTTTTTACAGTGGGCAAACAACTTTATCAAGTATCTGGGGACATCGTTGAGGCGATTCGAGTTTCCGGAAACAGTTTACACTGAACTGACAGATCAGCGTGATGATTTTGCGCAGAAGTTTGAAATCGCCGAGGAGCCTGCAACTCGTACCAAGCTTGCGATACAGGCTAAGACTACGGCTCGCGCGGTTTTTGAAAAGACTCTGCGGCAAGCCATTAAGGAATATCTTGCCAACAATCATTTGGTAACCGACGAAGATCGCGACGGGCTTGGTATTCCGATTTACAAAACCACGCGCACTCCAGCGCCGGTGGCAACGACTTACCCCGATTTTGATGTAGACAGCAGCGTGATACGCCGCCTCACGATTCATTTTTACGACAGTGGCAGCAGGAAGTCGAAGGCAAAGCCGGCGGGTCAGCATGGCGCCGAAATTCGGTGGGCTATACTCGATGCGCCGCCTGTGTCTATTGGCGACCTGATACGCTCGTCGTTCGACACGCATACGCCGTTTACTTTCGAGTTCGACGAAAATCAGCGCGGGCTTACCGTGTATTTTTGCCTTTGCTGGGAAAATACCCGCGGCGAAAAGGGTCCGTGGAGCGAAATTATTTCGGCAGTTGTGCCATAGGGCGGTATAATAATTTTAAGGTTTAATGATTTTAAATTTAAGATTTAAAATGAAAATCAGTCAAATCAAATAAGTTCTGAAAGAGGCTTTGCCAGAGAAGCAAAGCGGTATTCGGCGCAGTCAATCCGGAAATGAAAGTAGCATCAATTAATAACAAACAACAAATATCAATTTCGGGTTGGCTGTATGCGCCGAATGTTAGGACTTCGCTGTCGGGCAGTTTGCAGTTTGATAATTTAAAGATTTAACGATTCAAAATTCAAGATTTAATATTCAAAATTTAAGATTTAATATTCAAGATTTAAGATTTAAAATAAAAAAGCAATTCATCATGTAAACCAGATTTTTGAAAGCGTCATTACGAACGAAGTGAAGCGAATCGCAACGATTTAATTCGGGAAAAGATAAAAAACGATGATAATAAATAATGACAGATAAAAAAACAATAAATAATTTTTCGGGATTATTGTTTGCGGCGAATATGGGGATATTACTGCTTCGTTTTGCCTGCTGTTCGCAATGACGCCTTTTTAGTTTTTCAATCTTTAAATTTTTAATTTAGAAATAAAATAAAATAAAACAAACACCAAAAACCGAATAAAAATGAAAATATTATTAACAGCGCTTGCAACAGTAACGGCAGGCTGCGGCACGGAATATGACACTGCCGCCAGAAAAACCGACTGGGACAACGATGGACTGAAAGGCAAAGTGAAAAGCCTGAGGGAAATATCGTACAAGGCAGTGGAAATATCGGGCGAACTTGTCAAAAATGGCTGTAAAGGCGATAATTACCTGAAAAAATACGACGCAGACGGCAACATTACAGAGTGGAACAGATATAAATCGGACGGCAGTTTAAGCAGCAGGGAAACTTACAGATACGACTCCCGCGGCAATACGTCAGAATGTAACTGGTACGGGACAGACAACAGTTTGTACAGAAAATATACTTACAAATACGACAGCAAGGGCAAACTTGCAGAGTACAGAAGATATAACCCCGACGGCAGTTTGGATATTGAAGAAATTTACATTTATGACGCCTGCGGCAACCAGACGGAAAGAAACAAATATAATGCGGACGGCAGCGCAGAATGGAAATATACCTGCCAATACGACAGCAAAGGCAAACTGACAGAAGAAATCCGCCATCACCTCGACAGCAGTCTGGATATTAAGATAACCTGCAAATATGACTCCTGCGGCAACCTGACAGAAGAAAACATATATAACACCAGCGGCAGTTTGAGATGGAAATATACCTTCGAATACGACGGCAAAGGCAACCGTACAGAAGGCAACAAATATACCCCCGAAGGCTATTTGAAATGGAAATATGCCTGCAAATATGACGACTGCGGCAACCGTACGGAATATAAAGTGTATAAACCCGACGGCAGTTTAGACTGTGTATATACATACAAATACGACTGCAATGGCAAACGCACGGAACATAACAGGTATAACCCCGATGGCAGTTTAAAATGGAAATATACTTACCGATATGATGCACAGGGCAACTGTACGGAATATAACGAATACAAATCGGACGGCATTTTGGAGTGTAAAAACACCTGCCAGTATGATGCACAGGGCAACCGTACAGAATATAACGAATATAACTCGGACGGCAGTTTATACAGGAAGGAAATCTACAAATATGACGGCAAAGGCAACCGCATTGAAGAAATAATCTGTAAAGGAGCGGCAAACAAAGTTGTTGCCATCACCGAACGTACAATAGAATATTATGAAGAGCCTGAACTGCGATTCAGTTGATTTGTTCGATTAATGGGGTTTAAAATCTTTGTTTTTTTTAATTGTTAAATTGCTTCGAGGGGCGGTTTTGCAATCAGTGGCAAACTAAAATTCAATATAATGCTTTAATTTTTTTGACTGTTCGGCGTCAATTATTTTTTCGTTCACCAGTTGTTGCATATTTTCAATTTTTCCTGCAAGATTGCGATACTGTTCTATACCGCGCGCTGCATAATTGTTGATATACGGATGCTGTGCAAGTTGTTTTGATGTCAATGTGTTAATATTTAATTTATTTATAATTAAGGTATCTATTTGCACCTGATTTGAAAACATTGCAAACCGCTCGTTGTCAATTCCCCGTATTTCTTTCAGTTGATTAATATCGACAAAACCGCCAAGTTTATTGCGGTAGTCAACAATAAGGCGGGCATAATACGAACCTATTCCGCTCAATTTTTTCAGTTCCGCCGTGTCGGCAGCATTTATTTCAACAAAAACATTCGGTCGCACTGCTGCTGATGTTTTATTTGTGTAATTTGTTTTTTCTGCTTTTTCGGGCTGCTGGTCTAGGGTCGATTTTATTTTAATATATGGTTCCAGCCTTTTGAAGTTTTCGTCGCTCACTGTGTATATTTTGTTGAAATCATTTGCTGTGGCGAAAGTTCCGCCTTTATTGCGATAGTTGATAATAGCAGCAGCCTGTTTCGCCGAAAATCCCAATCTGACAAATGTATTTTCATCTGCCGTGTTCGGGTCAAATTCAAAAACTTCTTTTTCGCGTTTCGGTTGATTTTTTTTTTCTGATGTCGCAGGCGTTTCCGAAATTTTGGCTTCTGTTTTATTATTTTCAAATTCATCTGCCAATAATTTTAATTCTTCAAAACCGCTGTCATCAATATTCGGTTTGGAAGTAATATGAGGATACAAAAAAACAATTATCAGTATTATAAAAAGCACGGCAACGGCAATCCGTTCATTATGAGAAAACGAAAACAGTTCTTTCAGATTCTTGGAAATTTTCGACATAGCTAGACTAAATATCCGCAAAAATAATAAAAATCAATAGATTGGCAAAAAAAATATAATTAATTATCAAATGGTAAAAATACAGGTAAAAATATAACTAATGCAAGTATTGATAAAATCATTCCTCCAATTACGCCTGCTGCAAAAGCAAACCAAAAAACAGTGTCATTACCATCGAACAAAAACGGAGTAAGTCCAAAAACCGTAGAAATTATTGTTAATATAGCTGGCATAAACTTACGGTTAAATGCTTTTATGAATATTTTAATGTGTGATACATTCGACATACGACGTATAACATTATATTCGCTGACAATATAAATTCCTGCATTTACAACAATACCGCTTAACATAATCATTGCTGCAAAACCGCCCTGGTCAAATACCACATCGAACCATGCAAACGTAAGAAACAATCCGATAAAACTTATTGGAATCATAAGTATTATTGCAAACGGTTTTAATAAAGATTCAAAAAGCATAGCACATATTCCAAAAATAATCAATGCAACGAGTAATAATAATTTTGTTTGCTGTTTTTGTTCTTCGGAAGTCCAGTGCCTTTGAGCGGTTTCTGCTTTATATCCTATTGGTAAGATGGATGTATTAAATATATTAACATACTTTTGAGTAATTTTTTCTGCCAGTTCGTAAGTTCCTATAAAATTAAATGCTACATATAAGACGTATTCATGATTTTCGCGATATATATCATTTCCCGAACGTTGTTTTTTGACATATCCAATATCTGTCAATCTGCTTTTTACAGTATCAATACTAATTAAATCGTTTTGTATGTGCCATAAATCAAATGCGTCTTTTTCAGATGAAACAAGCCTGATTTGTGACATTTCATTTTCATAAAATACAGAGCCGATATGATAATCGTACAACTGTTGTGTCAGATAATTGAAATAAGAGTTTGTATTTAAACCTGTTCTTATAGTTTTTTCTTTATTGTATTCAATAAAAAATTCATTTTTGGGGAAAGTCGTTTCGGTGTATATTACGAGGTCCGAAACTCTGCGGTTATTTTTTAACGAATCTGACATTCTAATTGCATAATTGTACAATTCATCGTAATTGTATCCTTTAATTTTTACGTTATAAAGTTGATTCCCAAATTTGCCCATATAATTGTTAAATCCGTTTTCATCAATACCATATACAGACCATGTTGCACCTCCAAAACTAATAGCCTTACTTATAATCTGTTTTTTTAACATTAGCGGATATTCACTGTTTTCATATTCTTTTTTAAATGTTACTGTTATTCTTCCATTATTATAAGATGATATGTATGTTCTGTACATGTCAATTTCTTTATATTGACTTAGGAAATTTTCCATATTTCGCATTATATCGTTAAGTTGATGTATACTGCAACCTTCGGGCATAGAGGCTGATATGGTCAATGTTTTTTGCGGTTGAGCCTGCCTGTAAAAAGAAATAGAATTTAGTGACTTTGAAAATACACGAAATGATCCGCCTAAAATTTTTTCAAAAATATCTTTGTTGTTTTGATACCATTGGCTTCCTATTGTTTCATTGTATATGGTAGATAAGATATTATTTTTACTTTTTTCAGTTTTAATTTCAGGTGGCAGTAAATGAATGGGAATGCCAAAAGCAAATATGATAATAACTATGTAAATCCATCTATGTCTTCTACTTCTGTTGATAAAACGTTCATAAAATAAATTAAGATATACTATTCTGCGCTTACCCTTGATTCCAAATTGTATTATACCTTTTTGTTTTAATTTTATTTTTTCGAGTAGAGAAGGAATAAAAACGAAAGAAATTATTGCTGATAACGACAAATTTATGATAATAACCCACACAAAATGTACAATATTACGTTTTTGCTCGTCGGGTAAAAGGAAAATCATAAGTAACGCTACAATTGTAGTAAGCAAAGCTCCCAATATTGAAATAAAAACAGTTTTATTTTTATAATAACCGAAATGGTCAACCATTACTATTATTGAATCTATAATAATACTAAGAGATATATTGATTCCTGCTAATGAGTAAATGTGTATTTCCAAACCTGAAAGGTAATAAAATACTACCGCAATAAGCAAATTTACCAAGATACTGATAAATATAACAAATAAATATTTAAAACTGCGACTTGTAATATATACAAAAACAAGCAAGATAATTAAAGACAAAGCGGAACGTGATAATATTTTCGATAATTCTTGGTTTATATATTCTGATTCGTTATAAGTATTATATACTGTATAATTTTGAGGAAATTTTTTTTCTATGGTTTCAATAATTTTTTTTACTTTACCTGAAACTTCAATTATATTAATATTAGGATTTGCCATTATTTGCATGTTAATGGTGTTTAATCCGTTTATGCGGTAGTAATTATTAGGTAAACTTTCTTTATATTCGACTGTGGCAAAATCACGTAGATAATATATTCTGTTGTTTATGTTACATATTGGAATATCTTCCATTTTCAATTCTTGAATATTTTTTATCCTGATTGTCATTACTTCTGCTCCATCGTTAATATTATCGATGATATTTTCATTAAAATATTCGTTAATAGCCGAAGAAATATCTACTGTAGTAATCCCCAGTGTTCTAACAATATTGGGATCGAAAATAATAGTCCATTCAAAAGGTGTTGCTCCGGAAAAATTTATTGATTCGATTCCATCTATTTTCGATAGTTTATTGGAAATGTGTTCTTTTGCATATTTAATTATTCTATCAGGAGGAATATCAGCATTAATTGTGTACACCAGAATTGTTTTTAAGTCATTTCCTGACACAGACATATTAAACGCAGGATATGATACTCCGACAGGTAATTTATTGTATATTTGTCTTATTTGAGTAGCAACTTCAAATCGTGCCGCATCTATTTTGGTTCCTTTTTTTAACCATAATGTAATATTTCCATATCCTTTACTCGAAGTTGCAGTAATTTCCGATATATCATCAATCGTTGACAGGGCACTTTCAATTTTTGAAGTAACTTCTTGCTCCATTACACGAGCAGATGCTCCATTCCACGAAAAAGAAATTGTAAACGTAGAGCGTTCATGGGTCGGGGTATATTGAATTTTTAATAAGGGTAACAGTGATATACCGATTATCATCATTAAAATCATAATCAAGATTACGGAAAAAGACGATAACCGCTTCCATGAATTATTTTGTTCTATGTTATACATGTTCGATTATTCTCTTTTCTTGTATATTTCATAATAAATTAGCGGAACAAAGAATATGCTTGCAAATGTTCCTGTTATCATACCTCCGATAAGAGATAAAGAAAGAGGATACTGTAAGTCAGAACCTATATTGCCTGTTACAAGAAATGGGGCGATTGCAAAAATAGTAGTCAAAGAAGTCATAATGATGGGCTTCAATCTGCGATTACCTGCATCAATGATAGAGCGAACAAGAGATAATCCTTGTTTTCGCATTTGATTTATAGTATCAATTTTCAGGATAGAATCATTAATTACTATGCCGCACATTATAACAATTCCAATAAGCGACATAAGATTTATACTTGCACCGAATATGTATAGAATTAATAATGCTCCGAATATATCAATAATTAATTCGGATATAATAATAAAAGGCTGAATAAAAGACTCAAACTGTGATGCTAAAATAAAATATAATAACAAGATTGATATTATAATAATCATTATTAATTCTTTTATCATTTTTTGATTGGAAAAATATGTTCCGCCAAAATCAACTTCAAACTGTTCGTTATTTGCTGAAATGTTTTGTATTGTTGATATTGCTGATAATACTTCGCTGTAGTTTATATCCAGTTCAAGATTATAATATTCTCCTTCAGCACCTGCTGTAATATTTTTTAAATCCTGATTACGTGTTTCACGAACAAAATTGATAAGAGGAATATTAATATTGTTTTTTGAAATGTAGTTGTTCTCTATCATTTTGCGAACATCGTTTTTATTTTCACCTATTACGACAGGGATAGAATAATTGCCTTTTACAATAGTCATTATACGATTATCGTTTAAGGCGTTACGCAATGAATGCAAAATATCATTGTATGAAACTCCGTATATGGCCATAATTTCAGGACGCACAATATATTCAATATGTTCTTGCCATGCGATTGTTCTAATATTGGCATCTGGTATTTTGTTTCGTATTTTTGCAATAAATTCGTTTAATTCGGTGAATTGTGGTATTTTCCCGTTTGTTGTACGAATATGTACCGACAATTTTGCTTCCTTATCTGAAAATATCATATCAAAAATATTACCTGATATTTTTGTATTGAAAATAGATTTAGGGTAATTTTGCAAGATTAAATTTTTAATGCGGTTTTTAGCAACTGAAATATCATCTGCTGTTTTTGCTTTTATATATATAATGGCTTCAGTAATAGATGTTTCATCGGTATGTGAAAGTATAAATTGCTGAATGCCTGCCATTATTGTACTTTGTAATGTTAAATCGTTAATTCGGTTTGTTAATTCTTTACACCTTTTGCTGTTTTCATCAAGTGAAATCATTTCATTCCACGAAATATAAACTAAAGCATCATTATGTGACAATGAAGGCAGTTTTTCTTTATCTGTAATTATAAACATTACTATGATACCAATTGTTGACAGTGCAAAAATCAACCACATAATAAATCTTCGACGAAAAAAAAATTTTAAAACACGGTCATATTGTCCAAGAATATTGTCAAATGATATTTTAGCAAGGAAAGAATCAGTTTTTACGTTTTTTTGTTTTTTATACAACAAATAGTAAAATACAGGAATCACCAGTACCGAAACGGCTAATGATGAAAACAATGTTATTGTTACAGCCATTGCTTGATCATAAAATAAAGTTCCTGCTATTCCGCTGATAAATATCAAAGGTATGAATACTGCACAGGTTGTAAGTGCAGAGCTTAGCATTGGGGCAAATACTTCTCGTGTTCCAAATATAACTGAATCTGATAAATTGTTCCTGTATTTCCATCTGTAAGTTATATTATCTATCGCAATAATTGAATTGTCAACCATCATTCCTGTACCGATAAGTATCCCTGCCAGTGAAATAATATTAACAGACAATCCTATTATATAAAAAAACAGCATGGATATTATAAGGGTAACAGGAATTGTTAAAATGACCAGTAACGGCGATTTTAAATCTCGCATAAACAGAAATATTATCAAACATGCAAGCAAAATTCCAATCAAAATGTTATTAATAAGGTTATTTATAGAATAGTCTAAAAGTTCTGTTTGATCGCGAGTGAGCGTAAATTCAATATCTGTATAATCTTTTTTAAATGACGACAGAAGCGTCTGTATTTCTGTTTTTAAATCTGCCATTTTTGCTTCTGAACGTTTAATAACAGCAAGTGTTATTGCATCTTTACCATCAGATATTATTTGACCGCTACGTTTTTGAGGATGTTCGTGTATTGATGCGATTTCTTTTAATTGATAAATGCGACCATTAATTTTCAAATATACATTTTCTATATCTGTCTTATTTGTTATATTCGATTCGAATCGTACATTAAACTGATATTCACCATCCCGTATTGTAAGATTTCCAAGTTGTACATTTGCGTTTATAATAGCGCTTTGCA
Organism: Prevotellaceae bacterium; assembly: GCA_031277925.1. GTDB lineage: Bacteria > Bacteroidota > Bacteroidia > Bacteroidales > UBA932 > JAIRKV01. Next base: position 1,140 of record JAITLJ010000089.1, on the reverse strand, counting down.
GATTTTCTTCAGAAATTCCCAAAATTTGCATTTTTTCTTTATTGGGAATTATCAACAACTCAGGATAAACCGAACCGCTTACATCTACCATGGCAACTTCCGACAATTGTTCTATTCGCTTCACGATAACCTGCGAAACAAAATTGCCAAGTTGTACAAATTTATGTGAAACAGGGTATAGATTGTTTGAAGGAATATATTTATCATCTCCTTTAACTGAAATATTTATGTAAAATGCAGGAATATCGGTTGCACTTGCTTTCATTACTTTAGGTCTATCCAAATATTCGGGTAGAAAACTCATTGAGCGATCAATTTTTTCATTCACTTCAATAAAAAGATAATCCATATCGGTGCCGTAATCAAACGACATCGAAATTATTCCGCTGCCATCTTTGGTTTCAGTTCGGATATTCGATAAATGTGAAATTTGAATAAGTTGCTGTCTAAGTGGAGATATTGCCGATTCGTTTAATTCTCGCGCCGATTTATTTGGCGCTGATACTTGTACAGTTATTTGTGGTATGTCTATATTGGGGATAAGAGACACTGGCAACATACTGATACTTGATATTCCAAGTACAATTACAGCTGTCAATATCATTATAACTGCTATAGGTCGTTGCAACAATTGCCTGAACATATAAAATTATTTTTTATTTTCTATTTCAACATTTACATCGCTGCCAAGATTCAAATTGCCTTTTACAATAACAGTGTCTCCGACGTTCAATTCTGCTCCACGTGCTGTATTCGGACTTACGACATATTCGTCGCTGTTTGACATTTGTATGTTCACGTAAGTCCACAGGGATTTTTCTTTGGAATAGCGGAACAATACTTCCATATCGTCGCGAATAACTACTGCACTTTTCGGTACAACCATTTGATTTGCAATACTGTTTTCAATTATTATTTTTACATTCATGCCATCTATTAATTTGCCATCATTGTCAATTTGAGCGATTATCAATATTTGACCCTTATCGTTTACAGATGGCGTAATTTCAGTTATATAACCTTTGTGAATGATATCAGGATTGGTAAATGTTGAAACTTTTACTTCCTGACCTGTTCGTATAAAATTGAGTTCTGATTCCAAAACAGTGAATTTCACATTAAATACAGCATCATCAATAA
>JAITLJ010000085.1 GCA_031277925.1 Prevotellaceae bacterium | reverse complement strand
TCAAATGAATATCACTATTATTGTCCGCTTCATACTTGTTAGAAGTAACAGTTTCATAGCTATTGATTTTATTTATTGCGTTTTTTATTGTGTCCATAATATTGGTAACATGATAAACTACTGCCAGCCTGCCGTTGGTTCTGATTTGTCCGGCGCCTTTGTCAAGCGTGGTGATGCCTCTTTCGTTTTCTTTGGGCAGCCATGTCAGCATTTCTTTGTTGCCCGTATTAACATAAAAATTTTTGGGATTTGATACGCTGATAGGTTTTTGTTCGTTTTTTTCAAGACGAATTGTTCCCGCTTTGGAATCTATGGTTTCAGTATAGGCTTTGCCATCGGTGTCGATTCCTAAAAATCCTATCATTGGCGGTACTTCGCCATAAGTTTCCATAAACATTTTTTTTGTATTAAGAATAGCGTTCATGCCTGTGCCTCCCAATCCAATATAGAGGCTTCTGCGTAATTTAATTTTTGCCATGATTTGTGTGTTTTTTATTTTTTAATTTATTTGTAGTTTTGTTATTTTATTCATATATGTTATTTCTGCTTCTTTGCCTGCCGTTACCGTATTGCTTGGCATAACTGTAAATCCTTGCGATGGTCGTACTCTGACCGACTTTTTGTCTCTTGGCACAATTTCGATATCGCGCTCCCAAAACTCGTTCTTTACAAATATAATTTCTCCTTTGAAAAATCGGCTTATAACTGACTGGCTTTGTTTTTTGCTGGAACATATTACTTTAAGGCAGCCTTTTATTTTCAGCTTTTGCATTGGCGATTCGGGATAGAATATGAATAAGGTTCTTGCTTTGAATGGTTCGAATACATTATGGCGGATAAAAATGCGCCACACAAGTATTAATATGACCGCTACAATCAATATCCAAAGCAGTATTTTTGCCAAAGGATTCAAAATATCATCTTTTTTTATAACCCATTCGTGTACTAAAATCATATTATCAGACTGCGACAAATTTACATCGTCGATGCGGTCTAAACCGCCCGAATTTTTTACGCGCAGATATAAAGTGTGATTGCCTTCTTTGGCATTCGGCGAAAATTCTATGCCTAATTCAATGCTGCTTTCGGCTGGCTTAATTTTCAATATGTTGTCGGCGCACTGTTCTCCGTTTTTGTAAATAATAATGTCTGAGGTACGAACAAATTTGCCGTTTTTATCTTTCTTTACCGCTTCAAGCTCAATATCGCCCGATACGCCTTTTTGGGCATACTTGTTAAATTCGAGTTCAAGCGTTTGTTTCATAATCACAGGCTCGTATTTTTTAAAAAGAAAATTGCTGTAATATTCTGTTTCGCCCCAAAATACTTTGTTGGGGTTTTCTGCTGCCCTGTCGCACGATACAAGCGTAAACAAAAGCAGTAACAAGGGGAAGTATCTATTTCTTAACATGGATTCGTAATGTTTTTTCGGGTTTGTTTATCAGTTCCATTTTGATTTCTTTAGGATACAGTTTTATTATGGTTCCTTTGGTTTGCGCCTTTATTTCATCGGCGTTCACAAGTTCAAGGTAAATAATATAATCAGACAGGTCGGGCAAATTGTCTTGCAGATAGCTGTACGACTGCTTGAATTTGATGTCGAACTGTATTTCACTGTTTTTTAATGTTACAACTTCGTTTATCGTAAAATAAGAAGTTTCTGCCTGAACTCTGATTTGAATATTCGATGGCAAAATGTCATTCTGTTTTTGTTTCAGCGAAACAACCTTTGCCTTGCCTCTGTCGTCTTCGATATTGTATGTAATAAGTCCTGCAGGCTCCAAATCGATAATATTGTAATTGCCCGGATCTTCAATCACATCTCCGTTGGGCATTGCATCAAGCGTTTCAATTATTTCGGCGTTGTGTGCATCCTGAGTCAGCATAACATACAGAAAGTAATCGTCATCGCTTGCCTTGAACCGCCACTCCCGCAAAACATCAGGCAAAGGTTTGTTCCATGATGTTTCCTGCTGTCCATCGGTAAAAAGATAAACTATGTTGCGTTTGTCATGGTCGAGATAATGATTCATTACGCTTGCAATCGCTCCGCAAATGTTGGTGTAATCGATTTTGTTGTTTGAATAACGCCTTATCTTGCCTGTGATTTTGTTTTTGCCCTCTTCGCTAGCATTCAAAGGGCCTATTATGCCCGATTCATCAATGCCGTTATAAAAAGGAAGAACTATTATTTCCGTGTTTTCGTTAATTAAATTATTGACCGATTTGCACAGAGCATCAACCACATCATCGTAAATATTTGGCGTAGGCTTGCCGTCTGCCTGTTTTGCTTTACCTTTCATCGACAGGGATACATCCCAAAGATAAATACGCCGCTCGCCTTTATTTTGCGCCCTGACGGCTTCATAACAAAATAATACGGCTATTATAACAAATATTATCTTTTTCATTTTTTTATTTTATTTTTTTTGAGGCGAATACAATCTGCGCCCCCGCGTTTTTTTAATCTTAAATTATTAAATATATTCGCCACATCATGTTTCGCGCGAAGCGCTGTCGCTGACATGAAACA
>JAITLJ010000091.1 GCA_031277925.1 Prevotellaceae bacterium | reverse complement strand
ACATTAGTCGCTCCTTAATAAATATCGAAATCATTCATTATTAATAAATTGTAAGCATAAATTATCGAATAAAAATACCGGGTTTTATACAGATACAGGCAGAAATTCGGCAAAACATGAACTTTTTTCTGTTACTTTTGTGTCAAGACAAATTAACAGAAAGAAATAATTGTCCGAATTTTTTAATGTTTTAGCCTTATTCTTTTTTTATTCGTAAGGAGCGACTATTTATAAACGTAAATTATCGAATAAAAATACCGTAAGAAAAGATGTTCAGTCAGAGACAGCTTTTAAATTTTAAAATGTTTTTTAGTTTTTATATAATCGAAAATTTTATGCTAACTTTGTTTCTTTGTTTTTAATCCAATGATAACTGTAAGGGTAAAAAAAATCTTTTGGTTTTGTTTGTTGCTGATTGCAACAATCAATGTTTTTGCACAAAATTGCAATAGCGATTCTATTGTGCTAAAAATACTTGAAAATGAATGTTCTACAATGCCTGCAACGTATAATAACAGCATAAAATTGTTTAGTAATGGAGCGGCAAAATTTGAAGATATGTTTGCCGAAATATCGAAGGCAAAGCATCATATACATCTTGATTATTTTAATTTCAGAAATGATTCCATAGGGAATGCTCTTTTTGATTTGCTTGCAGTTAAAGTGCAGGAAGGCGTTGAAGTTCGCGCCATATTCGATGCTTTTGGCAATTCATCGAACAATCAACCTTTAAAGAAAAAACATCTTAAAAAGATTCGTGAAAAAGGCATTCAAATTCACAAATTCAAACCTGTACGATTTCCGTATATTGATAATTTTTTCAATCGCGACCATCGCAAAATTGTTGTTATCGATGGACATATTGCCTATATGGGTGGAATAAATGTTGCCGACTATTATATAAAAGGGTTGCCCGAAATTGGCAATTGGTACGATATTCATATACGAGTTGAAGGCGATGCTGTTGCACAGTTACAAGATATGTTTCTTAAACTGTGGAATAAATCGACAAAACAAAATGTTGGCGGCGAACAGTATTTTACGCCTGCCGATTCTGTTTTTTCGGGCGACAAAACAATGCTCATTATTGACAGAACGCCCAACGAAACGCCAAAACAAATGCGTTGCGCTTATGCTGTGGCAATCAGCGAAGCCCAGAAATCAATAAAAATAATAAATCCGTATTTTCTGCCTACGCACAAAGTTAAAAAAGAATTGAAGAAAGCCATAAAGCGAGGTATAGATGTAGAAATAATGATTTCGGCAAAATCGGACATTCCGTTTACGCCCGATGGTTCTGTTTACGTAGCGCATTCGTTGATGAAACGTGGAGCCGAAGTGTTTTTGTTTGAAGGCGGTTTTCATCATTCAAAGATTATGATGATTGACAGTCTGTTTTGTACAGTCGGTTCGGCTAATCTCGACAGTCGCAGTTTGCGCTATGATTACGAAGTAAATTCATTTATATTTGACAGGGAAATTACCGACAGTCTTACTCAAATTTTTGAAAACGATAAAAATCAAAGCACAAAACTTACTCCCGAAGTTTGGGAAAAACGCTCATGCTGGAAAAAATTTGTGGGCTGGTTTGCACGATTGCTTACGCCGTTTTTATAACAGGCGAACAACACAAATGAGAAAGTAAAAGGACATGAAAAATTTATAAACAGTCGCTCCTTAAAAAGGGTCGAAACGGTTCATTATTAATAAATTATAGATATAAATTATCAAATACAATATTGAGTTTTTATATAGATACAAGCAAAAATTAGGCAAAATATGAACTTTTTTCTTTATCTTCTTTTGTCTTGATACACAAAAGAAGCAGAAAGAAATAATTGTCCGAAATTTTTAATGTTTTAGTTTTGTCCTTTTTTTATTCGTAAGGAGCAACTATTTCACAGTTTATAAGGAGCGACTATTTAGTCAATCCTGTATAAATATCAAATAATTGTTTTGCGGCTTTGAACGAACTTAATTTATCAGACAATACTGCATTTTCATAATCAGCAAGTTTTTCTTTTATGAGCGTATTATGATAAAAATTATCGTGTAAATACGAATTTATAGTTTCGTACATCCAATATTTTGACTGTTGCAATCTGTTTTTTCTGAAATATCCGTTTGCTTTTGTAAATTTTATATAGTCGTTTATGATGCTCCATATTTCGGTAAGTCCTGTATTAGTGTTAGACGAACATGTAATCGCTTTTGGCGTCCAGCCCGATTCGGATTTCGGCAAAAAATGCATTGCGCCCTGATACAGAATACGCGCCTGTTCTGCCTTAACAATATTCTCGCCATCGGCTTTTGTAATAGCGAGCAAATCAGCCATTTCCATTATTCCGCGTTTTATGCCCTGCAATTCGTCTCCGCCTCCCGAAATCAAAAGCAACAAAAAGAAATCGACCATAGAATGTACGGCGGTTTCCGATTGTCCTACTCCAACTGTTTCTATAAAAATCACATCGAAACCGGCAGCTTCGCAAAGTATAAGACTTTCGCGGGTTTTTCGGGCAACTCCGCCAAGCGAACCTGCAGACGGACTTGGACGTATGAATGCGTTTTTATCGGCGCAAAGCGTTTCCATGCGCGTCTTATCTCCAAGAATACTGCCTTTTGAGCGTTCGCTGCTCGGATCAATTGCAAGCACTGCAAGTTTGTATCCTTGCGCTGTAAGCATTTTTCCAAATGTTTCTATAAAAGTAGATTTTCCTGCACCCGGAACGCCTGTTATTCCTATACGTATCGAATTCCCAGAATGAGGCAAACAGCGTTCAATAACTTCCTGTCCTAATGTATAATGCTGAGGCAAAGAACTTTCGACAAGTGTTATGGCTTTGCTCAACATTGTGATGTTTTGAGATAAAATACCTTCAACAAACTGATCTGCTGAAGGTATTTTTTGTTGAAATTTTTTTAACCGCAATATTGCGTTAGGATTCACTATCGGCGGTTGTTCTACGCCATCATTCACTTGTAATGCGCTTTTTTCAAGAAATGTATCGTTCATTACAAATTTATTCTATAACAGTTCCTCTTAATGCAACATTTGAAACAGGACTTGATGATGAATTTGTTATAATTTCAATATTGAAATCCTGCGGACCTTTTAATTTTTTAGTATTTAAAACAACCTTGATAACTCCTTCTTCTCCCGGTTTTACTACTTTCGGAAAAGTAATTTTAAGATTGTCGCCATTTACATTTACCACATTCGTTGCCAATATTTTCAAATCTGCCTGACCTGTATTTTTGAATCTATATTCGTTTGATACTACCGAACCTTGTTTGATATTGCTGAACATGTAATTGTTGTTCATAAAATTCAAAACAGGTTTTGCGGCAGTTTGGTCGCCCGATGCTGCTGGTATAAGCGTAATGGTAGATGTTAAAGTTCCCTGCATTTTTTTACCGCCAACAAACACTTCGATTTCATTTATACTCGTTCCGTATTTTGAATTTTTTGTTTGAGCGTATATAGCCTTTATTATTCCTTTTTCTTTTGGTTGAAGCGTTATCGGCTGAATTTTCAGATAATCAGGAACATTTTTGAAAGATACTTCAACAGGAGTTTCGCTGCTGTTATAAATTTTTATTTCACTTGCTTTACTTTCTTTTTCGGTTATAACAACACGACTGAATGCAAATGCTTTTTCCGACAGTCTTATTCCTTCCATTGCAACCGGAAATTCTTCTTCGACCGTAAGCGGCGATTTAACAACAGAACCCGCTATTGTCAGCGATATCATTTTAGGATCGCCGTTGCTTGTTACGGTAAGATTTTTCCTGAATGCTCCCGGACGTCCGGCAGGTCGATAAGTTGCATCAACATATCCCTGTTCGCCCGGCGCTACCGGTTCTTTTGTCCACGCTGGAGTTGTACAGCCGCAAGATGCAGTAACATTTTGTATGGTTACAGGCGCATTGCCTTTATTGGTAAACAGGAAACGATACGTTATATTTCCGCCTTTTTCGGGAACATTTGACCCGAAATCATGCGAAGGATTGTCGAATACGATTTGTCCTGTTTGCGCATTAACGGTTGCGAATGTAAATAATAAAATTACCGGTAAAAATATTGATTTTAATAATAAATTTTTCATTTTATTTTTAATCGTCATATTTATAATTTCATTTTATTTTTGACTGTCCGTAGTTGTAGTTTCTTCTGTTTTCGGTTCTTCGACAGCCGTAGTTTCTTCAACTTTTGGCTCGCTGACAACAACGCCCGATATTGTCAGCAATATAGTTTGGGGATTGCCATTGCTTGTTACCGTCAACGATTTGGAGAAACTTCCCAAACGACTTCTCGGATTATAAGTTGCATCAACATATCCCTGTTCGCCCGGCGCTACCGGTTCTTTTGTCCACGCTGGAGTTGTACAGCCGCAAGATGCTTTAACGCTTTGTATTGTTATAGGAGCATCGCCTTTGTTGGTAAACAGGAAGCGATGTGTTACGCTTCCTCCTCTTTCGGGAACATTTGACCCGAAATCATGCAATGGACTTTCAAATACTATTTGTCCTGTTTGCGCATTGGCTGTTGCAAAAGCAAACGATAAAACTGTTACTAACAGTACTGATTTCAATAAATTTTTCATTTTATTTTTATTTTAAGTTTATAATTTTATAATTTCATTTTAAGCCACAAAGTTATAATTTAATATTTATTTCTCTGGCATTTTTTTTTGTATTTAAATATCTTTAATATTAGCTGTTGTTAAATATACTTGATTACTGTTTAAATATTCCTGCTGAATTTCAATGTTTTATCTTTGAAAAATCAAACAGATATTATTAAATATTTTGATAATTTGAATGTTTGATATACTTTTGTAAGATGTTTAATTAAAATTTTAATAAAAATGGCTTACAAAATTAACGAAAATGAATGTACGGCTTGTGGAACGTGTGCAGGCGAATGTCCTGTCGAGGCTATTGTTCCGGGAGATGTTTACTCTATCGACCCAACTATTTGCACGAGTTGTGGAACTTGTGCCGATTCTTGTCCGATTTCGGCTATTTGCCCGGAATAGGAACAATTAATATTCAAATGGTCGTTACTTTGTGTGGCGACCTTTTTTTATCTTAACAAAAACAGCCAGCCTTGCGTTCATGCCAATTTACAAACTTGGCGAACGGATTGTTAATCCTGTTAATAATAATTCATTTTTCATACATTATAAATTTTAATTTGTAATTTTTACACATAAGACGTACAAAAGCCGATAATGTTACAAAATAATCGAAAAAAATATTTCTGTTAATGAGTCGCTACTTAATAAATGCCTAAACCATTTATTATTAATAAGTTATTGGCATAAATTATCGAATGAAAAACCGAGTTTAATATCGATACAGACAAAAATTCGGCAAAATATGCATGATATGAACATTTTTTTCTTTTATCTTCATTTGTTTTAACACAAAAATAAGAGAAAGAAATATCTGTCCGAAATTTTTATACCCAAACGGTATCAAAACAGACTAAAATATAATGATATTTTGCTGATATTCAATTTATATAAATTACAGTTTGATGGCGGGTTAATATTAATGTTTTAGCATTGGCTTTTTTGGTTCGTATGAAACGACTAATCAAGCATATTTTTGTAATTCGGAATTTTAGGGATTGTTTTATTACGACAGACTTACAGCAAAAAAGAGAAAAAATGACTAATCCGCTACAAAATCACGTTCAGCAATTTATCCATTCTTCAACAATAATTTCGGCATTTTTCAAGGCTTCGTACAGGCTGTCATTCAAAATTACTTTATCGAAACTGCCGACATACGAAAGTTCTTCACTCGCACGGCTTACGCGCTTTTCTATATCCTCCATTGATTCTGTTGAGCGAACAATCAACCTGCGACGCAGTTCGTCAAGCGAAGTTGGCATTATGAATACCGACAGCGCTTGATTTCCGTAGGTTTCTTTGATACGCAAACCGCCTTTTACATCTACGTCAAATACAATAATTTTTCCTTCGTTCCATATACGTTTGGCTTCGCTTTTCAATGTTCCGTAAAGGCGACCTTCATAAACTTCTTCATATTCAATAAATTTGCCTTTTGCAATTTGTCGTCTGAATTCATCCAGACTTATAAAATAATAATCTTTGCCTTCGATTTCGTCATCGCGTTTTTTACGGCTTGTTGACGAAACAGAGAATTTAAGTTGAGGATATTTTGCCAGCAGATGCTTTACAATTGTTGTTTTGCCCGAGCCTGAAGGCGCCGAAAAGATAATTACTTTATTTGACAGTTTTGTTTGCATGTTCTGATATTTAGATAAAAATCTTATAGAATATTTAAAATTTGTTCTTTAATTTTTTCCAGTTCATCTTTCATCTGCACAACAAGTCGCTGTATATTTACATCATTTGCTTTTGAGCCTAATGTGTTGATTTCTCGACCCATTTCCTGACAAATAAAGCCTGTTTTTCGTCCCGGATTTTCTTCGTTTACCGTTTCACGAAAATAATCGCAATGTTGTTTCAGGCGCACTTTTTCTTCTGTTATATCAAGTTTTTCGAGATAATAAATCAATTCCTGTTCAAAACGATTCTTGTCTGTCTGCGCAGATGGAATAAATTCGTTAAACAAATTTTCAATGCGTATTTTTATTTGATTTATACGTTCTTTTTCAAACGGCTCAACTTGTAACAGCAGTTTTTCGATATTTTCAACATGACTTAAAATGTCTGCAATCAGCGCTTCGCCTTCCTGTTCGCGATACGAATTAAATTTAGCCAAAGCCTCGCGAAAACAATTTAAAACGGCTTCCTTTTTCTCGTTATTTTCATTTTTGCAGTCAGCATCGAATACGCCCGGAAAATTCATCACGGCTTTCAATATTTCGGGCGAACGGGTATCAATGCCTGTTTTTTCGGCTATCGATTTCATTTCGTTGAAATATGCAACAACAACATCGCTGTTGATATTTGAGGCCATATTTTCGGCTGTCATTGTATAACTTATTGATACTTCTATTTTACCTCGATGTGCAACTTTTATCAGTTCGGCGCGAAAGTCGGATTCATAATCACGATATGCAGAAGGTAAGCGAAATACAGCATCAAACTGTTTGCTGTTGATAGACCGAATAACAATAGAAACTGTTCTTTCAGACAGCGTACATTCAATTTTGCCAAAGCCCGTCATTGATTTTATCATAATCGTTCATTTAATTTGCGGCACAAATTTAATCATTTAATTTAGAAATGATTAAATAATTTATTAAATTTACAGAAGACAATTTTTAACAGCTATATTTTGAATCTGTTTATCAATTTTATTATCAATATTATATGCAATAATTCCAAGTTATATTAGTATGTGTAATTTACATTTTATTTTTATATATCGTATATATTATATATATTTGCAAAAAAATATGAATATATGATTATGGAAAACAATCGTAAAAAGCGGAAATTGATTGACATATCAGACCGCACGGGAAAAATACTCGGAATGATGGCAGTACAAAATAATATGAGTTTCAAAACTTATATCGAAACATTATTGGACGACAGAGCAGATGAAATCGTAAAAGATGAATTGATTACATGGAAAGACGAAAATATACAAAAGCGAAAAATATCAAAAAAAAACAAATCGTAAAATGTTAAAATACAAAGGACTTACAGCCGAACAGGTAGAAGAAAGCAAAAAACTTCATGGCGAAAATATTGTTACACCACCTAAACAAACCTCATTATGGAAATTATTTTTTGAAAAATTCAACGATCCTATTATAAAGATTCTTTTGGTAGCGGCAATCTTATCGTTTGCAACATCATTTTATACCAAAGAATTTATCGAAACAATAGGAATTGTATGCGCAATAATTCTGGCTACAGGCGTAGCATTCTGGTTTGAAACAGATGCAAAAAAGCGCTTTGATATTCTCAACAAAGTCAATGACGACACTTTGGTAAAAGTTATCCGCAACGGCGAAATCTGCGAAGTTTCAAAACAAAATATCGTTGTAGGCGATATTGTTTTAATAGAACTTGGAGAAGAAATTCCCGCCGATGGCGAACTGCTTGAATCTCTATCGCTTATAGTGAATGAATCTACGCTCACAGGCGAACTTTCAATTACAAAAACAACAAAAAAAGAAAATTTCGACAAGGATGCAACATATCCGTCAAATATGCTAATGCGCGGCACAACAGTCATAGAAGGACGCGGCGTAATGCGCATAAAGGCAGTTGGCGATAAAACAGAATATGGTAGAGTTGCACAACAGTCAACAATTGAAAGTAACGAAAAAACGCCGTTAAATCTACAACTGTCGCGACTTTCATTATTCATTGGCCGTATAGGAACCGGTCTTGCCTGTTTGATTTTTGCGATAATGGTTTTAAAAGGCTTGATATGCGGAAACATGCTCAATGCATCATGGATGGACATTATTCAAAACATATTGAATTATTTTATGATTTCTGTCGTGATAATCGTAATGGCTGTTCCCGAAGGTTTACCCATGAGTATTTCGTTGAGCCTTGCAATGAGTATGCGAAAAATGCTGAAAACAAATAACCTTGTTCGCAAAATGCACGCCTGCGAAACTATGGGCGCCGTAACTGTGATTTGTACCGACAAAACAGGAACGCTTACTCAAAATCAAATGCATGTTAATTCAATTCTTATTTACGATGATAATATTGACATATCAGTGATTGAAGATTTAATGGCAATAAATTCTACCGTATTTCTTGATAAAAACGGCAAAGTAATGGGAAATCCTACCGAAGGAGCATTATTATTATGGCTGCAAGACAGAGGAAAAGATTATTTCGATATGCGAAACAGCGTGAAAATTATTGACCAGATACCGTTTTCAACCGAACTAAAATACATGGCAACACTTGCAGAGTATAAAAATGGCGAGCGGCGATTATATATAAAAGGAGCGCCCGAAATTGTACGAACAATGTGTATAAAAAATATTAATGATGAAGTTATATCCGAACAGTTACGTGATTTCCAAAATAAGGCAATGCGTACGCTTGGCTTTGCTTATTGCATCTGCAATGTCGATAAAATATCGGATGCCATTAACAGCGGTATTTTGCAATTTATCGGAACAGCTGCAATCGCCGATCCTATTCGTGAAGATGTTACCGAAGCGGTCAAAAATTGTTTGAATGCCGGAATTAAAATAAAAATAGTTACGGGCGATACGCCAGCAACCGCCTGTGAAATTGCCCGACAAATAGGACTTTGGAACGACGAAACCGATACCGATATAAACAGAATTACAGGTATCGAATTTGCCGAAAAAACAGATGAAGAGTTGCTGCAAATTATAGACAATTTAAAGATAATATCGAGAGCGCGACCAATGGACAAACAACGGCTTGTTCAACTTTTACAACAAAGCAACGAAGTTGTAGCCGTAACAGGAGACGGAACAAACGATGCTCCAGCTCTTAATTTTGCTCATGTCGGATTGTCTATGGGCTCGGGAACATCGGTTGCAAAAGAAGCAAGCGACATTACTCTTCTCGACGATTCGTTTTACAGTATTGCAACCGCCGTACTTTGGGGACGCTCGCTGTATAGAAATATTCAACGATTTGTAATGTTTCAACTTACAATAAATTTTGTTGCGATTGTAATAGTATTTTTCGGCTCGATATTTGGACAGGGAAACAAATTACCTCTTACCGTTACTCAAATATTATGGATAAATCTTATAATGGACACACTTGCTGCGATGGCATTTGCTGCCTTGCCGCCAAATTCTAACGTGATGAAAGAAAAACCCCGAAAAAAGAGCGATTTTATAATAACATCATCAATGGCTTATTCAATTTTGTTTACAGGCATAATATTTGTAGGCATTTTGATAACAATGTTATTTATATGGGAAAATAAACTCACGCCTTATCAACTTTCCATACTGTTTACAACCTTTGTAATGTTGCAATTCTGGAATATGTTTAATGTGAAAGCCTTTGCCAGCGGCAGGTCTGCATTTGCAATGTTGAAAAAAAGCAAAGCGTTTTTATCAATAGCAATTTGCATTTTGACAGGACAAATTTTTATAGTACAGTTCGGAGGAAAAATTTTTCAAACAGAACCACTGCACATCAACGACTGGCTTAAAATTATAGCAGGTACGGCTCTTGTACTGTTTTTTGGAGAAATATTCAGATTGTTCAGGCGGACATACTTGAAAATGAAAAACGACAAGAAAATATGCGCAGAGCATTAAACACGAGCAACAAGTTGTTTCCGGCGAATACGATTTGGCACAAATTCAATCGTCAATAAACAATTAAAAACCTTTGCAAGGCAAAGATATTGATAACCGGTTTGCATTCAGTTGCTCCTTAAAAACTGTCCAAAATATTTATTTTTATTACAAAACAAAAAAAGGCGACTTGCGTCGCCTTTTTCTTTACAGAAATTAAACTGTCATTTATTTATTTACGAAATGTGTTTTGAGAAGATTCTGACAATTTCTTTTTAAGAGGTTTGTCGGTCGTCTTTTTTTCTGTTCCTTTCACTTTGCTTCTGTCGTTGGGTTTTGTGTTTTCATACGAACCTTTCAAACTTTGGCTTGAGGCATTTTCAAACCATAATTTCGGGTAAACAGGGTTGCCATCGTTCCAGCTGCCTAAATCTTTCCAATAAATGCCTTCTTCGCCGCAGCCATCATCATAATCCTGTCCATCGCCCTGTCCGTTGCCAACGCCCCACTGAAGATGAGAGGTAACCGAAGGCCAGTCGGTAGCGCTAAATTTATAAATGTTGTAATCCTCATCTGGCGACATATACCATGGAGAACGCTTAGCTCCCACCGCAACATCCACATCATCATTTGGAAGATCAACCCAGAAATTCCATTCAGGATTAGCAGCCAGACCTGTTATTCCTCCTGACTGGTCGGAATAAGAGGAATAAACCGCTCCTGTATTATAGCAGGCATGGAAATAATAATCAGGTCCGGCGCCACTTATGCCGCCAGTCCATTCTCCTCCTCTTATCGTTCCTATATTATAACAGGCGCTGATTGCTGCGTAAGTAAGTTTTCCACAGATTCCGCTGATATATTCAGTTCCTGTTATATTACCCGTATTGTAGCAGGCGGTAATGTATCCTCCGTTCTCTCCAACGATTCCGCTAACACGACTGTTGCCATTTATGTCAGCTGTATTGTAGCAGGAATAAATTACAGCCATATCATTATAGCCAACAATACCGCCTACATAATAGCTCGCCGCTCCTCCGGTTATTGTGCCGCTGTTGCTGCATAGATATACTGTATAATTTAAAGAAGAATAACCGTAAAATTCGGCATATCCACATATTCCGCCTATGCCTGCTTCGCCCGACACGGCGCCTGTATTTGTACAGTTTATCAGCTCGCCTGCCACGTATCCACATATTCCGCCTATTCTCTCTTCGCCCGACACGGCGCCTGTATTATGGCATTCTGAAACTCTGTTGCAGATATCATAACCTATAATGCCGCCTACATAATCCGTTCCTGTAATGTTGCCCGAGTTGGAGCAGTTTTCCATTTTACTGTTGTTTTGATATTCTATACCTCCGCATATTCCGCCAATATGGGCTGTGCCTTCCACGGCGGCGGCATTTGTGCAATTGCTTATAAAGGCGCCATAGTTGGCATATCCGCATATTCCGCCCACATCTTCATTTCCTTTCACCGAACCCGAAACGATGTTTATATTTTTCGCCGTACCGCCGTAAATCCATCCAAACAAACCGACTCCGGGATAAGCGCTAACGATTATCTTTAAATTGGCAAGCGTAAGACCGTTGCCGTCAAAAACGCCTTCGAACGGAGCGGTGGCAGGCTGCAAGCCTATGGGAGTAAAGTTTTCGTCGAGCATATCGAGGTGGGCTTCCTGCCTGTACGAACCCGAAAGAGCGGTATTCATCAACTGAAATTCGGCGTAAGTGCCTACAGGTACAGCGCCGTTTACCGCATCACGAAAAACAAGTTGCGTTCCGTTTAATTTAAGGGCTATCACACTTCCATCAGCCTTTCGTCCTGCAAGTATGGCATTAACGCCTTCGGGCGTAATGCTGCGTATTGTTTTATCGTTATCGTTTTCGGGAAGATATATTTTATTGTTAGCGCTTTTTGTAAGATTTGAGGCTGCAGTTCCGTCAGTATAATTTACTGAAACGGATGAACCGGTAAGATTTTCAATGTAAATTATTCCTGCACATCCCGCCTGTGTTACATTTATAGTCGCCATTTGCGAGCCGTCTGCGGTTGAAACCGTAACAGTAGCCGGCGCAGGACGGGTTAATACAGGATTTTCGTCGGCAGTAATTGTAAATTGCGTACCTGTGGCATTTTTTGTCACATGCAGCCATGTCTGGTTTGATTCTGCATTCCATTCGATATTCGCCGTAACGCTGAACGCAGTAACTGCTGCCGTACCGTCGGGCAAAGTTGCTGTTATTCCGTCAGGCGAAAATATCAGATCTGTTACATTATTCGGCGTTATTCCAAACGAAACGCCCGCCGCCGCCTGATTCACTGTTATTTCTTTCACAATATCGCCTGCTGTAACAGTCAGAGTTGCCGTAAGCGGAATAATTGTTTCATTTGCAGTAACGGTAATATTAATATCACCATCTCCATCTTTTGAAAGAGGGCTTACAATGCACCATGCGCTGTTTGCACTTACAGTAACAGTCCATGTAACATTGCTTGTAATTTTTACCACATAAACGCCACCTTCGGCAGGTGCGTTTATGACTGTTCGTTCAACTTCCAAATTTGGCTCGGCAGGCTTCACATCATCCTTCGAGCATGAAGTAAACATTAGCGCAACAGCAATTAAACCTGCTGCTGCATTCATTAAAAATCTGTTCTTTTTCATTTGTGTAATTATTAAAATTAAATTTTTATTTTCCCTACTCTGTTACGGCTTTTCGGGTTACGCCGTTTTTTGTTTGATAATTTTAAATTTTATATATTAAACAATTTATTTTTTTGATATAATAATTTGCTGATTCGATATAATACTCGCTCCTGCACGAGCGATTCCGACACGATGTGGAACGATTCCGCAGAGAAACTGTATTTTATACGCTTCGCACTCAAAAAATACGGCAGTTAATTCGCTTTTGCATATTTTCGATAATATTTCCACTGTTCCAACGTTTAAAATGCCTGTCCAATAATTTATATTATAGGCGGTGCTAAATCAATGTGTAATAAGATATTGTAAATTATTTTTTAAATATTTTAAAAAATATGGTATTTGCAATTATAAAATAATTACATACCTTT
>JAITLJ010000077.1 GCA_031277925.1 Prevotellaceae bacterium | reverse complement strand
ATGGCAATACCCAAAAAAATACACTGGTGCTGGTTGAGCGGCGATCCGCTGCCGAAAAATTTACAAAAATGCGTCAATTCGTGGAAACGCGTAATGCCCGATTATGAAATTATTTGCTGGGATATGCAGCGATTTGACGTCCACAGCGTAAAATTTGTAGAAGCAGCCTGCGCCGCCCGCAAATGGGCTTTTGCCGCCGATTATATCCGTCTGTACGCACTGTACGCGGAAGGCGGCATCTATTTGGATTCGGATGTGCTGGTATTTAGAAAATTCGACAAATTTTTAGATCATGCTGCATTCAGCGGAATCGAACATCACGCAGGCAAAAAATCGTGGACAGAAAACGAATATTTTGCAAGCGGATACAATGCTATACAGGCTGCCGTTATCGGCGCAGAGAAAGGAAATGGCTGGATAAAAAAATGTATGGAATACTATCAAAATACCACATTCAAATTAAAAAGCAACGGCGAAGTAGATGTGGAAATCAGTCCAGACGTTCTTGCCCAATGCGCCGCAGATTACGGATTTCAATATAATGCGCATTTTAACGCTTTACAGACCTTGCAAGACAACATTGTGATTTATCCTCAAAAAGTATTTGCTACGGCATATACAGGCGCTACAATGCGTTCACATGCCTTGCATTTATGCGACGGTTCGTGGTACAAGAAAACAGACAAACCTGAACCGTGGTTTATAAAACTGGAAAGAATATTATGCTCTAACTGTCGCTTTTTCGCCATGCTGCATTACAAAAGGAAGCAATGGCTAAACAGAAAGTAAAAATCAATAACACAGAGCAATAAAATTATGCAAATTAAAGTTTCCATAATAATTCCTGTTTACAACCACAATAACGTTTACGTGCGGAGCGCCGGCGGTTTTTCAAGTCATTTGCGGTAAATCCGCACGTAATGCACAAAGATATGTCGTTGCCAATTTGCGATTTATAATGAAAAAAAATGTCCCGTCAGGGACATTTTTTTCCATTGCATTAAATAACTGTCCGAAAATTTTTATGTATTATTATTGTCTTTTTTTTTCGTAAAGAAGACTGTTTATAAAATTTAATTTCCACCCGACAAAACAATAAGCGATAATCCTGTAATAAAGAACAAAAACATAATCAATAGAAGTTTATTGACCGATTTATCGCTTTTTGCAAATTCTTTCCATACAAATACGCCCCATAATGCTGCTATCATAGGCGCTCCCTGTCCCAGAGCATACGAAACAGGCGCGCCTGCTTTTCCGGCAGCAATGTAACTGAATAAAGTGCCAAGCGCCCAAATGCAGCCGCCAAAAACGCCAACAAGATGAGTACCGAATTTTCCTGAAAAATATTGTTTGTAAGATACTTTTTCACCAACAAAAGGTTTTTTCATTACAAACGTATTAAACAAAAAATTACTTACAAAAATACCTGTTGAAAAAATAAAAAATGCTGTATAAGGAGTTGCAAGCCCGGCTGCAGGATATTCAAAATTATTTAAATCCATTGCAGCGGCAACAAAGCGATAAAAAAACGACATTAAAACGCCTGCAACTGCTGCAAGCAATATTCCTTTTTTTGCATTTTGACTTGCTGTTCCACTACTGTTTTTTCCGGAAGCAACGCCATTACATATTATCGCTATCACTATCAAAGCAACGCCAACAAACAATAATACAGGATCGCCTTTGGGCGTGCTGAAATAATTTATAAAAACGCCTAAAACCAAAGCCAAACCAACGCCCAACGGAAAAGCAACAGCCATTCCTGCTATTGATACCGATGCCGCCAACAGGATGTTGGATGCATTGAATATAATTCCGCCGATAAATGCACTCAATACATTGCCGCTTTCAACCTGTTGAATATCGTCGATAAAATTTCTGCCTGAACTTCCAATACTGCCCAAAGTAAAAGCCATTATAACAGCAAATACCAAAATACCAACAGTATAATCCCAATAAAACAATTCATATCGCCATGTTTTACCAGCCAGTTTTTGAGTATTTCCCCACGAACCCCAACAGAGCATCGTGATAAAGCAAAATAATATTGCCAATGAATAATTTTCGATTATAAACATAATTTTTAATTTTTATTTGATTGATGATTATTTAAATTTGGTTTGTCCGAATATATAATTACATCACGGAAATTCACAGAAACGCCATCTTCCGGATTCAACCATTCAAATTTTACGGTATGAGCCTGATATGGCAGTTGGTATTTCCAAAATATTTCATTACGGCGAGTACGATAAGATGCAGGAAGATTCACTGTTTCTGCTTCTTCGCCATCGATACTTACTAATACTTTTGCAACATAATTTGCATTTTTTGACGGCAAATTATTGTTTCTGCCTCCGCTGCCTGACGAAACATTACCTTTGAAAACAACTCCGGTACCGACAAAGGTAAATTCGTCGACATCGGTTATTCTTTTACGAAGTTCTCTGCTTTCGACAGGATATAAGCCTTCAAAAGATTTTTCGTATTTGACAGGAACAGGCTGCTGGCAAACAACAGTTATATTTTCGTCTTCCACACTGCCTCCGCCGCGTTCTATTACCTGAACAGCCTGATCGAAACTCATTTGATATGCTTTGTTTAACGATATATCTGTATATGCAAAATTCATATCTTCGACCTCTTTCAGATTTTTCATCCAGTATTCGGGAATATTGCTGTAACCAAGTATAACGCCTAAAATTCCTGCAACAGAAGCCGGATTACAATCCGAATCTTGACCGCAGCGAGTTGCAATGTCCATAGTTTTATAAAAATCGCCCTCGCCATAAAGTAATCCTGTCAATATATATGCGCTGTTGATAACAGCATCTATATTAAACGGAAGAAAAACGCCATCAGGACAACCAATATCCGAACTCCATTTTTTTTCACACTCAAACCATGTTCTTTTCCAGTCATCCGGAAACTGTTTGTGCCATTTTATTACATCGTTCATACATTTGTAATATGTGCTTTGTTCGGGAATAGTTTTTAACGCCTCGGTTACAATAAATTCTATATCATCCGAAATAAACGCCAGCGTATATATTGCGCCAACATATACTCCTCCATACCAACCATCGCCGTAATTCATTATATGACCGACTTTGTCAGATATTTCGGATGCGGTATTTGGCATTCCGGGCGACATAATACCGGCATAGTCAGCTTCTATTTGATAATCAATATCGTCGGCATGAGGATTATTAAGCCAGTGCCCCGATTGCGGAGGCATAATTCCATTAAGAATATTATAACGGGCAGACTGATTTGCGTGCCAGAGAGTATATCCGGCTGTTGCAAAAGCCATTGCCAATGAATCGGCAGGAGCGTCTATGCCTAAGCGTGCAAATACGTCAACAAAAGTAAGATCCATATAAATGTCGTCATAAAGGCCGGGAGTATTTTCGTACCATTGTTTAATATATCCATCGGGCCAGATAATCGGAATATAATCTTGAATCATTGTTCCGTTGTAACGAAATTCCGTTGGTCCGCCGTATGTACATCCTATTGTTTGTCCTGCCCATGCTCCTTTTATTTTATCCAAAAGTTGAGTTTTGGTAATATTATAAGTTTTCGGAACCGATGAACGGGATGCCTTATTTGAGCAGCTTCCTGCCGATAAAATTACGACAGTAAAAGCAAATAATTGAATTATTTTTTTCATTTAGTATATTTTTTAATTGTTTATATATCAACTTCATTTCTGTAAGGCACAGATGATTGTGCGCCTTGTCGGGTAACGGATATGGCAGCAGTTTTACATGCAAACTTTACCGCATCTACAATAGATCTGTTTTCGGCCAGAGCAACTGCCAGGGCGCCGTTGAAAACGTCGCCTGCGGCAGTTGTATCTATGGCTTTAACTTTGTAGGCATCTACTATTGTGCTGATAGTTTTATTATGAACCAAAGCGCCTCTGTCGCCCA
The DNA here is from genome assembly GCA_031277925.1 of Prevotellaceae bacterium. GTDB lineage: Bacteria > Bacteroidota > Bacteroidia > Bacteroidales > UBA932 > JAIRKV01. Next base: position 7,891 of record JAITLJ010000077.1, on the reverse strand, counting down.
TAGTTACAATAACATTATCGACTCCCATACCGGCTATTTTTTTTGCTGCTTCAAAAGCCGATTTATCATCTGTTATTGCTATTCCCGAAATCATTTCTGCTTCTGTTTCGTTTGGCGTTATAATGTACAGATTACTTATCAGTTCGGGCGAAAGCGGCTGAGCCGGCGCTGGATTTAAAATAACTTTTTTGTTTGTTTCATTAGCCGTTTTTGCTACAAATTCTACGGTTTCCATTGGTATTTCCAACTGCATTAAAATTATATCGGCTTCTTCTATTGCTTCTTTTGCCTTTGCAACATCTTCGCGTAAAAGATTGGCATTGGAACCGGGAGCAACCACTATGCAATTTTCAGCATTGGCATCTACTGTTATAAGAGCGACGCCCGAAGGATTTTTTGAATCAAACAGTATATACGAAGTATCTATTCCTTCTTCTTCAAACAGTTGATGCGCCTGATGTCCAAAAACATCGCTTCCTGTTTTGCATATAAATACAGCCTGTCCGCCAAGGCGCGCTACGCTTACAGCCTGATTGGCGCCTTTGCCGCCCGGATTCATAAAAAAAGTACCGCCGATAACTGTTTCGCCCGGTCGAGGCAAATGCTCTGTTTTTATAACCATATCTGTATTGGAACTGCCAACAACCAAAATTTTTTGTTTACTCATATTTAATATTGCTAATTTGGATAACCGGGATTTTGATTAAGATTACTGTTGTTGGTTCTGGCTCGTGCAGGTATCGGAAATAATTCCGTATGATTATCGGCTTCAGTCAACTTAAAATCACGGGCGGCAGTCCATTTTCCAAAACGAATCATATCTTGACGGCGTGAGCCTTCCCATGCAAATTCCCGTCCTCTTTCGGCGTATATTTCTTCGAGACTTAAATCAGATTCTGTGTAATCGGGCAAGCCTGTACGTCTTCTCACTTCGTTGAACAATGGAACGGCAAGACCTGCTTTACCTTGACGCACAAGCGCTTCGCCTTTCATCATTAAAACATCGGCATAACGATATACTACATAATCGTTGCTCATACATTCTCCTTGCAGTCCGTTTTCATATTCGTATTTTGCAAAACGAACGCCCTGATTATGACCGGCCGGATTCGACATGTCGAAAAGTGAATTTACTTCAGGAGTAAAATCAACTTGCCATCCGTACCACAGGAGCGGAGCGCCCGATGCCTCGTATTGAGGACCATAAAGCCATGTGCTGCTTCTGTAATCGTTTGCCAAATCAAAAGTTTCAAAAAAACTTTGTGAAGTGCAGAATCCATTCCATGTTTCGTCGAGAATGCCGAAAGTTCTTATACTTTCCCAGTGGAGAGTAAGTTGATGGAAACGGAATCTGCGCGCCCAATTGCCGCCATTGGCATAAACCTTATCGTACACTATTACAAAAATATTTTCTTTGGACGATTGATTGTTTACTTTAAAGTTAGCAAAATAATCATCTTCAATCTGAAGCGTTCCCAAAGTTATAACAGCATCGCAGGCATCGACAGTTTCCTGCCATTTGGGCGTACCAAACCATTTTTCGGAATTAAGATACATTTTTGCCAAAATCGTATAAGCCAAAGGTTTCGTTGCTCTGCCATAACTGCTTGAAGGCGAATCCGGAAGCAAGCCTGCATTTTCTTTCAGTTCTTCTTCGATAAAAGCAAATATTTCGGCTCTTGATTTTTGTTCAGGTACGCTTATATCGGTAAAATCTGTTGTAAAGGGTACATTTCCAAACAGATCTATGGCATTAAAATAAAACCATGCACGCATCACTTTAATTTCGGCTATCATACTTTCTTTGACAGGAAAATCGAGCGTTGCCTGCGAAAATTCATACAGTATCTGGTTACACAGCGATATGCCTGTAAACAGAAAACTCCATGTTTGATAGATATTGTCGTGGTCGGGAGTGAAAGTATGCGCATGAAGGTCGCGCCAAACTCCTCCGTCATCCCATTGATTGAATTGACGGAACGGACTTAACGCTTCATCGGTTGAAACTGTGATTGTTCCCCAAATATTGTAATAATGGGTGTATCCGAGCAGGTGGCTGTAAACTCGACCTGCGCTCATCAAAAATTCTTCTTCTGTTGTAAAGAATTTATCCGATGGTATGGATGAATATATTGTTTCATCCAAATTTGTACACGAAAAAAATGACAGTGTAAAAATTATTATTAATATCTTTTTCATAATTTATTTATTTTTTTATTAAAATGTTACTTTAACTCCTAATACAAATGTTTTTGTACGCGGGTAAAAATCGTACCAGTCGATGCCCGGCTGAAGTCCCGACAAACTTATTTCGGGGTCAATTCCCTTGTATCCGGTAATAGTAAAAAGATTCTGTCCTGTGAGATATATCCGTAATTTGGAAATGTATGGAGATTTTATGGAAAGATTGTATCCTAACGTAATATTATCAAGTTTCAAATACGAGCCATCTTCGATAAAACGTGAAGAATAGTATGCGCCTTCTCGGTAGTCGCTGTCTAATGATGATTTGAGAATATTTTTTGTTCCCAGATAAGCAGGACCTTCATAATAAACTCTTGTTTGATTCAGTACATCGTTGCCGACAGAACCTCTTAAAAGAAAGCTAAAATCAAAATTTTTGTAGGTAAAAGTATTTTGCAGCGAAAAAAGAAAATCGGGATAAGCGTTTCCTATGATTTGATAATCAGCTTCTGTGATTCCATCTATGCCATCCAAATCTTCGTATTTTGCGCCTCCATTGTCGTCGAAGCCAAGAAATTTAGGTCCGTAAAAATTGCCAAGCGACCATCCTTCTTCTATTCTCATGGTGTAAATTTTCAAGTCGTCGCCGAAATAGCCCAGATTAAGTGCATCCATAGCGTAAATATCATTTGAAAAACTCACTAATTTATTGGTATTGTGACTAAAAGTTCCAATAACATTCCATTTGAAATCTTTTGAAACATAAGGCGTACCTGAAAGAGTTAATTCAACGCCTTTATTGTCGATAGTTCCCACATTTGCAAAGGTAGAACTGTAAAGATTGGGAGGAACAGGCACGGAATATGTGTATAACAAATCGGTTGTACGGCGGTTATAAAAGTCAAAATTTACATTCAGGCGATTATTAAGAATGGCAGCATCAAAACCTATATTAAATTCCTGTTTTTTCTCCCATCTCAAATCGGGATTCGGATTACGTCCCGGTTCGTAAGTACTGAGCCAGGCTCCATTGTAATAAAAATTGGATGAACCTTTTCGCAAAATAGCAAGCGATTGATAATTACCTATTTCCTGATTTCCCGTAACTCCAAAACCTGCTCTCAATTTAATATCGTCTATCCATTTAACATTTTGCATAAACGGTTCGTTTGCAAGTCTCCAACCAACGCTTAATCCCGGAAACAGTCCCCATTTATGGTCGCTGCCAAAACGAGAAGAACCTTCGTGCCTGAGCGATGCGGTAAGAAGATATTTTTCCTTGTAATTATACATTACACGTCCAAAAAACGAAATAAGTTTGTTTGATGATTTTGAACTCGACATGCTTGCCAAGCCATCTTTTAGCGCCGCTCCGGCTCCTATGTTATAAAACGAAAACAAATCGGTATCAAACTTGTAGTTCATTGCATCATACGATTCGCTCCACTGTTCGCTGTACGAATAGCCAAATATTGCCTGTATTCTGTGATCATTGAACGAGGCGGAATAATCCAAATAAGATTCTAATGATTTGTATTTACCGTGATTATTATACGTTTCTGCATAACCGTTGTTACCAATGCCTATAGGATAATATTTACCATAATAATGTCCATAACGTTCGCTGGTTTCGGTAAAAGATAAAAGAGTATTTGCTTTAAGACCATCAATAATTGATAATGATGCATTTATGCTTCCTGTAAATTGCTTGCGCAAACCCGAATCATCGAATTGCTCGAGCATTGCCACAGGATTGTAATATTCCATAGCGCCCACATAGTAATAATTTCCATATTGAGCAGGCGTATTTTCGTCGGCATATACAGGTTCTGTAGGGTTGTGAAACATGGCTTGACGCAGAATATAAGTATCTGCGTAAACGCTTTTCGCTGTTGAATATGCAGCATTGTAATCGAGCCTGAGTCTATCGTTGACAAGTAATTGCGAAACATTTACTCTTGTTCGCAAACTTTCCTTACTGCTTTTTTTTACAAGTCCATTGTCTTTTGTCCATGAAATACCTGCACGATAACTGAGCGAACGCGTACCTCCCGAAGAAGACAATTCGTAATTTTGCGTAACAGGCGTTTGAGTAAGCTGATCGAACCAGTCGGTTGAAGCTCCGTGATCAGCGCTATTACCCAAGCCGTATTTGTCAAGAGCGGCGCGAAATTCATCCGCCGTAAGCATTTCGGGTTTTTTATCAACTGTCTGTAAAGCGACATACGATGAAAATTCCAGTCGGTTTGTGCCGGGAGTTGCTTTTTTGGTTGTTATCAGAATCACTCCGTTTGTTGCACGCGTACCGTAAATGGCGGCGGCAGAGCCATCTTTCAAAACATCTATTGTTTGAATTTCATTTGAACTTAAAGCCGACAAATCGCCGCCGACAACGCCATCTATAACAATAAGCGGCGATGTTCCTCCCGACATGGTAGTTCTGCCGCGCAGTTGAATTTGAAACGAACCATTAGGGTCGCCGCCATCCGAACGAATGATATTTAATCCGGCAATCTGACCTTGAAGCAATTGAACAGGGTCGGTAATATTACCGCTTTTAAAATCATTACTTGTAATAGAAGAAACCGAGCCGGTAACTTCTTTTTTGGTAGTTGTTCCATAACCAATGACGACAAGATCATCGAGCTGATTTATTTCTTCTACCATCAATACGTCAATCTGGGATTGATCTGACAACACAATTTCCTGTGTTACATATCCCATAAAATAAAACACAAGCACATCGCCCGATGCGGCAGTAACAGAAAAATTACCATCTGCATCAGAAATTACGGTTGAATTAGTGCCTTTTACATTCACAGTAGTTCCCGAAAGAGGCATATTTGATGCCGCCTCGACTACCTTGCCTTTTACAGTTCGTTTTTGTTGAGTATAACCAACATAAGCCGAACTAACCAGCATAACCGCTGTAAATAAAATTACAACAAATTTTTTTCTTACATGGATATTCATATCTATATTAATTTATAATTAGGGTTTCGATTCGTGATGTTTTTACTTAATTAAATATGATGTTAATTTTATAGTTTATACGTTTAATTTATTTTTTATCACAAAATTACATAGCGACTCGCCGCAAAAAAGGACAAAATCAACTGATTTGAATAATCCCAAACTGGATTTTAAATGTTAAATTAAATTATAACTGTCATTATATAAAATATTTATAAAAATAAAATATAAAATATTTCACACTTTTTTTTGCCGTTTGAAAAAATATTATTTTCTTTGTTAAAAATTAAACTTGCTATAAATTTTATGAAAAAATTAACTTTACTGATGATATTAATCGAATCGTTGTCGAAAACCGAAAAACGATATTTGCGTTTATATTCAAATATTCAGTCGGGCAATAAAAAATACATGTATTTGTTTGATTTGATTGTTGGAAAAAATACCGTTGATGCCGTTTATGTTCAGTTTTGCAAAAAGTACAGCAGCGCAAATTTCAACATGGCTGCAAAGCATCTCTATCGCACAATAATGGATTGTTTGATACGCCTGCATCGCAAGCAGGATATGCAAACCAAAATATTTGCCATGATTTCCGAAGCCGATATATTATTTGAACGCACATTGATTGACGAAGCAATGGAAACATTGAAAAAGGCAAAAAACATGGCTTTGAAATATGAAATGTATTCGCTGCTGATACTGCTGCGCCGAATTGAATTGAAATATCTGAATGCAACAAACTTCAAAAATATAAGCGAGCGTCAACTTATAAGCAAGCAAATGAAAATTATGGAAGAAATGAAATACAATCGAAGTTCAAATCTTCATTCGCAACTTTACGATATTCTCAAACATCGACTTTTTTACAAAGGATACGCTAATTCCGAAAAACAAAAAGAAGGTTTAAACGACCTGATTTTAAGCGAATTGAATATAGTTGCCAATAATTCGTATAAAGGATTTGAAACTCAAAAATTACATTTACTGTTTCAATCTACCTATTATCTTGATTCGGGAAATTACAAAATGGCTATTCGTTTTTACCAAACACTGATTGACATGTTTGAAGAAAACAGGCACATGATACTGAATCCTCCGATTTATTATTTAGAGGCAATAAAAGGAATTTTGAACAGTCTGAAAATCGCTTCGTTATATAATGAAATGCCATTTTTTATAAATAAACTTAAAAATATTGAACAGGGCGCCCATGCTGCCGACTTCAATTTGAACGTTCGCGCCCTTATTTTTTCGTATGAATTTTCATGTTCGTTTAATACGGGAAATTTTATTGCAGCATCCGATTTAATTTCAAAATACAACGACGACCTGTTGAAAAACATGTCGCTGCTGCGATTGGACATTCAACTCGATTTGCTGATTAATTTAACCGTTCTTGATATTGCCACAGGAAACATAAAAAACGCCAGAAAACACATGAAAACCATTATGAGTTCAGGAAAAGTATTTTACGTTTTGCCTGCTTACAGACATGCTCGACTGATAAATCTTATATTGCAGGCAGAATCTGAAAATTATGATTTTTTTGAAAATGAAATAAAGTCAATTAAACGCAGCATTCGTTACGAAAAACATTTATATATTACCGAAAAACTGTTATTCAAATTTATTCAAAGCTATTACTTGCTGAACGACAGAAAAATACGTAAAAAATTATATCATCAGTTTGAGAAAGAAGCCATAAAAATAAGGCAAAACAAGTACGAAAAGCAACTGCTTGTTGTTTTTGATTTTATTTCGTGGATGCAAAGCAAACTGACCAATCGAAAATTTGACAAAATTTTATCTGAAAAAAATTGTTAGAACAAAAGAACCGCTGTTCCCAAAATGCAGGTTTGTTATTGGCTGAAACGTAGCGAATAAGCAGTCTGTTCAGCATTTTGTTTGTTTTCTAATTGCTAATGTCAAAATCGATTACAGAGATATTCACATGTTGAGGACTGACAAATGTTAAAACAATTATTCAGTCGTTTCTTACGAATAAAAAGACAATGCCAATACATAAAATTTTCGGACAGATATTTAGTGCAATCGCGAAAAAACCGTCCTGCTATGAATTGCCAGCCTGAGAAATGAAATATCTTTGTGCGCCACGTGCGGATTTATCACAAATGACTTGAAAGACCGTCGGTGCTCCGCACGTAAACTTTTCTGCTGCAAAATTTCTACTAATATTCAGTCCATAGCGGGACAGGCTTCGCAATTTAAAGATTTAAAATTTAAGAATTTAAAGACAATCCCGCCATGAATTTTCTATCGTTAGAAACGATACCCCTTTGTGTGCCACGTGCGGAATAATCACAAATGACTTGAAAAACCGCCGCTGCTCCGCACGTAAACTTTTCTGCTGCAAAATTTCTACTAATATTCAGTCCCTGACGGGACAGGCTTCGCAATTTAAAGATTTAAAATTTAAGAATTTAAGATTTAAAGAACAATTAAGGTAAAAATGAAATGTCTACGTGCACCACGTGTGGAATAATCACAAATGACATGAAAGACCGCCGGCGCTCCGCACGTAAACTTTTCTGCTGCAAAATTTCTACTAATATTCAGTCCCTGACGGGACAGGCTCCGCTGCACTGTGCAATTTAAAGATTTAAAATTTAAGATTTAAAGAACAATGTTGGCAAAAACGAAATATCTTTGTGCATTGCGTGCGGGTTGCTCCAAATGACATGAAAACCACCGGCGCTCCGCACGTAAACTT
>JAITLJ010000150.1 GCA_031277925.1 Prevotellaceae bacterium | reverse complement strand
ACAAAAATATAATTCGCTTTGTTTTCATTTTACACTCCTTTTAAATTAAATTATCTGGTAAAGATATAATTAAATATCCAAACTGCACACAAACGGATAAAAATGTTCGGTGAAATTTATAGAAGAATTACGCCCGTTTTTTCGGAGAGTTGCAATCAAATTTCTTTTCATCAGCCGTTTTTGCATAAATCTCTCGCAGGCTAATTTTTATCGCGCTCGAACTTCACCTTTTTAAGGTTTCTTTTGATTTGCGGGTTGCCCCAGATGACTTGAAAAACTGCCGCTGCTCCGCAAGTAAGGCTCGGCGGCGATTATTTTTCTACCAACATTTTGTCCATAGCGGGACAGTTTTTTCGTCATTACACTAATATCTAAAACGCCATCAAACTGCAATTTATATAAATTGAATATCAGCAAAATATCATTATTTTTTAGTCTGTTTTTATACCGTTTTGGTATAAACCCATTTGTTATCTTTTTTTATTAAACATGATGCAAAGATATATGAAATATTCCACATAAATAAATTATAATCGCCTAAATATTAACATGTTATCAACACTTTTGCCTTGCAAAGGTTTCAAAATATCATTACAGTTCAGGGTATTTTGATGGCGTTTTGGTATAACATAGGAAAAGAAAAGAAGCAGAAAAAACAGAAAAGCAGCCGATTGGGCTGTTTTCTGTTACGCTTTTCTGTATTTATCGTGCGCAAAGTGGTTGATTAAGCCGTTTTGCGCGAATTTGGCAATGTGTTTTTCAGCGGTCTTGTCGAGAATGTTGAGGCGTTTGGCGGCGGTCAGGAATTAATATTCAACTGCAAAATTATAACACTGCTTTTAATTAATCATACAGTTCAAATAAAAAATCATTTTTTTAAAAATCCGCATCTAATCAACAAGGCATCAATTGTTGGTTCCTGCCCGCGAAAATGTCTGTAAAGTATCGCAGGATGTTCAGTGCCGCCTTTTTCCAGAATATTTTTACGGAAAGATGTTGCTGTTTCTCTGTCAAAAATTCCATTTTCCTTAAACAGCGAAAAAGCATCGGCGTCAAGCACTTCCGACCATTTATAACTGTAATATCCTGCTGAATATCCGCCTGAAAAAATGTGTGTAAACGCAGTTGACCTCAGGCAACCGTCGATAGCAGGTAACAACTCTGTTTTTTTCATCGATTGTTTTTCAATCGTTTCTGCATTTTCGGTAATTTCGGAAGTTGTTGAATGCCATGTCATATCAAGTATTCCAAAACTCAGCTGGCGAAGCGTTGCATAACCTTCGTTATAATTTTTTGCTGCAACAATTTTATCAATAAGTTGTTGTGGAATAAGTTCTTCCGTTTCGTAATGTTTGGCAAAGAGGTCGAGAAATTCTTTTTCAACACAAAAGTTTTCCATAAATTGTGATGGAAGTTCTACAAAATCCCACATAACGTTTGTTCCTGTCAGCGATTTGTATGTTCCCTGAGCCAATATTCCGTGCAGGGCATGTCCAAATTCGTGAAGAAAAGTTTCAAATTCGTCGAAAGTCAATAATGCAGGTTTTGTTTCGGTTGGTTTGGTAAAATTGCATGTAACCGAAACTAAAGGGCGAATTTCCTTTCCGTCAATAATTTGTTCTTCGCGGTAACTTGACATCCATGCGCCGCCGTTTTTGCCTTTGCGTGGAAAAAAGTCGAGGTATAAAATTGCCATAAATTTTCCGTTTTCATCGGTTACTTCGTAAGTTTTTACATCCGGATTAAAAACGGGAATTTCTTTGTTTTCTGTAAATTTCAAACCATACAGCGTATTGGCAAGTATAAAACCGCCGTTTATTACGTTTTCGAGTTTAAAGTACGGACGAAGCAATTCATCGTTTACATTATACTTTTCGGCTTTAAGTTTTTCGCTGTAAAAACTCCAGTCCCAGGGCATGAATTTTTCGGTAAAACCTTTTGATTTTGCATAATTTATAACTTCGGCGACATCTCTGTGCGCTGCCGGTTTTGCGGCATCAAAAAGTTGATTCAAGAATTTTGTAACATTTTCGGGATTTTCTGCCATGCGTTCTTCAAGCACATAATCGGCATAAGTATTGTATCCTAATAATTTAGCCATTTTCATGCGCAGGTTTGCAATTTGTCTTGCAATTTCACGATTGTCGTTTGCATTGTCATTTGCTCCACGTTTATTGTATGCTGTCCATATTTTTTCGCGTAAATTGCGATTTTCGGCGTATTTCACAAACGGAGTATAACTTGGTGCATGAAGTGTAAATGTCCATCCTTCGCTGTTTTTTGATTTTGCTGTTGCTGCGGCTTCTTCGATAATATTTTCGGGCAATCCTGCCAAATCATCTTTATTAGTAATGTTCAATGTATAGTCGTTTATTTCGGCAAGTACGTTTTGTCTGAATTTCAACGATAATGTTCCAAGTTCTTCGGTTATTTTACGATATTCGCTGCGTTCATTTTGGTTAAGATTTGCTCCTTTGCGCGAAAAGGTTTTATATGTTTTTTCAAGCAGCATTTTTTGTTCCGTATTCAAATTAATATTTTCGCTGTTATCATAAACTGCTTTTACGCGTGCAAAAAGTTTTTCGTTCAATGCTATGTCGTTTCCGAGTTCAGTCAGTTTCGGCTGCACTTTTAATGCTATTTCCTGCATTTCGGGATTTGCTTCGGCGCTCAGAATATTAAAAAATATCTCTTCGGTTTTTGATAGCAACTCGCCGCTTCGTTCTAAGGTTTCTATCGTATTTTCAAACGAAGGAATATCAGAATTGTTAGTTATCTGTTCAATTTCTTCGCGCAAAAGACGTATGCCTTCGTCGAAAGCTGGCAAATAATGTTCGTTTTTGATTTTATCAAATGGCGGCGTTTGGTACGGTGTATTCCATTCCTGCAAAAGCGGATTGGCGTCCGTATTTGAATTTTTATTTTTACACGAATCGGTTAAAAATATTGTCATGACAATTAAAATATAATATGTTACTTTTTTCATTTTTTATTTAATTTAGTAAATATAAAGTGTAAAGGTATATTAAATTTTTGAGTTATACACAAAAATTTTAAAAATTTGACAGTGAAGGTTCAAAATGTGAATGCATTGCTGTTTTTTTTGTTATAATATTTAGTCGCTCCTTACGAATAAAAAGAAGACAATGCTAATACATTAAAAATTTCTGTCAGATATTTAGTGCTATGACGAAAAAACTGTACCTAACTGGACACGTATTTATAGAAGAAAAAAAATGTTCGTATTTTACCGAATTTTTGCCTGTATCTATATAAAACTCGGTATTTTATTCGATAATTTATGCCTGTAACTTATTAATAATGAACCGTTTCGACCTTTTTAAGGAGCGACTGTTTAGCAACTTCGGTATTTGTAAAATAATAAGCTTCTATCTTGAAATTTGCAATAAAAAATAACATTCCGACAGAGAATACTATTCTTTACTGTGAAAATATTGATGTTTTTATTCTTCAAGTTTGTACTGCACAAACAATTCTATTGCCTGATATTCAGCCATACCTAATTTATCAAACAGTTTTGCCGTATTTTCGTTTCGCTGTTCGGCGCGCATCCAAAATTCGCGTGAGTCTGTTCCCGGAAATAACGGACGGTCTTTTTGTGATTGATGCTTGTAAATTGCCAAACGTTTAATTATAACTTCGTTAGGACTTAAAGGCACAGCCATTTCCGCTTCGGCAATATCCCATTCCTGCCAGGCGCCTCGATACAGCCAAACTCTGCAATCTTTTATCCATGACTCTTTCTTCAAACGTCTTAATGCTTCTTCAATAGCCTGAAAACATACGCGATGCGTTCCATGCGGATCGGACAGGTCGCCTGCTGCAAAGATTTGATGAGGTTTTATTTTCTGCAAAATATCCATAATAATTTTTACATCTTCTTCGCCTATTGGTTTTTTCTTAACAGTTCCCGTTTCGTAAAAAGGCAGATTCAAAAAATGAGTTCTGTTTTCGGGAATATTAAGAAACCTGCACGCAGCCTTTGCTTCGCCACGACGAATGGCAGCCTTTATTTCACGAACATTATCGCAGTCGGATTCGCCCGGTTTTTTTTCTTTCAGGATATTTACCGCATCTGTATATGATTTTTCGGCAACATTTTTGTTTTGTCTGTATATTTGCATATAATCGCGAACAAAATCAAGAAAACGAACTGCCTCGTCGTCGGCAACTGCAATGCTTCCAGATGTTTGATATGCAACATGTACGTCGTGTCCTTGTTCTGAAAGTCTAGCCAGCGTTCCGCCCATTGAAATTACATCGTCATCAGGATGCGGACTGAATATTATAACTCGTTTAGGATAGGGTTTTGCGCGTTCGGGACGCGTAGAATCATCGGCATTTGGCTTACCGCCGGGCCAGCCTGTTATTGTGTGCTGTAATTCGTTGAATACTTTTATGTTTATGTCGTATGCAGTTCCGCGTTCGGTAATCAAATCGTTCATTCCGTTGTTGTTATAATCCTGCGCTGTGAGTTTCAGAACAGGTTTGTTCAGTTTTTCACAAAGCCAGAATACGGCGCGTTTTACCATTTTATTGCTCCATTTACAGTTGCCAACAAGCCACGGAGTGCGTATGCGCGTAAGATATGCCGCCGCCGATTCGTCAATTATTACATTCATGTTAGGATGACTTTGCAAACACGAAGCAGGAACAAGGTCGTTTTGTTTTTCTTCAACAAGACGCTGAATTATTTTTGCTTTTGATTCGCCCCATGCCATCAGCATTATTTTTTTTGCGCTTAATATTGTTCCCAATCCCATAGTAAAACAATATAAAGGTACGTTTTCTTCGCCATAAAAATCGCTTGCCTTGCCTATCCGTGTCGAAGTGTTAAGCGACAAAACGCGCGTACGTGAGTTTATTGCCGAACCCGGTTCATTTGCTCCTATTTGCCCCGCACCATCAACTCCCAAAATTTGAATATCAATTCCACCCGCTTTTTCTATCGCTTTTTCAAAATTATTACAAAAATCGGCTATATTTTCTTTTGCTGTATTTCCATCAAACAAATGAATATTTTCTTTTTGTATATCAACATGATCGAATAAATATTCATACATGTACCGATATCTGCTCTGCAACGAATTATTATCTATCGGATAAAATTCGTCTGTGTTGAAAACTATAACGTTTTTGAAACTTAATTTTTGATTTTTATGAAGATCAACAAGCGTGTTGTATATTTGTACAGGAGTGGAACCTGCAGGCAAACCCAACACACAATTTTCTTTTTTACCGTTTTTTTCGATTATTATTTTTGCAATTTCTTTTGCCACTAATTTTGATGCAACCTCAGCGCTCGAAAAAATAGATACATTCATGCGTTCCAAATGTTTTGCATAATCGGTTGCCTGTATTAAACTGTTGTTCATTTTATATTTAGTTATAAATTATAAGTTTTGAATGCACAAAGATAGGTTATTTTTGGATTAATTTCAATTTTTTTTGAATATAATCATAATTTATAAGTTGTAATGTTTTATTATTTTGCAGATAAATAAATGTTTATCAATTTCACTGTCGTCTGTTTACTGTTTAATGATTTATACTTTGCACAAGGTAAAAATCTAAGATTAAAAATGAAAAAAAATAAAATTTCGAGATTCTCCATGCTGAAACAAAGTATAGATTTCATTTCAGGGCGGTTTTGCATTTAGCCGTCGCCATGCAAAAAGATACTCGATGAATTTTAAGATGATTACCATCGTTTTGTAAAAAGAGTTACGAACGCAGCCAATCAGGAAGCGCAGTAGCTGCGGCGTGTTTCCTGTTTGAATGTAGCCAATTTCCAAAAGGATGTAAGAGGCTCACAGAGGTCTCTGAACTGCTTGTAGAGGTCTGAATGTTTCTGACACGATGCGGAAAATTTCGCAGGGAAGGCGTTTCATACGCTTCGGACGCAAAGAATCCTGCAGTTAAATTGCTTTTTCATATTTTAGATAATATTTCCACTGTTTTAACATTTAAAATGCCCGTCCAATAATTTTCATTACGTACAAATCGGCGCAGATACAGTTTTTTTCAATAAATTACAAATCGTAACAAAATATTTTTTCGGGCTTTGCTCATCAATTCGCCAGTATGCCTGCTATTCTTACATTTTATAATATAACCTGCATGACAGAAAAAATTTTTAAGAATAGATAAAAATGAGGTGAATAATTGATAATTTATTTGTTTATTCGCTGCAAATATGTATCTTTGGCATTAAATCCGTATGTATTGAAAATGTAAGGGGATTGTTGTCGAAACAAATAACAGTTGCATGCAGTTAATATTAAGGCAGTTATACGGGCTAAAAATAATTTTTATCATATATTGAAAAATAATTACAAAAACTGAAAAAAAAACACAGCTGTCATGGAAAAATCAAAAGTATATTTTACTGATTTGCATACAACGCCAAGCCTTAATTTGCTTGACAAGCTGGAAAATCTTGTAAAAAGAGCAGGTATCGAAAAAATTAATTTTGAGAAACAGTTTACAGCAGTAAAAATTCATTTCGGCGAACCCGGAAATCTTGCTTACATACGCCCGAATTATGCGGCACGGCTGATAAAACTGCTTAAAAAACTTGGCGCCAAACCATTTCTTACCGATTCAAATACTCTTTATTCGGGCGGACGGTCGAATGCTGTTGACCATTTGCAGGCTGCAATGGAAAACGGATTTAATCCTTTGGCTACACAATGTAACGTTATAATTGCCGATGGATTGAAAGGAACTGATTATAGTGAAATACCAATAGATGGCGAATACTGTAAAGCGCCCAAAATAGGCAGAGCAATCGCCGATGCCGATATTTTTATAAGCATG
>JAITLJ010000007.1 GCA_031277925.1 Prevotellaceae bacterium | reverse complement strand
CAGCAAATAATTTCATAATCGGGCATTACGCGTTTCCACGAATTGACGCATTTTTGTAAATTTTTCGGCAGCGGATCGCCGCTCAACCAGCACCAGTGTATTTTTTTGGGTATTGCCATATCTGTATATTTCTATTTTTTTCTGAAAATTCGTATATAATGTTTATCAAAATATAGAATGCATTTACTTATAAAATTTATAAATTGAAATATTTTTTTAGAATTATATTCTATTTTACTCATTAGTTGAACAGCATCCGTTTCCCATATTTCGACTTCTTTATTGGCGAGAATAAAGTTTTGTTGGGCTAAATATTGTTTAGGCTTGGTTATCATTTGTTTTGTTTGTTCGTCTATCGTTCCCGTTTTTTTTATTTTTTTCAAAACATCTTTCGACATAAATTCCGCCAAAGGAACCGTATTTTCTCTTACGTTGGTAATTAGCGTATGCATTATTTTGCAATTTTCCAAATATTTCAAACCATGCCTTAATTGGCAGTTCCATTCGCCCGATAATTCTGTTATTAAATTATTATTATTCTTATTTGCCATTGCCAACGCTGCCTGGTCTATTGTTATACCCTTTGCCATGCTTTGCATTAAATATTTATTCCAGTCTTCATAAAATTTTTGGGTTTCCTGTGTGTCTTTTACAAAAAGCACGCCGCTGTTGAAATGTATTATATCTTCAGATGTTTTCCAATTCAAGAGCCTGTCGATTTTTTTCAAATATTTATAAGCGCTGATGTTTTTTTTTACAGGGACATGACTGTCTGCTACTGCGCCAATAAGGCATTTCAATTGATCTGCATCCGACAGAGATTGGGTAATGATTGTGTCGGTATCGATAAATAAAAAATCGCCCTGTATATAATTTCTTGCTGTGGTTTTGATTATTCTCGAACGTTGTGCGGCGCTGTAATTATCCTGTATGGTTATTACTGTTTTTTTTGAAATATATTTTAAAATTTCGGCGCGTTTGCCTTGCAAACTGTCATCCGTCAAATTATCTACAAGTAAAATAATTTCCGCATCGGCATTATGCAGCCTTGCCGAATAGCAGGAAAGCAAAGCTTGCTCTAAATAATCATTTTGATCGTCATAACTGACTAAAACGTAAACTAATTTTGTTTTCATTTATGTTTTTTTTGATATGATTTACAGTTTGCTCTGCTGTAGTCCGAACACGAAATTGGAAAGTACAAGCCTCTCAGAAAAGAAAGTATCGGATTGGGTTCGCGCCTGTAAAACAGACGGTTTCTAAATTTTACGCAATAGTAAAACGTTTTTATCCAGTTGTGATTCAGGTGAGCCTTTCCTAATTTCAGTGCATTGTGCTTGGCGTATGCTTCATCGGGCAGGGAAGATAATACGTTAATGAATAAGCTTAACCGTTGCTCTACAAAAGGACGGCTTTCCTTATACAGGCGGAGCGTTCTCCGAATATATGCAATTGCATTTGACAGAGATTTTTCGGCGTTTTCTGCAGTAACGGTAGTATATGTAAAGGAATTAGGGTGGCGTCGAAAATAAGTGGCTGTATTTTTACAAAAAACCACTTTATTATAAGAGGCGGCAACTATGTGTAAAAGTACATCGTGTCCACGTTGTTTTGACTGGAAAAATTTTTGAGGTACTTTTTCCAGCAGTATCCTGTTTATTAACATTGCATGCCCTGCGGCTGCAATTGCCACATATAACTGTCTTTCCAGCGCCAAATTGGGAGGCTGCAATTTACTTAAATCCGGTTCTTCTTTTATTTCGGTTTCATTGTGAAAAGGGATGGAGAAACAAACAGCCATCCAGTTATTGCCGATACATTCAACTAATTTTTCAATTTTATCCAACTTCCAAATATCATCCTGATCTGCAAAAGCAATATATTCTCCGACAGCTCGACTGGTAGCAGAAAAGAAATTCAAAACATGTTCTTTTCGTTCATCATTTTGGTAAATACGAATAGCGGCATATTTTTCAGCATATTCATGCAATATTTCCATTGTTGAATCCGTAGAACAGTCGTCTTGAATAATAATTTCAAGCAATGGATAGGTCTGGTTTACAATCGTATCGAGTTGTTGCCGCAAATACGGAGCGCCATTATACGTACACATCACT
Source organism: Prevotellaceae bacterium (assembly GCA_031277925.1). GTDB lineage: Bacteria > Bacteroidota > Bacteroidia > Bacteroidales > UBA932 > JAIRKV01. Next base: position 948 of record JAITLJ010000007.1, on the reverse strand, counting down.
ATGGATACCGTTTTTATGGCGTTTGCAGAATTTTGAGAATGTAAATTTTGCTGTTCTTCTTTCATATCTTTTTTCTTAGTATAAAAAATACATGATACGGGTTGTAAGGCGCTACATACCATTTTTCGACTGCAAAAAATTTCCGCATACTTTTCAGTACGCTACGTTTTGTATGTCCGCGCGTTCCTGTCTCCCAATAATGTTCTCCATTGAATTTATATTTCTTGAAAAATTTGTGTATAAAAATATTCATTTTTACGGTTTTAATAACAGGCAGTTTTAATTCAACCTTATATTTCATCGCCGAAAACGGCACGCTGATAATGAAATTATCAGCGTGCCGTTCCATCTGCTGCAAAATATCTTCAAATATGTCGTACGGCAAATGTTCCAATACCTGACAACACAAAATAACATCAAATTTCCTGTCGCCAAGCAGGGCGTCTATATTAGCCACGTCGCCTTCAAAATCGGGATGTAAATTTTTGTCGAAATCAAACGTATAAACCTGTACGCCCTGTGTAGACAATATTTTTCCTGCGATATTATCTCCAATGCCTATAATCAACGCTGTTTTGGGCTCCAATGCAAGCGTTTCCGTAATTTGATGCCAATAGGAAGTCCATCGGGGAAGATCCGTATACCGCTGAAAGTCATAATGATTTGGTTTCACTTGAATATTATGGTTACTGTTTTCTATCTGCATAGTGTTTTAATTGTTATTTCCTCTTTCGCCGTTTATCGTGATGCATGTATTAATCCTCTTCTGAAATCAAAAGGCGCCTGCAAATCATAGGCATGATTATGTTCCCAAAGAAACAGCATGTATCCGGGAGAAAGTTTGATTTTATAATTCAGTTCTTTTAGATAATTCGACAATTTCTGTTCGTCTCCTGTTCGATGATATGTACATACCAGCCAGTCTTTCACGTCTTTTATACAAAGTTG
>JAITLJ010000200.1 GCA_031277925.1 Prevotellaceae bacterium | reverse complement strand
CCCCGCCTGCGAAGTCTATGCCGATCTTTATTGCTATTCATCTTTTGGATTGAATTTGGCTGTACTTTTCTAATAATCAACATGCAGAAAACTTATTAGAGCGTAGAGCAGGCGGCGTTTCCTCAGGTCATAAGCCTAAATCGGAGTTACCGTATAGCGTCGGCTGCTCTTGACTTTTTGCTCACGCTGTTTTTATTTTTTATCGGTGTTCGCGAACTCCGCTACGCTTCGGTTGGTTACTTTTTGTGTCAAGGCAAATTAACAGAAAGAAATAATTGTCCGAATTTTTTAATGTTTTAGCATTGTCCTTTTTTTATTAGGAAGGAGCGACTAATTAAAATGCCTGTATTTACGTTTATTTATGATTTTTGTGTATTGTTCGGCTGTTTTATCTTTGAATATAAATTATTTGCTTTGTTTCAAAAAAAATATCGTCGAAAAAGTTTTTTATTGCATAAACGGCAATTTGACGTTTTGATATTTTTGTGGCTTTCAGTTCGTTGTGCAAATCGCCGCCTTTGAGATAAATAATGCCGTTAGGCAAAGCATTGTTGCCGTCGGGAGTTATTTTGTTCCAAACCCACGAAACAAAAGAAGGCAAATCGGTAACGGCTCTGCTTACGACAAAATCAAATTTTTGGTTTAGTTTTTCGACGCGAACTGGCATCGTACAAACATTTTTCAACTCAAGACTTTCGACAATTGCGTTCACAACTTTTATTTTTTTATTTATCGAATCAATCAAAGTAAATTGCGTGTCGGGAAACATTATTGCAAGCGGAATGCCCGGAAAACCGCCGCCTGTGCCTACGTCAAGGATTTTTGTATTTGCTTCAAATGAAATGATTTTTGCAATAGCAAGCGAATGTAAAATGTGGTGATTATAAATATTTTCTATGTCTTTTCGCGATACAACATTTATCTGTACATTCCAAAATTTGTACAAATCGCCAAGTTGTGACAATTGTGTTTTTTTGTTTTCGGTCAATTTAGGAAAATATTTCAGAATTTCGTTCATTGTTTTTTATTTTATTGTGCAATTAATTTTACAAGCGCCGTTTTTGCTCGAAATAATAATGTTTTTACTGTTCCGATAGGCATTTTCAATTCGGCGGCAATTTCTTCGTAGGAATAATCTTTGAAATAACGCAGTTCTATAAGATTTTTGTATTTTGGTTTAAGTTGTTCAAGCAATCTTTGCATCAGCATGATTTGCTGTTCGCGAATCATAACTTCTTCGGGATTCAAAACAGTTGATTGAATTGAATCTTCGCCGATTGCAAATTCTACATTATCATCGTTGTTGTTTTCGATGGTAACATGATTGTTTTTGCGCTTGCGTAAAAAATCAATACATGTATTTTCGGCTATGCGAAACAGCCATGTACTGAACGCAAATTTGAAATTGTACTGTTCGATATTTCTAAGCGCCTTGTCAAAAGTTTCGTATGCCAAATCTTCTGCATCGCTTTTATTTATAACAATTTTCATTGTCAAAAAATATATGGCATCCTTATATCTTGTAAATAATTTTGCATAGGCTTTTGTATTGCCATTTAAAACTTGCCTTACCAATTTTTGGTCTTCTTCTATTCGCGACAGCATTTTAAATTTATTTTAATGGTTCATAATAATATTTTTTAAGTAATACGTAATAACACAAATTTTTAAGTGTCAGTTATTCAATTAAGTAAAATTCAAATTGTTTTACATTTTTGCTTTCATTTTGTCAAAAAAATCCACAAATTTTTCATGGCTAACCGAAACGCAAACGCGTGAATATTTTGCAGCTTCCTGTTTTTGCGATAATGTGAATTTTGAGAGCGCTACGCTTCCGATTCTGTTTGCAAGCAGTTCGTCTTCGCTGATTTTTACAATTGCAAAAATGCCTGTGGGAACAGATTCTTTATAAAATTCATCGGCAATAAGTCCTGCTTCTTTGAGATATTTTATGTTTTTTGTTATTTCGTTTACTGTTGTTGTTTTAAAATCGCTTACAGCTTTTTTGCCTGCTTCCGTAGTAAGTAATTTTTCGACAAGAATTTGAGCAAAGGCATTTGTTCCGTTTGTAGCAAAAGCAAGCCGTACAGCCATTTCGTGATTAAATTCTGCATTTAGGCTGTGAACAAAACCCAATCGCTGTCCGCTAAGTCCCAGCGATTTGCTGAAACTGTCGAGAATTATAAGGTTATCGATTTCCAAAAGGCGGATATAAAAATCATCGCTTTTGTCGTAAAAAACTCGTCGATAAGGGCTGTCGTAAAAAACAACTGTTCCGTTATCGCCAAGTTTTTTAATCATCGCAAATATTTCATTATCATCATATTTATTTCCGAAAGGATTTCCCGGATCGCCTAAGAGTACGGCGCAGTCTTTGAGTTCGGAAATTATTCTGTTCAAATTATCAAACGAATCGTATTCGGCATATTCGATATTGCGGATTTTCATTGCGTTGTGATAATTTCCCCAATGAAAGACCGGAAGATAAATTTTTCGCACATCCACAATTTGAAAAGCATTGTCGATGCCGGGCATTCCGCCGCCGCAAATCGAAATGCATGAAGCATCTGTTTTTCCGCCAAAATATTCGCTGTTTATTGCCTCGCGCAATTCGCTGCGACCTTGACTTGGCGGATAGGTTTGTATGTCTTTGCTGTTGAAGTCTATAGTTTTTACAACTTCGCTTAAATCAATATTTACAACCGAATTTATTCCGCGCTGTAAAAATAAATATTCCTGTCCTGTTTCTATGCATAACTGCTGTATTTTCCTTCCCATTTCGTGAATTGCAGGAAGAGCCACGCCTGTTTTTTTAATTTTCATAACTGTAAAAATTTTATTTTTGAACAAAATTACTACTTTTGTACGAAATTATTATTAAAAATTTTATTTTTTTACAGATTTACGAAATAAATAATTATGGTCGAGCGTAAAAATCCGTTGGATAGAGAAGTATTCAGGCTACTTGGCGAAGTTGCGAAAGACGAACAGCAGCGCATTTTTGTTATTGGCGGATTTGTTCGTGATTATTTCTTGCAGCGGCCATCTAATGATATTGATATTGTTGTTGAAGGAAGCGGTATCAATATTGCTAAAAAACTTGCGAAAAAAACAGGAATTAAAAAAGTTTCTGTTTTTAAAAATTTCGGTACGGCAATGCTGCATTACAAAGAAATTGATCTTGAATTTGTTGGCGCCCGAAAAGAATCTTATGACCGTAATTCGCGCAAACCGATTGTTGAAAACGGAACGCTTGAAGACGACCAGAAGCGGCGCGATTTTACAATCAATGCTTTGGCTTTCAGTTTGAACGAAGAAGATTTCGGTATGCTTATCGACCCGTTTGGAGGAATACAGGATTTGCACGACAAAATTATACGTACACCTCTTGATCCCGATACTACGTTTTCAGACGATCCGCTGCGAATGATACGCGCAATAAGATTTGCCACGCAACTGCAATTTAAAATTGATGATAAGGTTTTCGAAGCAATACGTAATAACAGACAGCGACTGAAAATTGTATCAATGGAACGAATAAGTGCCGAAATGAGTAAAATATTGAAATCACCTAAACCATCAACAGGATTTAAATTGCTCGATCAGGCAGGAATACTCAGTATGATTTTGCCTCAACTTGCAGATTTAAAAGGAGTTGCTTCTATCGAAGGCAAACATCATAAAGATAATTTTTTGCATACGCTCGAAGTTGTTGATAACATTGCCAAAGTCTCAAACAATATTTGGCTGCGATGGGCTGCATTGCTGCACGATATTGCAAAATACATAACAAAACGCTATGATGCCGAAACAGGTTGGACTTTTCACGGACACGAATATATCGGAAGCAAAATGATTCCTTCCGTTTTTTCGAGACTTCGATTGCCGATGAATGAAAAAATGAAATATGTGCAAAAACTTGTTTTACTGCATTTGCGTCCAATCGCTTTGTCGCTCGACGAAGTTACCGACTCGGCCGTTCGCCGCCTGCTTTTCGATGCCGGAAATGATATTGACGATTTAATGCTGCTTTGCGAAGCCGACATAACGTCGAAAAACGAACAAACGCAAAAACGGCATCTTGCTAATTTTCAACTTGTACGTACAAAACTTAAAGAAATTGAAGAAAAAGATAAAATCAGAAATTTTCAACCGCCCATATCCGGCGAACTCATTATGAATGTTTACGGATTGCACCCTTGCCGCGAAGTAGGAATTATTAAAAATGCAATAAAGGATGCAATATTGGATGGAATTATAAAAAATGATTATAACGAAGCATACGGTTTTATGCAAAAAAAAGCGGAAGAACTGAATCTTGTCGCTAAAAAATAAGAGAAAAACGAATTTCACTTCAATGACAAAAAAGTAGAATTGTTTGCTGATAACAAACTGTCGTGCAAATATATTTTTGGCATATATACCAAGAATTAGTCGTTACTTATACTAAAACGGTATCAAAACAGACTCAAATATAATGGTATTTTGCAGATATTAAATTTATATAGTCATTCCTTACAAACTGTCTAATTAGTCGCTCCTTATAAACTGTGAAATAGTTGCTCCTTACGAATAAAAAAAGGACAAAGCTAGAACATTAAAAAAATCGGACAATTATTTCTTTCTGTTAATTTGGCTTGACACAAAACGAAGATAAAGAAAAAAATGTTCATATTTTGCCGAATTTTTGCCTGTATCTGTATAAAACTCGGTATTTTTATTCGATAATTTCCGCCCGCAATTTATTAATCATAAATGGTTTCAGTATTTATTAAGAGGCGACCGTTTAAAAAGGTTTTTAATGCCTTATAAATGCACGATTATCAAATTTTCAGATGAAAATTTTACTTTTTAAGGAGCATGACCCGCAACAGGAACACAATAAAAAATTATATTGCGACTGTAAATTGCCACATTAAACGGTGTTTTAATTATTTTTCTACTTTACAAATATTGACATTGCCCGAGCATCTTTTGTTCCATCTGTAAGCGTTTGTTCTTCGCCGTCTTTCCATATTTTAGCTACAGATTTATTATTTGTGTTAGTTTCCTGTCCTGCTACGTATATATTATTTTCTGTTACAACAATAGAATTTGCATAAGCCCATTGTGTTCCATCGGTAAGTTCTTCCAATAAAGCGCCGTTTTTCCAAATTTTGGCAATAGTGTAATATCCATTGGAATTTGCTTCATTTCCTGCAACATATACATCGTTGTTTTTGGCTACGTAAACCGAATATGCGCTTGCATTTCTACTGCCGTTTGTAAGATTTTTTGCCGTACCGTTTGTCCATAATATTGCCGTATGTTTATTGTTGCTTATTTTGTATCCTGCTACATGTACATCTGAACCTGATACGTAAATGGAAGTAGCATTAGTAACATCGAAATTGCCGCCGAGTGAATAAGACACGCCGTTTTTCCAATATTTAGCCATAATGATTCCGCTTTCATTTGCTTCATATCCTGCAACATATACATCTGATCCTAAGACGAAAACAGAATTTGCCTGAGCATCTTTTGTTCCATCTGTAATAGGTATTGGATTACCGTTTTTCCATACTTTGGCTACAGTTTTCAAGTTTTCGTTTCTTTCATATCCTGCTACATAAACATCCGCGTCTGATACAAAAACCGATTTTGCTTCAGCCAATTTTGTGCCGTCGCTAAGCGATTGTGCTACGGTGTTTATCCATAATTTAGCTACATTTCCTTCAAATCCGGCTACATATACATTGTCGTTTGCAAAATAAACAGAATGTGCTTCTGCTGAATTTGAGCCGGTGGTAAGGGAGTATAAGTCTTCTCCGTTTTTCCATACTTTTGCAATAGTTTTATTGTCTGCGTTCCATGCATATCCTGCAACATATACATTCTGTTCTTCTCCTACAATTATCAGACAGGTTGCTTTGATGTTATTTACAGTTGTTACCGTAACAGTTGCCGTGCCTGTGGCTATTGCTGTTACTACTCCTGCATTATTGACATCGGCAACATTTTCGTTATCGCTGCTCCATGTCAGCGTATTATTTGTTGTATTGTCAGGAATTATTGTTGCTGTCAGGGTTTCCGTTTCGCCTATTGAGAGCGTAAGCGAAGGTTTGTTGAGAGTTATTCCTGTAGCAAGGACATCAACGGCGATCGGTTCTACAATTACTATGCAACTTGCCTGTACTTTATTGGCAGAAGTTACAAAGATGGTTGTTGTACCTGCTCCTGTGCCGGTTACTACGCCAGAATCGTTAACGTCGGCAACAGATTTGTCGTTGCTGCTCCATGTCAGCGTTTTATTGGTTGCATCTTCAGGAAGTATTGTTGCCGTCAGGGTTTTCTTTTCTCCTACCGTGAGTTTTAACTCATTTTGATCAAATGTTATTTTGTCAATAACAATGGAAACAATATCATCTGTACATGAAATAATAAGCAGTGCAATAACTGCAATCAGTGATAATTTTTTTGTCATAATTTTAATTTTATATAATATTTATAATTTAATTTACTTATGAAAAATTATTATTACAGGTTGGTGCATTTTCTATTTTTATCATTTATTTAATATTTTTTTACAAAAATATAATGCTACAACCGCAACAACTGCCATGAATAAAATATCTGACTTCATTTTTACACAGGCTTTTGTCACTTTTATATAATTGTATTATGTCTGTAATTTGCCTTATTGTAAAAAACGTTACAAAATTATAAAATTATTTTAAATATAAACAGCAATGAAAAATAATTAATAGTTAATATTTAAATTTCAAAATGCTCAAACTCTAATATGGCATTACAAAATTCGCATGTTTTATTGATAATAATTATAAATTTTACTTTGTTAAATAATTCCTTATAAACTTGATATTTGTGCCAAAATTATATTATAAGCGAATTTATGTTTTTGCAGGATATTGAAAATAAAAAGATAATAAACAGGCATTTTTTTCAATTTTTTACTCTTATCCGTCCTATTTTGTAACCTGCTTTTTTCAGTAACTTGAGCAAGCCGTCGTCGCCCCAGAGATGCGCCGAACCGACAATTATAAATGCCGTATTATCGTCTTCGATGTATTTTTTTATTTTTGGCAACCATTTATAATTTCTATCTGTAAACATTGCCTTGTAAATTTTTGGATATTTTTGTTTCATTTCTTTCAGTTCTGTTTCTGCGGTTGCTTTTCCCTGTCGCCAGTCGTTAATCAGTTTTGAAAATTCTTCTTCGTATTCCATTTTATCCAAATCGTTGAGCGAATATGCCAAAAATTCATCGACGCCGAAGGGCAAATTATAAATCAGGTCTATTTGGAAATCCATATCTTCCAGAAATTCAACTTGTTTGTTTTTATGTGCAGCCATATCGTAATAATACATATCAACGCCGGCTGCTGTTAAATCCAGTTTATTAATTTTTTTTGAAGTCAATGTCATAATAGCCATTCCCGGTTTCATTTTTTCTATTAATGCAAAAGGTAGTCCTGCATCGACCGTTGCATCGTAAATTGCCTGATACTGTTTTGGGGTTAAAACCGATTTCAGCGTTTGTCCTTCGGGTAACATGCTCTCCGATTGAATTTTACTTAAAAATTCGGGGGTTTTCAAATCTGCTTCTAACACCAGTGTGCTTGCTTTTGCAAAAGCCACATCAAATTCTTTGGGAAGAGGAAAGTCGGCAGGACGAAGCAAATGTACGCTGCCGCCCAAATAGATTTCTTTATTTCCCCTGGTTATTTTCCAAACGGATGTTTGAGAAGTTGCATAACCTGCAGATATTAATCCAAGTGCAATCATTACAATAATTTTTTTCATATTTTACAACAATTATAAGGTTAATTAATTTTGTTTTTAATAAATGGAAATTTTGATATTTTTGCTTTCAAAAGTTTTTCGCGTATTTTTATATAAATTTCCGTGTCATTTTTTGCAAATTCGGGTTTCAGGTATGCTGTTCCTATTCCTGTTTTCAAACATGGCGACATTGTTCCCGAACATACCGAACCAATTTTATTTCCCTGCGCATCGCAAACTTCGTAATGTTGGCGCGGTATTCCGCGGTCGTTCATTACAAATCCGGCGAGTTTTCGCGATATGTTTCCGGCTTTCTGTTTCAATAAAAGATCTTTGTCGATAAAATCTTTTGTATCTGTAAATTTTGTAATCCAGCCCAATCCGGCTTCAATTGGCGATGTTGTGTCGTCGAGTTCGTGTCCATAAAGGCAAAATCCCATTTCGAGGCGCAAGGTGTCGCGGGCGCCAAGTCCGGCAGGTTCGATTCCAAATTCGGCACCTGCGTCAAATACGGCTTTCCAGAGTTTGTGTGCATCTTCGTTGGCGCAATAAATTTCGCATCCGCCTGCGCCGGTGTAGCCGGTTATTGAAAAAATCAAATTGTGTATTCCTGCAAAATCAATTTTGCGGAATGTGTAATATTCCATGTCAATAATGTTTTCGGAAGTCAGTTTTTGCATGGCTTTTAGCGCTAAAGGTCCTTGTATGGCAAGTTGACATATTTCGTCCGAAGCATTATATAATTCTTTTCCAGGAGTAATATTGAACTTAGCGGCATGTGAACAAAGAAACTTCCAGTCTTTTTCGATATTCGCTGCATTTACTACCAGCAGATAGGTTTCGTTGTTGATGCAATATACGAGCAAATCATCAACAATTCCGCCCTTTCCGTTAGGAAAACAGGAATATTGAATTTTGCCGGGATATAAAATCGATGCATCATTTGATGTAAGGTATTGAATAAAATTGAGAGCATTTGCTCCTTTTACCCAAATTTCGCCCATGTGGCTTACGTCAAAAACGCCTAATTTTTCGCGTACTGTCAGATGTTCGCGGTTAATTCCCGAATATTCGACAGGCATGTTATAGCCTGCGAACTCAGCCATTTTTGCGCCGAGTTGTATGTGATAATTTGTGAATGCTGTTACTTTCATTAGTGATTGCTTTTTAATTAAAATTCAACAAATATAGCAAAAGATTATTAATTGTTATGTATAATTGATATTTTTTAACAACCGGCTTATATTTCATATAAAAATAATTATCGGCTGATTTTATAATAAATTACAGTCGTAAGAGGCAAATTACTAATTAATTGTTGATTGGTTAAGTGTTAATCAGAACTGAACAAATTTTATAAAAATCAAAAAAAATCTTAATTTTTTCAATTTATTATTGTATGTTGCTGTCTTAAATTTTTAATTTTAATGAATATGATAACAAAATTTCAAAAATTTCTTGAAAAAAATGAACTTGCAAAAAACACAATTACAGCTTATACTAGCGCTGTTAACACTTATTTTCTTCTTTACGAAAATGTTAATAAAGAGAATCTTTTAGCCTATAAAGTATGGCTGATTGAAAATTTCAAACCCGAAACCGTAAATGCACGGTTACAGGCCTTAAACAAATTTCTTGAATTTCAAGAAAAAGATCGTTTAAAAATAAAATTTGTAAGAATACAGCAAAAAAACTTCCTTGAGAATGTGATTAGCGAAGCCGACTATAAATTTTTTAAAAATCAACTCAAACATGACAAACTTATTAAATGGTATTTTATTGTTTGGTTTTTGACGGCAACAGGAGCCCGAATCAGCGAACTGATACAGATAAAAGTCGAACATGTAGAAGCGGGACATTTGGATATATATACCAAAGGCGGAAATATCAGGCGATTATATATCCCAAAAAATTTACGCCTGCAAGCAATGGTATGGTTGAATAAAGAAAAGATTTCGTTAGGTTATATTTTTCAAACCCAATATGGCGGACGACTTTGTGCAAGAACAATTTCGCGATATCTGAAAATTTTTGCACGAAAATATGGATTAAATCCCAAAGTAATTTATCCTCATTCCTTTCGTCATCGATTTGCTAAAAATTTTCTGAAAAAGTGCAATGATATTGCGCTCTTAGCCGATTTAATGGGACACAAATGCATTGAAACAACAAGAATTTATTTGCGACGAACGATAAACGAACAGAGGGAAATAGTTGATAAAATTATAACATGGTAATGATTTAAATCGTTGTTCGAAAGGCTATTTCGTTGCTTTTTACGAATAAAAAAGATAATAATAAGACATTAAAATTTTCTGTCAGATAATTTAATGCAATGACGAAAAAACTGTCCCTAACGGGACACATATTTATAGAAAAAAACAATTGTTCGTATTTTGCCGAATTTCTGTCTGCATCTATATAAAACTCGGTATTTTTATTCGATAATTTATGTCTGTAAATATTAATAATTAACAGTTTCAATATTTATTAAGGAGCGACTATATAAATTACAGTTTGATGGCGTTTTTGTAACTGATTAATAATGAAAATGGCGGGCAGAATTAGTATCTGCCTGCTGTTGTTTTTAAATGCTATTGCTTGCCGCATCGAAAGAAGGCTTTGCGGTTTTTTATAAAAAACTGTTATTTTTAAGAAAAAAAACGCTACGCCCGACGGCGGCTTTGAATAAAAAACAAGGGCATCCTTTTTATGGATACCCTCGCTTTCTAATAATTAACAATCTGATATTTTATTTATTGCTTTTCAAATGATGGATAAAAATAGTATGGTTGTCCATCTTGACCGGCTAGGTTCCCTATGCTGGTAGAACCATTATAAACTCTAAGCAAAAATCCTGCGGTTTTGCGAGTTCCCCATACTCCATTGTCAACCATTTTGAATTTAAGCCCTCCGTTTGAAAGATCAGTATCGGCAGAAATCATACCATACGTTGTACTCCTGCTAACATAAGCGTCTTCGGAATATGGCAAAAGCCAAGTATCATAGGCGGTATTGTTAGGATAAGGAAACATTATTTGACCTAAAATAGAAAGTGTTCCATCTGCATTATATTTAGCAGTTATATTCCCATATTGAGCCAATGCATCAGTCAATATGCCTTCAAGATAGTATGTTTTATCCGTTTCTGATTTCACTGATAATGTTACAGTAAGCGAACGGGTAGGAGTTGGATTTGCATACGCTATGGAATAATCCATGGTATATGTTCCGAGATAATCTTCGTAGTTAAGATAATTTTTTTCCTGCGTAACATTTAAATTATATTTAAATAAATTTGTATTTTCATTCCGTATTACCAATGTAACGGTTGCAGATCGCGTATTTTCCAAATCAGGATTGGCTGCTGCCTGCAACACTATTTCATTTCCATCTATCGAAACGGTTAACCACGAATTTGTAACAGTATCAATAGCCACAGATGCTTCTGTCTGGTATGTAATATGCGCTTCGCCTCTTTTGCCATCAATACTGATATTAGTAGCATCTATATTGAAAGTTACGGAAGTTTGCGTTACCGAAACATAATTTACTTTGTTTCCCGATTTAACAGTTATCCGTGCGCTGCGCCCCGATATGGACATATTGGGAGTTGCGGTTATCGTGATAACTTTGCCGTTTATCGAAAGGCTGCACCAGTTTTGGTCGGATGTGGCAGTAAAATTTCCCGATTCAGCCACAATAATTTCTCCTGTACCGCCTGTTGCCGTAAAATGAATCTCGGCGCTTTCAATTTTTACCTGAGTATTTTCAAACTCATAGTATTCTGTAGAATTGCATCCTGCCAAAAATATTGACAGCAGCAATGTCTGTATTATATAAATCTTTTTCATATTTTAATTTTTAATCAATTTTTGTTAAAAGTAAATTTCTAAAAGCATATTTTCCATCTGTATTGCCTGTATAATTGCCCTGGCTTACATTACTTAAATCATATAATCTGAAAAGTATTCCATTGGCTTTGTAAGTACTCCAAACCTTGTTGTCTTCAAATGTAATTTTACGTTCGCTGTTTTCATCGTTATTCCAAACACCGACTAATCCACCAAGATAGCTTGGCGGATTATATACCGAAGTATATATATATCCTGCCTGCGTATCATAAGGACACTGACGTACAAAATGTCCGCTTGAATGTACATCGGTGTTGATGCAGTAAATAGATACAATACCTTTACGCGGGTCAAAAGTTAATGTTATACCTGCAAAATTAAACAGTTTGTCGCTGGTCAGCATAAATGATGCATTTCGTTTTACTTCTATAATTTCAACAGTATCCATAGTAGTTGTCGACCATCCGGCGCTTGTTCTTGCCTGATAATCCAATTTCCATTTACCTAAAAAATCTTCATATTTTATTTGAAAATCTGCCGGAAAGTACATTTTAAGATAAGCGTTAACGCCCGGATCAGAACAAACGTACCGTTCTGTTGTATTGTCCCATACAAAGTTTGCCATGGTAACTCCGTTTATGGTGTAAGGTTCATAAAGTCTTATACCATCGATGGTAAATGCATAGCTTATTTTTTCATTTGCAATATCGCCTGAATATTCCATGTCGAAAGTTCTGTCTGTTACAGCAGCAATTCCAACCGAAAGGTTTTCAACAATCAATTCAAACATTGAATATCCTGACATTAAATCAGCCAAATTTGCAATTTCGGCAAGATGTGTATCTGGATTAAGATTGTCAGTATTGCGGCGAAGGGTCATTTTGTTTCCGCCTTTTTTGCCTTTTATCAAAATTTCGTCTGTTTTGGCGTTCATAATTATAAATTCATAATCGCCTTCGCGTCCGTTTACGTCGGTAGAATAAGGTTCGCTGAAATAGTGCATTACTTTATTGTAAGTGCTAAACGAAAGTATAGGTCCCTGTTCCATAAATACTTCAAACTGTGAAGTTTCCATCTGGTATGGAGGCAGATTTGTTGCAATTTCGCAACTTACATCTACCATTCCATTGGCGCTAAATTTCAGATACATTGCATATCCGCCTACTTTGTGATTGAGTTCGGGATAATAGTCAACATACCAGCCGTTTTCAGCGCTTACAAGCAATTGCATGTATTCTGAAACTGCCTTTTGTCCTCGAATGGCGGCGCTGTCATCAAATATGTTTTCTTCGTCTTTTACGCACGATTGTAATAGAAATAACGAGGCGACAGATAAATAAATTATATTTTTTATTAATTTCATAACTTGATATTTTTAAAGATTAGAGAAATCCAATAGATTGAGCGTTAATGCTCTAAAATCAAACACACGGCGAAGTTCATCCAGTTCTATATTCCATGAATTTCGCAGGTACGCTTTTATAATTTCCAGCTTTTGGTTTATGATGGCGGCTCCTGAGGTTCCTGCCTGTGCAAGAATAGCATTCCATTTTGCCTGTCCCTTTGTTACGTATATTGCTATCATTTCAACAAAATCTTCGTTAGCTTCCGAGCGCGCATAACGACTTACAAAACCTAATTGATTGGCAATTGCTAAGGTTTCGCTGTTTGCAGACCAGTCGTCGCCTATATAGTTATTATTTGAAATCGATTTAAATTCTACAGGATAGTTTTTTGTTTGATGCAATATATGGGCAAATTCATGATGCATTGTTTGCAGATACCATTCTGAAAGCAAATCTGCATTTATATTGTTTATATCTATATCATTTATTCGAAAAAGCGTAACTTTAAGACCACCTTCGGCAGTTCCTAACAAAAAGGTATTGTTGGTATTGTAAGCGCCCGAGCCTACAAGATGAATAACTCGGGGAATGTAGGTTTTGGTAAAGTCAACGCCTGCTACGTCGTCATATACTTCAAGCCACAAATGTTTTACTATTTTTGCTATTGCTATGGAGTTTTTAGTTGTAGCCGGTACCACATCGTAAGTCATATTGGTTTCGATATCTTCCATTTTGTATTTGAAACTGATATTGTACGGATAGGTATAATTTTCCAAAAGCCATTTGTCGAATTCGGTTTGCAAAGCAGGATCAGGGTCTTTGAATATGCTTTCGCTGTTCAATTTTTCTTCAGAACACGACCATGCGACAGTTGCTATTATTATTGTTACTAAAAATATTTTTATTTTTTCCATAATTTATATATTTTATTAATTTTAAATGTTTAATAATCTTATTATCTTGGATTAGGTTCAAGCCCTGCGCTTATAACAGATGCCGGCAGTTGAATCGCCCTGCGCGGGTCGTCTAATTTCAGTTCATCGGTAACAGTAACCGAGTTGTTTACATCAACGTAACGGCGATATATTACAATGCCGAAGCGTTTAATATCAAACCAGCGCAAGCCTTCGAATATTGTTTCGATACGGCGGAATTGCACCAGACATTGTAAAAAGTTTTCCTGTTCTTCGGAAACAATGGGAACTTCGGGGTTCAACTTTTTTTTCGGCGTAGGATCATCTGGGTTGTAATACTGTTGAGTAGAATAAAAGTTGTTTATAATGTCTCGCGAAAGAGTTACCGTTGAAATTGTATGTTGCGACATCCATAAAGCCAAATCTTCCGTAGCTGCATCATAGTTTTCCTGCATAATATATGCTTCGGCTCTGCAGAGTAATGTTTCGTCGGCATGCAGAGCAGGAAAAACAGTTCTGCGATATCCTATTCCTGCTACAGGGTCGGTATATTCAAACAGGTTTGGTATTTTAGGCACTGCTATGTATCCTGCCGAATATGAAAAAGATGGAAGACGAAACATTCCACTGACATAAATACCCCAAGGTCCGTTACATTGAGTTGTTTCTGTACCAGCCAAATATCGGGAATGCATGTACTTTTTTCCTGTTGAATAATTTCCGAATATCCGACCTAATTGAGAATATCCTGCAATCAGCAGTAAATTTGCATTCTGTTCGGGTTTTACATAATCTTCGGCAATAGGTCCGTACTCCTGCACAAGGCTTGAAATGCGGGTAAGATCGCGCAGTACTCTGGCAGGATTTTCACCAAGCACTTCATTAGCGCAGGTTATAACCTTATCGTATTTTCTGTAGAACAGATAAAAGCGTGCCGCAAAGGCATAAGCAGCTTTGCGGTTGAAATGATATTTAGGTATTTCGTAAATATTGTCATCAATCAAAGGAAGCGCTGCTTCAATATCGCGTTCAATTTTTCTATAAATTTCAGCAACAGGTTCGCGGTTGTATTGAGGGCTTACCGTTGTTTCCGATTTTTCCATATACACAATACCGAGGTCGGTGTCGCCGCTGGCTGTAGAATAGTGTTTTGCAAATACATTTACGAGATAAAAATGGTGGAATGCTCTAATCATAAGAGCTTCGCCTCGCTGCGGGTTCAAGCGTGAAGGATTTCCCGCTTTTTCTATAGCATCAAGCGCCTGATTGGCTGTTGCTATAGCATGATAATAGGTTTGCCATACGAGTTTTGGCGATTCGTTACCTATTTCCTGAATATCCGACCATGCGTACATTTCATCCTGAAGACGAGAATATGATGTCAGTCTGTCGCCTATGTTGTCAACATTGTCAGCCATCATTTCGGTAGTGAATACAAACAAATGGTCGGCGTATCCGCTTCCCAAAAGTCTGGTAATTTTTTCATCGTTGTCTATTTCAAGTCTGTTATCGGGTACTTCGTCGAGATATTCGTTGCACGAAATGTTTAACATCATTAATATAACAGACGTTATTGATATAAGATATTTTTTCATATTCATATTATTTTATAAACCTAATTTTAATGTCATTGTAATTTGTTTTGGTACAGGTAAAGAAACTCCACCCGAGCGGAAATATTCAGGGTCCTGTCCGTTTAATTTTGAATCGGCATAGAGCAAAAACAGGTTTGTAGCCTGAATTTTTGCGCTAAGAGTTTTAAATCCCAGTGGCGAAATCCAGTTCGACGGAAAATCGTATGACAGAGATATTTCTTTGAGCCGTATAAAACCGCCATCTGCTATTCGGGCATCCGAATAATTATAGGCATTATAAGCATAATTTAAATAACTTATATCATAATATTGGCGATAACTTGGAATGACGGGAATGTTGGTATATGCTTCGTCTCCCGGCAATATCCAGCGGTTTTTAAATTCTTTAGGCATAGAACGCACATCCGAATATCCAGCTTTAAATACAGGGTCAAGCCTAACTTTGTTGCCGAATGAATAGGTAATAAATACGTTCAACCTGAAGTTTTTATATCTGAATATATTTCCCAGACTGCCGAAATGCGTAGGCTCTGTTGGTCCTTCATATTTCAAGAAGCCTATTTTTTCTATTTCCTGAAAATTGATACTGGTAGTTGTAAGTTCGCCTTTTTCGTTAATGAAAACAGGTAATCCATCTTCGTTTAATCCTTTGAAAGGAATGGAGAATAATCCTCTGTACGAATATCCTGCCATGCCGAAACCTGTTCCGCTGATAAGGTCAATAACTCTTTTCTTTGCAAGCAGTTCTGTTATTTCATTTTTGCTGTACGAAAAAATAAAACTTGTAGTCCATTCCAGATCTTTCGTATTGATGTTTTTTGTTGTAAGCGAAAATTCGACTCCCTGCGATTTCATTGTTGCGACGTTTGCATATTTGTCCACATTTCCGCCTACTCCTGTTGTTGCAACAGGTCCTATAAGGTCGAAATTACTGCGCCAGTACAAATCGGCAGTCAAATTTATTCTATTGTTCAAAAATCCCAAATCAATACCTGTGTTCAGTTCATGCTTTTTTTCGTATGTAAGTTCGCTGTTTTCCAGATCGGATATTTCCAAAACGGTTTCTTTTGAACTTTCGGTAGGTCGCCACGGTCTTACGCTGTGGATAATAACTTGCGAATTTGTTACAAAGCCAGGACCTCTGTCGGCTGTCAAACTGTACGATGCTTTCAGTGCTGCATGAGACAATACGGATTCAAATTTGCTGAAAAACGCTTCTCTGTAAATGTTCCATAAACCTGCAATATTCCATGTGGGCAGCCATCGCGACGAACGTGATTTTCCCAGTTTATTCGAACCTTCGTAGCGCAGTGTTCCGTTAACAGTATATTTTGTCTTGTACGAATATGTTCCTAAAGCAAAAAATGCGACATCGCGCGATCGCGACATTCCTGTTGTAAAATAGTCGGTATTTTCTTCCATTCCCTGTTTAAACACCTGATAAGCGTAATTAGGAACATCGCCTAAGGTATACTGGCGTCCCCAGCCTCTGAACCACGATCTTTCGCGGTTAATTGAATTTAATTCTATTCCTCCGAAAAAATTGACAATATGAATATCGTTGAATGTTTGATTCCATGTTGCAGTTGTGCGTAAGTCGTATCCAAGCATTTTATTGTCAGTGCGATTGTATATACCGCCATTGGGCAATACCGTAATAGGTAAAGCATAAGGAATATCAGGGTCGGTATAAAGAAAAGGATTGCTGTCGCGTATTGTTGCATCGGGCATGGCTCGATAGGCCAGAGCCTGATTCGAGTTATCTCTGATATTATGTTCTATTGTAGACGCCGAATATTTAATGGCGCCAAGTAAAGCCAGTTCCAAACTTTTCAGAGGCTTCCATTTTAACTCGCCCTGAAACTTCAAATCGGTTACGTTTATATCCATGTAATTATTGTCTAATTCGGATATAATATTAAATGGCGCATAATTACGCGTATAATATTCGTTAGGACTCATTGTTCGTGATGTGTTCAGCGCATAACTGTAAGGGTTAATGTCAAAATCGCGTTTTACTTCTCCCGATACTACATCTACGTCCTGACTTAATGTTCCGGGCGCTTTCTGCTTACGATACGAAGCATTTGAAATAAGATTCAACGACAAATTTTTGTATATGCTGTAATTAACATTTGTATTTGCCGTGTAACGATTAACAGAACTTGCCTTTGACCAGCCCGGATCAAGCAATGCGCTTAACGAAGCATAATATGTAGTTTTATCCGTGCCGCCCGACATGCTTACCGAATGAGATTGCATTATACTCGGTTTAAACAGTTCGTTGAACCAGTCTGTATTTCTCATTTCAGCCAGACGCAGGTAAGCGTTTTTTGCCTCTTCCGTATTTATCAGTTTAAATGTTTTTGTTATCGGGTCGTAAGAATTTATCAACTGATACATTTTGCCGTAAACTCCGCTTTCTCTGTCTCTCACTGTACCCGAAAGGTTTAGCCAGCCTTTTTGCTGCATTTCCTGATAAACTCCCATTTGTTCCTGAGAATTCATAATATTAAAATCGGCATAACGCGGCACCAGACGCACTGTATATTCTCCGTTGTAATTGATACTGCTTACGCCAGCCTTACCTTTCTTTGTCGTTACAACAATAACTCCTGCCATTGCGCGCGCTCCGTAAATAGAAGTCGCCGAACCGTCTTTCAATATTTGAAAACTTTCGATGTCATCGGCATTAAGTCCTGCTATTGCTGAACTGATAAGCGTTTCGGCATCGCCCGATGACAATCCGTCAGAATCAACTTCAACTACATCTTCCATTACAATTCCATCAACAACCCATAAAGGTTTTGAACTTCCATAAATTGAAGTTGCTCCGCGCACTCTTATTTTTGGCGCTGTTCCAAAAGTGCCCGATACGTTTTGAACGGAAACTCCTGCCGAACGACCTTCCAAAGCGCGGCTTACATCAGCAATACCGTTTAATTTAGCCGTTTCAGCCGAAATATGGTCGGATGCTCCGGTAAACAAACGTTTGTCAATTTTCGTCATACCTGTTACAACGGCTTCTTCCAATATTGTTGTGGAAGATTTAAGCCTTACATTTATTTCTCTTTTTCCGTCTATTGCTACTTCTACTGTTTCGTAGCCAATAAACGAAAATACCAATATTCCCGTAGCGGGAGCAGTTATGGAAAATGAACCGTTATCGCTTGTAGTTACAGCAGTAATAGTTCCTTTTACAATAACCGATACAAAGGATAATGCTTCGCCTGTTGCATCATCAATCACAGTTCCTGTAATTTTTTCTTGCGAATAGGCAGGGCAAATCCCAATAATTAAAATAATTAATACTAATAAAAATTTCTTCATAAATAATTTTGTTTACAATAAATACCTAAATTTTAGTATGTCTTATAATTTATATTATAGGACAAAGTTAATTTTTACAAAGATATATAATGATTTGATAATTGCAAATACCAGATTTTTTAAAATATTTAAAAAATAATTTATAATTCATTATTATACAATATTTTACCATCGCCTATAATATAAATTATAAGACACAAAATCTTATTGGAGTTTTAACATAAAACAGTTTGGCAATTTATTGTTTTCTGTCTGTAAATTAGTATCGTTACAAACGAAATGAAGTGATATAGAAACAATTTAAAATTTAAAGATTTTTTTTAAAAAAGTTATAAGTAAAAACGTCCGCAGAAACAAAATATTGGTATAAAAATGAATAAAAGCAGGCAGATACTAAATCTGCCTGCTTTTGTTTTAATTCTGTTATTGCCTGATAGACAGTGTTTTGCATGAAATTTTCTGCCAACATTTTGTCCCGTTAGGGACAAAATTCGCAATTTAAAGATTTAAAATTCAAGGATTTAAAGAGCAATTATGGCAAAAACGACATATCTTTGTACATTACGTGCGGAATGACCGCAAATGACTTACCCATTTGTTGTCTTTTTTTATTAAACATGACACAAAGATACATGAAATATTTCACATAAACAAATTATAATCACCTAAATGTTAACATGTTATCAACACTTTTGCCTTGCAAAGGTTTCATATTAATAATAAACAGTTTCGGTATTTAGTCGCTCCTTAAAGAGGGTCGAAACGGTTAATAATTAATAAATTATTGAATCAAAATACCGAGTTTTATATATACGGGCAAAAATTCGGCAAAATATGAACTTTTTCTTTATCTTCTTTTTGTGTCAAGACAAATTAACAGAAAGAAATAATTGTCCGAAATTTTTAATGTTTTAGCTTTGTCCTTTTTTATTCGTAAGGAGCGACTATTTATTAAGGAGCGACTGTGTAGAGTAACAGCCTTTAATTTTACAGTCTGTAAAATTAAAGGCTACCTTTATCGGCAGCCTTTGTTTTTATTCGATTTTTATTGCATTTTTCACTTTTTCCTTTAACAGGGCAAAATCAATAACATCCGTAACGGTATTAACATAGTGAAATTTCAATCCTTTGATATAAACAGGTTTTATTTCCGATATGTCTTTTTCGTTATCCTGCGACAATACTATTTCGTTTATTCCTGCTCGTTTTGCAGCAAGTATTTTTTCTTTAATTCCGCCAACAGGAAGGACTTTTCCGCGCAAGGTAATTTCGCCTGTCATGGCAATGCCTTTGCGTACTTTGCGTTGCGTAAAAATTGATGCAAGCGCTGTTGTCATTGTTATTCCGGCGGAAGGTCCATCTTTGGGAATTGCACCTTCGGGGACATGAATATGTACATCCCATTTTTCAAAAACGTCGCTGTTTATTTCGAGTTGCGCTGCATGTGATTTTATGTATTCCATAGCAATCAAAGCCGATTCTTTCATTACTTCGCCAAGGTTTCCTGTAATTGTAAGTTTGCCTTTGCCTTTGCTCAAACTTGTTTCAACAAAAAGAATTTCGCCGCCAAGTTCTGTCCATGCCAAGCCTGTAACAACGCCGGCAAAATCGTTTCCCTGATATTCGTCTTTTGTAAATTTTGGTACGCCAAGAATTTCCGCTATTTTTTGTTTTGAAATTTTAGGCGTTATTTTTTCCGAAAGAGCAATTTGTTTTGCGTAATAACGTGCAATTTTTGCAATTTGTTTATCGAGAGCGCGCACGCCCGATTCTTTTGTGTATGATTCTATAATGATTTCGATAATATCGTTAGTAAATTTTATTGCGCCTGCATGTATTCCGTGTGTTTCCAACTGTTTTGGGATAAGATGTCGTTTTGCTATTTCAACCTTTTCTTCAACCAGATAGCCGCTCACTGGAATCATTTCCATGCGGTCGCGCAATGCCGAATTTATTGTGCTTATATTGTTTGCTGTTGTGATAAACATTGTTTTCGACAAATCAAAATTAAGGTCGAGATAATTATCGTGGAAGGTTGAATTTTGTTCGGGGTCAAGCACTTCGAGCAAAGCTGAAGCAGGGTCGCCGCGAAAATCATTGCCTATTTTATCAATTTCATCAAGAATTATCACTGGATTTGCCGATTTGCAACGTTTTATTGTTTGAATAATTCTTCCGGGCATTGCTCCTATATATGTTTTGCGATGTCCACGAATTTCGGCTTCGTCGTGCAATCCTCCAAGCGAGATTCTGCCAAACTGTCGTCCGATTGAGCGCGCAACAGATTTTCCGAGCGAAGTTTTTCCTGTGCCCGGAGGTCCGTAAAGGCAAAGTATAGGAGATTTCAAGTCGTTTTTCAGTTTTATTACGGCAAGGTATTCAAGGATTCTGTCTTTTACCTGATCGAGTCCGTAATGGTCTTCGTCAAGTATTTTTTTTGCCTTTTTTATATCTATTCGGTCTTCGGTATATTCGTTCCATGGCAAATCCAGCAGCAATTGCAGATAATTCAGTTGCACGGAAAATTCGCCTACGCCCGGATTCATGTGTTCGAGTTTTGTGGTTTCTTTTTCAAAAAATTCGGCGGTTTCGGTATTCCATTTTTTTGTTTTTGCACGTTTGCGCAATTCTTCAATTTCTTGACTGGCAGGATTTCCGCCTAATTCGTCCTGAATTGTTTTCATTTGCTGGTGCAAAAAATATTCACGCTGCTGCTGGTCTATTTCGTGGCGAACTTTGCGCTGTATGTCGTTTTTTATTTCAACCTGTCGCAATTCTTTCTGTAATATTTCGAGCAGTTTCAATGCTCTTTCCTTCAAATTGCCTATTTCGAGCAGCGATTGCTGGTCGGTTACATTGTGCGTAATGTCAGGATTTGAACCTATATAGTTTATCAAAAAACTTCGGTTTTCAACATTTTTGACCGCAAATGTAATTTCCTGTAATATTGGCGACTGGCTGATGATTTGCAGGGTAATATCTTTTATCGAACTTATTATTGCATCATAATTTTCGTTAGGCAGTTTAGGTTTTTCTTCGTTAAGATATTTTACATCTGCAATAAAATAAGGGTTTTCGTTAATTATACTTTTTATTTCAAAACGGGCAATTCCCTGCAATATGGCTGTTATTGTGCCATTGGGCATTTCCAGAATTTTTATAATACGCGCAATTGTGCCAACTTTATTCAAATCGTTTTTTGTTGGATTTTCGATTTTGGAATCATATTGAGCAACGGTTCCCAAAATTTTTGATTTGGAAAAAACTTCATGCACGAGGTTTATTGATTTTTCACGTCCTACTGTTATGGGAACAAGTATTTCGGGAAAAAGCACCGAATTGCGTAAAACCAGTAAGGGTAATGCTTCGGGTAATTCTTTTGTATTTATTTTTTTTAAGTCCTCATCAAACGAAAGTGGAATGTAATTTATATTTTCAATTTCATCTCCTTCGAGGAAAATTTGTCGTAATTTTATGTCATTTGCCATGATTATATAAGTCAATTTGTCAGCAAAACCTCGTCTTTTATCGAACAAAGTATTTTACTTTGATTGTTATTATTTATTTTATTGTTAATTAAAAATCTAAATATCAATGATTAATATATAAACAGTCTGCATTAATATTTATCAAATATAAAAACTATTTTGTAATAGATACATACTTTATGCCAAAGTTTTGATTGTTTTCAAAAAAAAACCCCGACAGGCAAAGGTCGAGGTAATTTTATTTTATACTGCAAATTATTTGCTTTTGTTTGCGTAGTTTTTGTATCTGTTTATAAACTTATCAACGCGACCTGCCGTATCTACAAGTTTCATCTTTCCTGTGTAAAAGGGATGAGATGTGTTTGAAATTTCAAGTTTATACAAAGGATATTCAACGCCATCAACAATGATTGTTTCTTTTGTATGAACCGATGAGCGTGTTAAAAAAACATGTTCGTTTGACATGTCTTTAAATGCCACTACGCGATAACTCGATGGATGAATTTCTTTTTTCATTTTATTGTAATTTTAAGAATTTTCACAAATTTGGGCTGCAAAGATAGTAAAAAAATAAATACAACGCTAAAAATATGAAAAATATTTTTTGTTTTTGATTTTGTGCACGCCGAAAAGTTTGCTGCATAAGGCTTTTATTCAGTTCTTTGTATTTTACTTATGTTGCGAATAATTTTTCCATCTTCTGTTATGCCTTCAATTATCACCGAATAAGTTGTACTGTAATCTGACGAATAAAAATCAAATGCTGTTGCGCCCTCCTTATCTGTTATTATATTCGGATTCCAGAAAACGGTTGTTCGCAAATCGGGTTCTTTATTGTTTTTCTGTGCAGGTCTGTGATATTTTGGCGAATAAAATTCTGCAGGCATCTGAAATCCTAATGGCGATATTTTTTTAAGATTAAATTGCATTTTGTCATACAGCGATAAAATTCCCCGACCATGCTTTGATTTTATCATGATGATAATATCGCTTGAATTACCTCCCAGAATTTGAGATTGGAATCCTTTTAACACATCAATACGTTCAATGGAATTTACATCTATTATATCAAAATCATATCCGCTTCCGCTATCTTCTTCCATAATTAATTCGTCGAAATAAACTATTATGCGACCGGCTCGGTCGGCATTACCGCTTGCACGACTTGCCGTTTCAACATTTAACATTCCTTCGTAAGACTCGCCAAAATTTGAATTATTGAAAAGACTTGTTGATGAATTTATTATTTGATTACCAACAATGTGCAGTTGCGGAATACGGCGCAAAATGTCGGTTATATGCGTTGCATTCATTTCAGATATTTGTTCCGATGTGAAAGCGGTATTTGTCGAGTTTGAATACCATGGACGGTTTTTGGTTTTTCGTCTGTTTGCCGTAACTGTTGCTTCGTTCAACAAATATATTTTAGTTCCTTTTTCATAAGCAAATACTTCTTCCTGTGTCTGTTCTGCTGTTTGTTTTATTAAAGTGTTTTTAGCAATATTGCTTATTGACGGAAAGGTGTCGATATCAACAAACAGTTCGACAAAAGGTTTGCCTTTTTGGTTGAATGCCTGAACGGTGAAAGTGACACTGTCGGGAAATTCAATGTTTTCGAGAGCAAATTTGCCTGCGCTGTCAACTTGCACATATTCTATCGCCGGCGGATTTTTTGAGTAAATCATTACCGAACTTCCAAGTGTTTTGTTGCTGCCGCTGTATTTTTGTACATGTCCGGAAATTTTTTGTCCTTTTTCAAAATCAATTTTCGGTTTTTCATAATTACCTTTTATTATTTCGCTAACATCGTAACGGCGCCAGCCCTGTGTTTGCATTAAAATATCCAGAGCTTCTCTGGCTGTTTTGTGGTTTTGAAAATAAAAATCAGGTTTTTCCACATATCCTTTTATGTCGGATGTCAGCAATAATGTTGAAAAAATCGACATCGATGTGTCAATCGGAATATCGCTGTTGTCGGTAACTGAGATTGAAAAATTGCCTTTTAACGGAAGATTTTTGGCATCTGTAATTTTTACTGCTGCATTTATTTTTTCACGAGCCGCATAATTTTGCTTGTTTGTAGAAAATTCTACTTTTACCAGATCTTTGTCATTTACGTTAAAAGCCAGACGTTCCGAAATCGGATTAAGTTGTGAGTCAAATAAAAGTATTTGCAACACGCCTGATGGAAAATCATTTTTGTTGAGTAATATTGCCTTGTCCGAAAAATCCCATTTTGCTGCATACTGAGTAATTCCACGCGTATGTACAAGAATGTACAAATCTTTGTTTTTCTGCATGTTATCGGCTTTCTGAACGGTAATATACAGGTTGTTGTTCACCCAGATTGTTTTTAGCGAATATGTATTTGTTTTTGGTCGAGGAAGTTCAAATCGTTTCTCTGTTCCCCGACTGTTTTTGCACAAGGCAAAATATTGTTTGTTTTTTTCGGCAACTAAATAAAATTTTCCCATTCCGAGATGCAATGATTTTATTGTTGTCAAAACATTTCCATCCGAATCTGTAATTTCTCCTGTTATATCTTCGGAAGTTCCATCTGCATTCAGCGCCTTGTATGCGATACAGCAATTTGCGCCTTCGAGTAAATATCCGCCTTCGGGGAAAAATGAAACGTCAAAATCAACAGGATATTTTGGAACTTGAATGTCGCGAACAAACGAAATTCCATCAATATTCCAACTTGCATGTATTATTTTTACTTTGTCTTTGTTGAATGAAAAACGTACGGTATTGTTGCTTACCGTATAATAAACATTTTCGGGTTTGTCATCAAATTTTATTTTTAAAATATCTTTATTCGGCTTCATTTCCAATCCTTTATCAATACATGTCAGTTTGGCGGTTATCTTTTCATTTTTCTCATTATATTCAAAATCTACATTAATTTTTGTTCGTATCGATACCGGATTTATGATTTTTATATTTTTCATGAAAAAATAATCTTCGCCTGAATTTTGCATATATTGAGTGTAGGCTCTTAAAGTATATTCTCCTTCAGCCAAATTGGGTGATAAATTGATATGACCGAAATAAGAATTGTCAACAGGACGAATTTTTACGCGCACAACAACATTTTTCTGCTGATTTACAAGTTCAACATATACATAACGGCTGTTAAACACGCTGCGATGCAAAACAGCATCCACAAGATAGATTCTGAACCAAATCTGTTCGCCCTTTATATACAGCGAGCGGTCGGTATGTATATGAATTTTTTCCTGTTGCAATATTGTAAGTTGATTTAAAAACCGGCTGTTTATAGAATCAATGTTGAAAACATTTTGTTGGGCGAAACTGCAACAAGCAAACGATATTACAAAAACTGTAAATATGTATTTTTTTGATATTTGATAATGCATTGAAAATTTTCTGTTATCAGCAATTAAACTAAAATTTATAGCCTATTTTTATTCTCCATATATCGGTTTTGAAATTATTTGTATTTAAATAATTTAATGGCAGTAAAATGTAATTTTCTTTTGATGTTTTCAAGTTTATACCTGCGCCTGCAAATTCTCCTCAAACATAAGCGAAATGACTCGGATATTTTTCTATTGCTAAAGCAATTCCTGCTTCAATAGTTGGTCGTAATATGCCTTTGTGAGAAGTATATTTGCCACCAAAATCAATTTCAAATTTAGAGACAGAAAAATTATTGTTATAAATTCCTTCGTTTTTTGTATAAGAAAAGTCAAACAAAGCGCTTATAGATTTGTACCAACGCGGAATAATAACTTCAACTCTTCCTCCTATTATTAATGCACTTGCAGTATGTTTTTCTCCTGAATAGTCATTTGTATAACTACCGCGTTCATTGCCGGTATAAATGGAAAATTTAAATTCAAATGGTTTTTTATCAATGTCCGTTTCAAATTCAATACATTCTTCTCCCGTTGTGCATAATTGATCATGATATTCTTTAACAAAATCTATCATTGTATTGTGAGTAAATTTTGCCGTTGGTAATTTTCTTGAAATTTCTTTAATATCTCCAAATACAAAATTAAGGTCAGTAGTATATTTATTATCTTTTCGCAATACGGTAGTGCCATCTGATTTTGTAATAAATTTGTCAACACTTTTAGATATGGTAAATATATTATTGTTTTCGTCTTCAAAAATATAATAACCTAGTATATCAGAATCGTTACTTACATAAAAATAAAGGTTCATAATACCATGTATCAAATATTCCAAAAACGCCGTTTTAGGGTTGTTTTCAATTAAAACAGTTTTACTGATATAAAATTTACCTGATTGCAAAAAACGATACCCAAAGATTTGTTTTGGCAGGAAAATTTGTTCATTATCAGACAATTCTAACTTAAACCGACATATTTCTCCATTCATTTTATCTGTACGAAAATCAACCCAACCGTTTATAGTATCTTGTTCATTAGTTATAATATAACCTCGCTGATAGTTGTTTTGAGCATTACTGTGTAAAACACTGACGAATACTAAAATAAAGATAATTGTATATTTTTTCATCTTGTTTATATTTAATTTATTTATAGATAATATGTAATATTATTTTAAAAAAAGATAAAAGAGGAGATTCCCAATCTCCTCTTTTATCAACTTAATGTAAAAAATCAGATAGCGGTCCATGTCTGAAATGCCCATATCTGATTTGCGTAAACTCCACCACCTGATTTACCGCCTAATATTTTATGAGTTCTACGACCAATATATTGAGTTTCTGCGTAAGTCCACGTTATTTGCCCACTTGTTGTACTACTCATATAAGGAATCCACTTTTTCGTTCCATCTGCTTTTATCAAACGAATAAACCATCTAACAGGCATGTACCCAGAGGAATTATAGTATGTTTTTCTTAGACGCACTGGAGTCCATTCTGTTGCTTCTCCAAAACCAACAGGTTTACCTATAGTAAATGTATCTGTAAGAGGATATGGAGGTGTCCAACTAGCTTCTGCCGATGTTGTTTTATAGTAAACAAATTGTAATTGTAATTTATCTCCATTTTTACATAACGGTGTAGTGTCGCTATCGTAATAGAAATTATAGAATCGCACATAGCATATACTGTCTGTAACATATCCATCATAATTTCTTTGATAGGGAAAACCATTGTCAATAATCGAAGGAAGTTCATTAAAATCATGTATAACTAAATTATATGCTTTGCCACCTTCAAGATTAACAGACTTGTTGTAAATTTCCGTGTAGCCATTGGCTGCCGAACCTTTGAAAAATTGAATTTTTACACTACCTGCATTTGCAGTAAAAAATTTGCCTGTAGCTCCATCGGGTATTCCATTATATGGAAGCAGATTGTTAAAGGTAACAGGAATATCGTTAATTCTAACTTGATTTATTGCATTTGTAGCTCCGGTTGCTATAGGCACAAAAAAATGTATTTGCAACATAACTTTACTCTCGTCAACTGATTCTGCATCATATATAAGTTTATGCTTTTCGCATGATGATAAAATAAGAATTGCAATAAAAACTGTACTGATGTAATATTTTAATATTTTCATGATATTATATTTTAAATGTTTATAAATTTGTTGGCATTTCTCCATGATAAGCAAACCATGGAATAGAGCAGTGATAATTTAAGGCATCTCCAGGTATGGGCAATAATTTCTTCAAACTTGGCAAATTCCACATATATTCGGAATTATAGCGAGGACGAATACGGTAACACGGAGAGCCATCATTATCAATATTGTACGCGGTTTTGCGATGCTCCACATTTGCAGGACGCAAGTAAAAACCTTTATAAACCTTGTCTTCATTATCGTCCCATTTCATATACACTTCATTTCGTTCCCAACCGTTACCTGTTTTCGGATAATCTCCTGTATAATCTATATCATAATGATATTTACGCAAATCAACCCAGGCTTCATGAGCGCCCCACGGATATAAGCATACCCATTTTTGCATCATAATGTGGCTGAGAGTCAAATCGTTTACCGTTAAACCGCCAACATAAGGACCTGCAAGATATTCATTTGCCAATAATCTAAATGTAGCTGGAGTAATTTTATCACCACCTATAGTTGTTAAGTAAATGTATTTTTGGCAAAAATCCATGTGACCTGCAATGCCATCCTGCAATGCTTGTAAAGCGCTTGCCTTATCATCCTTTTTCCAGTATGCTTCGGCTGCGCACATTTTCATTTCGGCAAAAGTTGTTAATATATAAGGCGCTCCGTTTCTATACAACCAGCGTCCAACTCCATCGGAAGTGGTTGAACCACTTGCGTTTCTTCCGTAAAAACTTGGCGCCGACCCGATTGGACCTACTTCAGTGGTAAATGAACCTCCGTAAAACCTTTTGCTTACATATCTACGAATATAATCCACCTCGGTAGTAAATACTTCTATGTAAGGCAATCTTACAGTATCGAGTAAATTTGGCAATCCTAAATCATTGATTATCGTTACAGTATCTTCAAGTGTGAAAGAAGAATATTTAGGCGATGTCCATCCAAATAATAAAGTGGTACGCGGGTCAAAATGTCCAGAAACGGATGAAACAGTATCAGCAAGAATTTGAACAGGATTGAGTTCATAAGGATAAACGCCAAGAATATTCTGATTGCTTGAATTAGGAACTTTATTTCCTGTATTTTTATCATATTGAGGCACTGTTCCTGTCATAATTTGTACAGCGTATTCATGCTGAAAATATATTCTTGATAAATTTGCACGCGATACGCCCCAAAAATTCATAAATTTAGTATCTATTTCATCATCTGTGCTAACTCTGATTGTTGCATCATCAGATGATGATGCAAAAGAATTATTAACACAATATATTACAGAGTCAGCAAATCCGCTGCTTACAAAATCAGTTTTATTAGACAGTGAAATATAATTACGGGCTAATACTGCGTATGCAAATTTTTTCCATTTTTCCGCATCTCCTCCATAAATGTAGTCATTATCAGAAAGTTGCGTTCCATAAATCGTTTTATCTGTTTTCGACAGATATTCAATAGCCTTGTAAGCCCATCCTCTAACAATGGGATAAATATCATACTGATAGTCATATTCGTGAGCCAATAATCCCGATTCGTATGCTTGTTTGCAAGGCATCTCTCCATGATATTTTGTAAGCATGTCCCAAGTGTAGGCTTTCATTGCATAGCCCATACCGGCCAATGTCCAGCGTTCGCTTGCTGTCGCCTGAGTTATCATATTTTCAAGGTTAATTCCCTGCAGCCACAACAATCGCCACATTTGACCTGCTGCATCGCTCGCTTTTGAATAATAATGATTTGCAAAAGAAGTATAATCTGTTGTCCCCATCATTTGCGTTAATGGGCCTACTGCTCTTATATCATAATAATAATCTTGATATGATTGTTGAATCCCTGCAAGATATAGAAAATCATCAACATAGTCGGGAGCATCAACATTTTTGTTTACATCCAAATAAGCATCACAACCTGTATTTGAAAATACAAGAACACTTGATAGTAATATTATTAATATTTTTTTCATTTTATATAATTTTACAAAGTTAAACTTAAACCAAAAGTAATAGCTCGCGGGCTTGGAATAGAATATGTATCAATGCCAACGCCACCGGTTCCGCCTAATGCGGCAGATGCTGTATTTCCAACGGCATCTATGCCTGA
This sequence comes from Prevotellaceae bacterium, assembly GCA_031277925.1. Lineage (GTDB taxonomy): Bacteria > Bacteroidota > Bacteroidia > Bacteroidales > UBA932 > JAIRKV01. The sequence continues at coordinate 6,458 of JAITLJ010000200.1, read as the reverse complement.
ATAGTTTGTAAATGTAATCAAGTCGTTACCTGCAACATAAACAGTTACTTGTGACACTACTCCTCTGAATGTTTTTTGCAACCACTGTCTCGGTACATTATACGACAGTCTGATTTCTTCAAGGCGCAGATAATTTACTCCTTCTTCAACCCAGTCTTCGGGCGTTCCTACGTATATGGTTCCGCTTGTTCCCATACCATAAGTGTGAGCAATAGTATTAACGGTAGGATTGTCAGAATTTACAAAATCATCATTTAAAACGCCTTTGAAAACGTAAGGTTTCATTTCACGAATTTCAACAGATTCCCAGCTTAAACCATTTGATAGCATGCTTCTTTTTGTTCCGTTTAATACCGTGGTTTTCCATCGTCCGGCAAATGCCGCCGTTAGCCGAAAATCTTTATAGCTCAGCGAAGTTGTAAAATTATATCTTAATTTTGGTTCTCTGTCGCCTATAACCGTATATTGGTCAGAAACCATAGGAAGACCTGTTGAAGGATTAATAATAATATCTCCATTTTTATTGCGCAACTTGGCAGTTCCTGTAATTGTAGTTATCGAATATCCTACTTTAATCCCGTTACGTGTACCAGATACGTTTCCATAAGTATATGCGTCATAATATTCAGAAACGTTTTCGGGTAAATAAGTAACTTTTGATTTTGCCTTACTCATATTTAATCCAAAATTCCATGTAAAATTCTTTGATTTTATAATATCTCCATCAGCATGAAAATCCCATCCCCAAGTATCAAAAGTACCTACATTCATATTGTTTAATACAAAACCTGTTGCGTAGCTTAAACGAAAACCTTTTACATATTGATCTTCGCAAGTACGGGTATAAACGGAAAAATCCAGATTAAGCCTGTTCTTTAATAAACGCGCCTCAAAGCCGCCTTCATATTCTGTTGTCATTTCTGGTTTTAGCGCTGTATTAGGACCTGTATATCCGTAACGGTAACCTCCTCCAAAACTTCCACTGTTCACGTCTGCTGTGGCAGTAGCCTGTAAAGCGGGATAAATAGCCAAAGGATCAGGATCTTTACCCACTTGAGCAACAGATGCGCGCAATTTGAGATAATTTATTACACGATGATTTTTCAAAAAAGAAAGTTCCGACGCTATAAATGACAATTCTAAGGCAGGATAAAAATAACTTCTATTTGCTTTTGGCAAAGTTGACGACCAGTCATTACGTCCGCGTAATGTAAGGAATGCCATATTTTTATAAGATGCCTCAAACTGCCCGAATAGTCCTTGTGTGCGTTTTGTTGTATTTCTTGTTAATGTTTGCATAGATTCTGCGTCACAATTGTTAAGTCCCATAAAATCAATAACCATAAAATTTGTTCCATAGGAAGAGAGATTATGCGTTGTACGTTCTAACTGCGTATAGCCGAATTGAGCTCCAAATTCAAAATCTTTTATTGACAGATTATAACCTGTCAACAATGTTAATGATGGATAAAGCGTTTTGCCGTTCACTACACTATAAGATCCTTTTCCATCATTATATGAAGCGCTGTAAGGATGTACTCCTGCTTCGTATGAATAGAAATTGGCATTAATACCGGCTTTGGCAATTACATACCAATTTGCAAGCGGTTTTAAAGTTAAAGTGTATGATGCGGTGAAACTTTGATTTTCATCGTAAAGTTTATTTTTATTTATTGCAAACAATGGATTTATAAGGTCTCCATCTGTGTAATAATCCGGCGACCGCATGTGTTTGCCATCCTCATCTAAATAAACTGACATGTCGTCAACAGATGGCCAGTTAAATGTTTTTGGCATAGGCCCGTAATTACCTTTTTCAACTTTGGTATTGGTTGTTTCGGCATAACTCATCGAGCCATCTATTTGTAGCCATTTTGTTACTTCGGCTTTACCAGAAATACCTAAATTCAAACGTGAATAATCAGTACCTTTTACAACTCCTGTTTGGTCGAGATATTTTCCTGAAGCGCGAAGCGTAAATTTATCATTTCCTCCATCAACAGAAAAACTGTTCGTAGAGGTCTTACCCGTTTGTAGTAATGCCTTAAAATTATCGTAAAGTACCGTTCCTTCAGGATACAAATCGCCATAGCGTGATGTGAAATAATAATTGGTTGTTCCATATCGACCGTTTGCATATTTGGTTTGTATTTCAGGATAACCGTAAGCGTTATCAAAGCGCATACTTGTTGCATATTGTACCTTACTTCGTCCAGACGAACCTTTTTTAGTAGTAATAACAATAGCGCCATTTGAAGCGTCCGAACCGTAAAGAGCCGCCGCCGCTGCTCCTTTCAGTACGCTCATGCTTTCAATATCTTCTGGATTAATGTCATTACCCATTGTTGCAAAATCCAAAGAACGTGCTGAAAATAATTCAGGACCCGCAAATCCGAGAGGGTCGAAAGTTGAATTGTTCATCGGCACGCCGTCAATTACATACAAAGGTTGATTACTGCCCGAAATAGAAGTAACACTCCTTAATACAATATTTGTAGATGACCCGGGCGTTCCTCCCGAAGATGTAACGGAAATACCTGCAATGCGACTTTGCAGGGCTGTGATAAAATTATCACGACCTGATTCTACAATTTCTTCGGCTTTTACATTTTGTACGCTTGAACCAATAGACCGTGCCACGCGTTTCAAGCCAAATTCTGCCGTAACTACAGCCTCTTCAAGTCGCGAGGCTTCTTCTACTAACGTAACATTAATAATGCTGCGGTCGCCAACAGCAATTGACTGCGCTGTATAACCGATACTCGAAAAAACAAGAGTCGCTTTTTCGGGAACATTATTCAATGTGTATTTTCCATTCGCATCGGTAAAAGTACCGATTTTTGTTCCCTGCACAAATACTGAAACTGCAATTAGAGCTTCATCATTCTCGTCAATCACAGTTCCCGTGATTGTTCTTGTTTGTGCAAATGTTAACACAGAAAAACCAATAAAAAGAAGCATTAATAAAAATCTTTTTTTCAGTGTTTCTGAAGATAAAATTAAATTTTTCATCATTGAAGTTTTTGAAATTTTAGTTTTAGTTAATTTTTTAATAACTGATTGTTGTTTTTTTTGTTTTTAATTAAATTAAATTTAAAAAATGCCTTATACTTTTAAATTAAAGCAGGTGTTTTTGTTTCTTTTTGTCATGTCATAGTCATAGCCCTTTTTTGTTTAAGAAGTTTAACCTCTATTTGTTTCGTTTGTTTAAATATTTGTATATCAATAGTTTACATGTATTTTTTCTTGTCCAATAATTTATATTATAGGACAAAATTAATTTTCGCAAAGATATGTAATTATTTGATAATTCCAAATTTTATGTTTTTTTAAATGCTTAAAAAATAATTTATAATTCATTATTATACAATATTTTACCATCGCCTATAATATAAATTATTAGACAAAAGAAATGTTAAAAAATCAAACGTGGTAATGAATTAACACTTAATTTATTAATTTTGCCTGCATGAAAAGCAATTGATTTTAAAATATTTTTTCATACCGAATGTCTTTTAAAATATAAATAAAATCAAAGTTAACATTAAAAATGAAAAATATTATGTTCAGACTGATTATTATAATAATATTTGTTCTTGCAAGTTCTTATATTTATTTCAAAATAAAAAATATTTTACCCGATATTTTTTGGGTAAAACTGACATATAATCTGTTTTTTTTGCTAATCGTTGCAGCGGTTTCAGCGGGCGTTTTTTTCAGAGAATATTTGCCTTTACAAATAAATGTTATCATAAGCAATTATTCGGTAACATGGATAGTCGCCTGTATTTATTTCATGCTTATAATGCTGTTTATAAGTTTGATAAATATTATGAATAAATATTTTAATTTTTTGCCGTTCAATCCTTATCAAATAGAAATAAAACGGATAATTATATTTTCGACGCTTGCACTGGTTGTGTTGATACTGATTTGGGGACGATATAATTTTAATAATATAAAAATCGAAAAACTTGATATAAGCATCAATAAAAGTGCGAAAACAGAAACACTGAAAATAGTTGCCGCAAGCGACCTGCATTTGGGATATTCAATTGACAAACAGTATTTGAAAAAAATTGTGGATTTGATAAATTCGCGAAAACCGGATATGATTTTGCTTGTTGGCGACATTGCCGATGCTCATTCTCAACCGCTTGTAGAACAAAACATGAAAGAGGAATTTTTGCAATTACAGGCGCCGCTTGGTGTTTATGGAGTTACAGGAAATCATGAATGTTACGGCGATATGAAAAATACGGTCGATTATTTGAAGTCGGCAGGAATAATAATGTTGCAGGACAGTTCTGTTTTGATTGACAGCGATATTTATATTACAGGTCGCAACGACAAAACTGTCAAAAATCGCAAAAACCTTGACGAACTTTTGCAAAATATTGACAAACAAAAAACCATAATTTTACTCGACCATCAACCGTATAACCTGAATCAGGCACAGGAAAACGGAATAGATTTACAGATTTCGGGACATACGCACGGAGGACAAATATTTCCATTTACGCTTATCACAAAATTAGTGTACGAAAAACAGCACGGATATTTGAGAAAAAACGACACGCATTATTACATAACCTCCGGCGCAGGCGGCTGGGGACCGAAATTGAGAACAGGAAGCCAGTCGGAAATCGTTGAAATCACATTGCGGTTTACGCGTTAATAAGCCAAAGATTTAAAATAATATTGTAATTTGTTGTATAACAAATTTGTAACCCATAATGTATTTTTAAATTTTATAATAAATTCAAAATTATTATTTGACGGCAAAGCTAAGGTGTCAAAGAAAATAATTATCTTTACACAAAATTTAGCCTGAATTTATTTAAAAACATTAGAAATTATTTTTATTATGAAATATAAACATATTCTTTTTGATTTAGACCGCACGCTTTGGGATTTTGACGCCGATACTCACGATACCATGCAGGAAATTTTTTACAACAGCAAACTCGACAGGCAAATAAGCGATTTTGAAGAATGGTACAGCGCCTACAAAAGGCACAATATTCGTTTGTGGGAAGATTATGCATTGGGGAAAATCACAAAAGCCGCACTGCGCAGCGCCAGATTTTATTTAACGTTCAAAGATTTTGGAATTGATGACGAAAATTTAGGAATAAAATTCGGCGAGCAATTTATTGAACAAAGCCCCAGACGAACAACGCTTTTTCCTAATGCGCACGAAGTTCTTGCGTATTTGCTGAATAAAAAATATCAGTTACATGTTGTAACAAACGGTTTCAACGAAATACAGTTCAAAAAAATGGAATCGACAGACATAAAAAAATATTTTACAAAAATATTTACCTGCGAAAATATAGGCTACAACAAACCGCATGTCAAATTTTTTCAGCATGTTATAAGCGCTTTACAGTCGCCAAAAAAAGATGCAATAATAGTAGGAGACGATTTTGTGAGTGATATTTCGGGCGCAAAAAGAACAGGAATAGATCAAATTTATTTCAAACCGAAAGATGCGCCCGAACCTCCCGAAAAACCTACGTTTTTGATAAATTCGCTTATTGAACTGAAAGACATTTTGTGATTTTTGCTTACAATTTTTTCTAATGTTTACAAGGGTTTGACGGCAACAATTTAAATTTTAATTGAAATATGTTATTTTTCACCTGTATTTTTTTATCAATTTATGATTAAAATGAAATAAACTCGTAAAATGCTATATATTTAACATTTTTTTTGAAATTTTTTTACATAAAGCTATTGACAAATGAAAAAAAGTAATTATCTTTGCAGCGGTTTTACATAGGTGATGTTGTTATGACAATTTTGCACAAAAGCCTATTACCCAAAATAGATACTTTGTGCAAATGTCATTGAAAAAATAAAGGGTACACAGCCCTTTATTTTGTTTTTAAATTTTCGACTTTATCGGGAATTGTGTGGAAGCAGTTATAAATCATCGTGAAAAACAGAATAGCAATTCTAAGGTTTTCGATATTAAAGTATTCCGTATCAAAAGTTTTAAGTTCCTGAACAGTTATTAGTTAATCGCTTCTTAATAAATATTGCAACTGTTTATTATTAATATTTAGCAGGTGTAAATTATCGAATAAAAATATTGATTTTTATATAGATACAGGCAAAAATTCGGCAAAATATATTCTATAAATATGTATCCCGCTATGGACTGAATATTAGTAGAAATTTTGCAGCAAACAACGGTTACGTGCGGAGCGCCGGCGATTTTTCAAATCATTTTTGATAAACCCGCACGTAATGCACGGAGATATGTCGTTTTTGCCATTGTTCTTTAAATCCTAACTTCTTAAATTTTAAATCATTAAATTGCGCAGCCTGTCCCGTCAGGGACTGAATATTAGTAGAAATTTTGCAGCAGAAAAGTTTACGTGCGGAGCAGCGGCGGTTTTTCAAGTCATTTGTGATAAACCCGCACGTAATGCACGGAGATATGTCGTTTT
>JAITLJ010000193.1 GCA_031277925.1 Prevotellaceae bacterium | reverse complement strand
AACATAAATTTTCCAAATTTTCAAGTGCGTAAAATAAATTGGAAAAGTTTTTTTTACAGAAGAAAGATAAAAAATATCCGGAAAAATATTTTTTTGCTATTCTGTATTAACATGATTGTTACTCCTTTATGAAAACGTTATTTTCTTTCTGAATTGCTGTATTTTTTATCTTATAACAGAAATTATTTCTGAATACATTGGAATCTCTTTCAAAAAATTACAGTTCATGTTTTTATAATCCATATTGCAGCAATAGTGTGTAAATCCATTACTTACAATTAGATAAGGTGCTTTTATGACCGAATTGTATCTTGCTATCTGTTCAAATACCTGTTCGGTGATTTTCACATTTGGTTCTTTGTATTCAACAATCGCGACAGGTTCCAATACATTATTATAAATGACCGTATCGCAACGTTTTGAGATGCTATTCATATTTATTGTTACTTCGTTTGCTATCAGCTCTTTAGGGAAAAGCCGGTCTGTTATTAAAAAATGGACGAAGTTCTGCCGGACCCATTCTTCCGGCGTCAAAGCAACTTCCTTACGTCTCAAAGGGTCGTAAATAAACGATTTATCGCCTTTTTCGATAAGTTTTGCGTCATAATGCGGTAAATTTAATTGTAACATTCGATTTTAATGTTTACATTTGCTTGTTTTTTTAGGATGCAAAGGTAAACAAATTTATAAAATTATCGATGAAATGGTTACAAAAGAATTGACTTATGATGAAATATGTCGCGATATAATCAATAAAAAATTTTCTCCCGTATATGTTTTGATGGGTGAAGAACCCTATTTTATTGATAAAATAGAAGAGTTACTTATTAATAATGTATTGACCGAAAAGGAACGAATTTTCAATCAAATAATTTTTTACGGTCAGGATACGAAAGTGGAAGACATTATTGCTTCGGCGCATCGTTTTCCGATGCTTTCCAAATATCAACTTGTTATAGTAAAAGAGGCACAGGAACTCAATAAAATAGATTTACTGAGTTATTACGTGAAAAAGCCGGTTTCATCGACCGTCTTAGTTATATGTTACAAATATAAAAAGTTGGATGGTCGGAAAAGTTTGCTTTTCGAAGCAGGGAAAATGGGAACTGTTTTCGATTCTAAGAAAAAATATGACAGTCAAATGCCCGCATTTATCGTATCTTTTGTGAAAAGAGAAGCATTGGAAATTGATGCCAAAGGGGCCCAGATGTTGTCGGATTTTCTTGGCAACGATATTAATCGTTTAGCGCAGGAAATCGAAAAATTGAAAATTGTTCTGAACGAAGCGAAAATAAAGAAAATAACGCCCGAAATAATTGAAAAAAACATCGGTATAAATAAGGATTACAACAGTTTTGAAATCGTTAATGCCATCGCAGGAAAAAATATTCTGAAAACAAACAGGATTGCCGATTATTTTGACAAAAACCGAAAAATAAATTCCCTCCAAAAAATATTGATAACGCTTTTTGATTATTTTGTAAATCTTATGATATGCATTTATTCGCAGGACAAAACAGAGAAAGGGATAATGAAAACGCTCAATTTGCAATGGTCGTTCCAGGCGGCCGATTATCTTGCCGGATTAAAAAATTATGCGCCAATGAAAGTTTTCAACATAATACATGAAATACGTTTAGCTGATGCCGTTTCAAAAGGATTTGAAAGTAATTCCATTTCGGACAGAGAGATATACAAAGAATTACTTTATAAGATCATGCATTAAATTAAAAATTTATGACAGATTGATATTTTTGTAAAAATCGGAAATTCACATCTATATTACGATTGTAAATTATATATTCACTTTACAATTGTAATCTTTATTTCTGTGACATCACCATACTGCATTTTTACGCTTGTAAAGCATCTGTTTTTTATCATTGTAAACGCATATACATATATAAATCATTTTACATCCTCCAAATTATCCAATAATAAAAACATTAAATTTATAGATTTATTTTAATAATTATTAATTAGTTATATGAATTATTAAAAGTGTTACTTGAAGATAGGCGCAAAATATGGCCGAATAAATGTAAATATGGCCTCAAAACGATATTAAAAACGGTTATTTTTGATATTTATATATCATATTATCAATAGATTAAAAGAAATATTTGAAATAATACTTTAATGCATATTTCTATGGATTTAACATTTATAAATTTACTTTATTAAATGCGAGTTTACGATATTATATATTTATATTTGTATATTTTACAAATGTGATTTGCATAAGTAGAAAATATTTTATACTTTTGTAACCTGTTTTAGGGGAAAGTTATTTATGACAAAACGACAGAATAAATTATGAAGGCGAGAATAAGTAAAATCATGGAGATGAAAGGAATGAATTCAACGCAGTTTGCTGCCACTACGGGAATAAAGACGGCAACGCTGTCGCATATTTTTTCGGGACGAACTTATCCGAGTACGGAAGTAATCACCAAAATTCTCGAAAAATTTCCGGACATAAGCCCGGATTGGCTGATATTCGGTAAAAATGAAATACTGCGTACCGGCAGAACCCCATCCGCTTCCGATAATCAGTTGAGATCTATATTCGAAAACAAAACAAGAGACAGAGACACGGTTAAGAAAGAAACGGAAATATTAAAAAATCCTGATAAAAAAGAAATTACATACATCGAGAAACCGTCCAAAACAATAGACAAACTCGTGATTTTCTACACCGACAATTCTTTCGAGACATTTGTTAAGGAAAAATAGCAAGGGTAACTGTGATATATGCGCTGAATATCAACGATGCATCACAGCGTCGTTCTATGGAATTATAAATATCTTCTATTCTGCGAATTACTTTCTTATTAAACACCTTTTTCCCGTTTACAACCACTTTTACTGGTTTGTCGAAGTCAATCATCGAATCGTTCAATCCTATTTTCACTGTTTTATAGTCGTTTCTAAGGATTGTAAACGTATTGTTTGCATATTCCACTATCAGTTGCTTACCTTTCTGTATCTCATTCAGAGGAACCGACAGCCAATAAAACGATTCATGCGGAGTATCGTCCTGAAACCATACAACCTTTTGAGGAATAGCGTTTCTATGAAATTTCGCCATCCATGGCACAGCAGCCGAATCCTGTTTGTTCATCCAATGTCCTCTTTCGGGGACGATATGAGTTTCGTGGATATATCCTTCCGTATCCACTTGATGCAGGCTGTCCATCAATTGTCCGAACCGTGCGGCTTCTGCATTACGGTTATAAGCGTTGTCTCTTTCGCCCATCCATAACGAAAATCCAATATTTCTGAGATTTAAAGGAGTGACGTCTCCGGGATGCCCTGCCATCATCGCAGCAGCAGCCCAACGGTCTGCAAGACGCGGCGCCATGCGATAAACCCCGTCGCCGCCGGCAGAATAACCCATTAGATAAACCTTGTCGGGATTCACATCCATAAATATTACAGCAAGTTGTATTATTTTGTCAAAAAGAGTATCCACATGAGGCTGAAACCACATATTCCAATCGTTTACCGCCGAACGCGGAGCAAGATAAACACCTTCTTCGGGTTCGTACAGACGTATTTGGTTGTTCCATTGCTCGTTGTTCACTGCATCGGAAGTGTTTCCTCCTCCATGCATCGAGATATACAGACATCGTCCGTCGGCTGGCTTTTCACCGAACACTCGGTAATCGAATTTCATCACATATTTGCCTTCTGTCAATTGCTTGTCCTGCCATTGCTTTCCGTATTTTTCGCGGATAATTCGCTGTTTATGCGTAAAAAGCAATTTTGCGGCTTCCGAAGCTTCGCCTTGCGACAGTGATTTCCGTGCAAATTTTTGTTCAGCAATATTTTCGCTACGAGGTTGCGCCAGCCATGTTTCCAATTGTTCTACCGTACGTTGAGCTTTGAGAATTTCAAAACAATACAGCATACATAACAGAATAATCACAATTTTTTTCATAACGCGAGAAACATTATAGATAAGATACGATGCTGTTAATCTTCTGTTATTGATGTTGTTGTAGTTGCGAAAATGGGGACTTTCATTCCCATGGATTCAATATCGCCATTGAATTTATGTGTTATTTCCGAAGAAATTATCCATCCGTTATTTTTATTTACTTTGATTGTTCCTTTTTGAATTCCTTTCAATGACACTTTGGCTTTAATTTCATTCATTTCTTGTTCCGCTTCTTCGGGCGTAGAAACAATTCCATCCATGTCGAGAACAACTACATTGCCTTCAATGCTCCTTAAAGTCATTTTCGTATTGATATTCATCGAAAAATTCGAAATGGTTGAAGTTATTTTAACATCCCAACTATTGCCTGTATTTATGGGTTTTTCGGGAAAATAACTCAAATTTTGCGCAAAGAATGCTTTAAAGGATTCTTCGGAATACTGAGAGCCTAACTGTGCTACCATCATTTGCTTTGTCTGTTCGGGCATACTTCTGTCTAACGAGTTAAACATTGCTTCCTTGATTTTTTCGAACCCTTTTACCGATTCGACTTTTCCGGTTTTAGTAATAACGGATTCAACGGGTTTATCGATTATCGCTTTCAGCATTGGACCCATATTCAGCTGGGTGGCAATATTTTCCGGAGTGTTTGAATCAAATGAAAGATTACCCATTCCAGGCATTGTCGTACTCATTTTTATCTCTTTGTATTTCATCTCCAAAGTATAGCTATCTCCATTGACTGCTTTTACCTCGAAAGTTGCTTTCATACCGACAGTGAGATTGATTTTCATCTCCTGATCCATGATTTTCTGGACTATATCCATATTTGTTACCATGTTTTGTTTAAATATTTCACCTTTTTTCAGGTTATACTGCAAGGTAATTTGTGAAAATGCAGGCAAAACAAACATTAGCGCTGATATTAATACGCTGATTTTTAATGTAAAATATTTCATACGAACTAATTTATTTTGATTATAACGATACAAAGATATTTATTTTTTTTAATTATTAACAATCAATTTTTCATATCTCAGTTGCATTTACTGTTTGAACTTACCCACTCCAAAATTTCCTGTAGAATTTTCATATCAGAAAATAAAATGTTACCTTTGTTGGCTAATTTAAAATACTAAAAAGATATGAAAAGAGTAAAAATTATTATGATAACAGTCTTGTTGATGGCTGTTTCAGGAGTGCACTCCCAGATACGTATCGGCGCAAAAGGCGGAATAAATATTTCAAATGTATATTTCAGTAAAAATGTATTTGACGCAAACCATTCTGTCGGTTTTAACGTCGGTCCCGTGATAGAGTTGATGTTTGGAGAACATGGTTTGGGGTTTGACGCAGCGATTCTATATACGCAAAAAGGTTTTAAATTGGAAGAAAAAACGATCGAAAACGCTTATCTTCAACTTCCTGTGAATTTTAAATACAAGTTTTCTTCATCCGATATAAAACCTTATTTAACAGCAGGCCCGTATATTGATTTGAAAATTGCAGGCAAAGACGTCTGGGACGTTGCCGTAAATGTTCAAGGCGCAAAAGAGCAGATCAAAGCAAAAAATTTTGGGGCAGGACTCAATTTTGGGACCGGCGTGGAGATCGCTAAGGTAATACAAATAGGGATTAATTTAAACTGGGGTTTGACAAATAATTATAAATCGTTTAACGCTGAAAACATAGACAGTTACAAGGGAAAATCTGTTACATGGTCGGGAAGCGCTATCGTGCTATTCTGATCATAAAGCATTAACTTCCAAGAGATGAAGTATGCAGAAGTAATACTCCCTTTGCCTTTCGCAAGCAGTTTTTCGTACATGATTCCCGATACGGTAAAGTCGCAAATCGGGCTTTATTGTCGTGTGATAGTTCCTTTCGGAAAAAAACGTTATTACACAGGTATTGTTGTCGAAATTCATGAGCGGCAACCGGCGTATGAGGTGAAAGAGGTTTTGATGTTGTTGAGTGAAAAGCCGGTTATTAACGCATTTCAATGGCTGTTATGGAAATGGATTTCAGAGTATTATCTGTGTACTGTGGGCGAGGTTTTTCGGGCGGCTATACCATCGTTATTAAAAATTGAAAGCGAGTCGTTAAGCGCTGTGGAAGAATCTGTGAATAAAGGTTTCAAACCAAAAACCAACACTTTTATCCGTTTGTCGGATGCGATTGAAATCAACGCCGTCCTTGCATCGCTTCAAAAGGTAAAACAGCAAAAAAAAATACTGGAATATTTCATTTCTTTGAACGGTTGCGTTACAAAATCCGAGCTGGCTTCAAAATCGGGCGTAAGCGCTTCGGTAATCAACAAAATGATCAAAAAAGGTATTTTCATTCCGGAAGAAAAAATCGTCAGCCGTCTGGATTTATCGAAAAATAAAATAAAAGAAATCCCTGAAATTAATGAAAATCAAAAAAACATATCTTCGGAAATACTTGAAACTTTTGTAACTGAAAATATTACATTATTAACAGCAATAATCGATCATGAATCAAAGGTAAACGTATTTGTTTCGTTAATTTCGGGATTTTTGAAAAAAAATAAACAGGCGCTCTATCTGTTGCCGGAAATATCCGACATAAGAAGATTTACGGATAAACTAAGAGCCGTTTTTGGCAACAGATTGTTGGTTTATCATTCGGATTGTACCGAAAATGAACGTGTTGAAGTATGGAATTGTTTACTGGAAAAAGAAGACGCATTTCTTGTTTTGGGAACTCGCTCTTCTGTTTTTCTGCCGTTTTCGCAATTAGGTTTAGTAATTGTCGATGAGGAACATGAGACTTCGTACAAGCAGCAAGAGCCTGCTCCCCGTTATCACGCACGGAATGCAGCCATGATACTCGCGCGGCAACATGGCGCCAAAACTTTGCTTTGTTCTGCAACGCCCTCTCTGGAATCTTATTTTTGGGCCATGCAGGGAAAATATGGCAAGGTTTCAGACACAAACGATAATCAATATTTACCCGAAATAGAGGTAGTCAATGTAAAAGAATTGAAGAAAAAGAGACGGATGAACAATACTTTGTTTTCGCCCGTTTTGAAAGAAAAAATGCAGGTGGCAATGAACAAAGGAGAACAAGTAGTGTTATTTCAGAATCGCAGAGGATTTTCACCAGTCGTATCGTGCGAAAAATGCGGAAAAATACCCCGTTGCAAAAACTGCGACGTTACGCTCACTTACCATAAAAAAACGAACAGGCTTATTTGTCATTATTGCAATTATTCAATTCCTTTACTGTCAAAATGTTCATTGTGCGGAAGCGAAGAATTGAAAATGCAAGGATATGGTACCGAGAAAGTCGAAGAAGAAGTAAAGTCGCTTTTCCCTGAATTTTTATCTGCACGGCTTGATTTGGATGCGGCAAAATCAAAAAAAACATACTTGGAAATTATTTCGGATTTTGAATCGGGTAAAACACGGATATTGACAGGCACACAGTTGATTTTTAAGGATATAGATATTGAAAATGTAAGAGTTACGGCAATCATAAGCGCTGACGCAATGATGAATGTTCCCGACTTCAGGGCTAATGAACGGTCTATGCAATTGATGATGCAAATTATCGGACATGTGGGGAAGAAAAAACGCGATGGCGAGGTTATTATACAAACGTCCCATTCGGAAAACAGAATATTTGATATGCTCAAAAAATTTGATTATGATATGATTGCAAAATTACAACTGAAAGAACGGTATTTGTTCGGATATCCGCCGTATTCACGCCTGATTGTCATTGTATTACGCAGCAATAACGAAAATGCGCTTGAAAATGTGGCGTCGGAATATTCTGCAAAGTTGAGAGAGCGATTGGGGAATAGTGTATCCAACCCTGTTTATCCACCTGTAACCCGTATTCAAACACTTCATATCCGGCATATTATAATTAAGTCGAACTTGTCTGTTCCGGTTTCCGATACGCGAATGATACTGGAAAAAGTTCATTCCGAAATATCGAAAAACCCTTTCTTCCGCAAGATTTCGATGTATTATGACGTTGAACCGCAATAGTGACAATATTTATCTAATTTGAATCATCCACGTACGTGTTAACCCAACTTGGCAAAAATGCCATTCAAAATGGCATGGAATCGGGTTGTCAGAAGAGGTTGTTAAATTTATATTTAGATGATAATTAGCTTATTATATAATTTTGTCGGTCGGAAAAGTCATTCGTAGTCCCAGACTATATAATTAATATTAACCCAACTTGGCCAAAATCATCCAAAAAACAAGGGAAAACGAGATAATTAAACGAATAACCTGAGTTTTGGATAATTTGAGTTTGGGGTAATGTTAAAAAAATAAAAAACGAAGCACGCACAAGACAGAGCAACCGTTTAATTGCCGATAAAATAAGGATTAAAGAAAGCAATGGAATTATAAGTTTTTAGAACAA
>JAITLJ010000154.1 GCA_031277925.1 Prevotellaceae bacterium | reverse complement strand
AAAATAAATTTTATACTGTCTTCAAACAAAAATAAAAATATTGCGCCGAGCAGTCATTCAGTTTCAATATGTAACAGCGCTTAGTTCAAGATGAGATAACAGTTTTATCAAATTATTTTTATCAAAATGCGTTAACATATTAAAATTTTAAATAATTTTGTTGCCGATATGAAATTATAAATCCAGTTAACAGTTAATTTATGTGTGGAATAACAGCAATATTCGAAATTAAAGAGAAGGAACAAATTCTTAGAAATCAAACATTAATAATGTCAAAACGCATTCGCCACAGAGGTCCCGATTGGAGTGGAATTTATTCGGGGAAAAAAGCCATTCTTGCTCACGAACGCCTTTCAATTGTTGATCCCGTTTCGGGCGGTCAGCCATTGAAAAGTAAAGACGGCAAACTGATTTTGGCAGTAAACGGTGAAATATACAATCATCTCGAAATACGCGAACAGTTAAAAGACGAATACGAATTTCAAACAGGCTCGGACTGTGAAGTAATTCTTGCCCTGTACAGAAAAAAAGGCGTAAAGTGCATTGAAGATTTGAACGGCATATTTGCTTTTGCCCTGTACGACGAAGAAAAAGATGTATATCTGATTGCCCGCGATCATATCGGCATTATTCCACTGTACACAGGCTGCGATGCCGATGGACATGTACTTGTATCTTCCGAACTGAAAGGGTTGGAAGGTTTTGCCATAAAATACGAGCCATTTCTTCCTGGTCATTACTTGTATAGCGAAGATAAAAAATTGACTAAATGGTATGTGCGCGACTGGATGAATTACGAAAATGTAAAAAATAACGATGCCGATGTGCAAAAATTGCACGATTCGTTACAGGCTGCCGTACAACGCCAATTGATGAGCGATGTTCCTTATGGCGTACTTTTGTCGGGCGGTTTGGATTCGTCGATCACATCTGCCATTGCCAAACAGTATGCTGCAAAACGTATCGAAACAGGCGGAAAATCAGATGCATGGTGGCCTCAACTCCACTCTTTTGCTATTGGATTACGCGATTCGCCCGACCTGAAAGCAGCAAAAAAAGCAGCCGAGCATATCGGTACTGTTCACCACGAAATACATTATACCATACAAGAAGGATTGGATGCATTAAGAGATGTTATATATTATATCGAAACATACGATGTAACAACAGTACGCGCTTCTACGCCAATGTATTTGGTTGCCAGAGTTATTAAAAGCATGGGAATAAAAATGGTGCTTAGCGGCGAAGGCGCAGACGAAGTTTTCGGCGGTTATCTTTATTTTCACAAGGCGCCGGATGCAAAATCGTTTCATGAAGAAACTCTGCGTAAAATCAGCAAACTGTATTTGTACGACTGTCTCAGAGCCAATAAAAGTTTAAGCGCCTGGGGAGTCGAAGGACGAGTGCCGTTTCTCGACAAGGAATTTCTTGACGTTGCCATGCGTTTGAATCCCGAAGCCAAAATGTCGCAGGGAAATGTGATAGAGAAAAAAATCCTTCGCGAAGCCTTTTCCTCGCTGCTTCCTGACGATATTGCATGGCGACAGAAAGAGCAATTTTCAGATGGCGTAGGTTATAGATGGATTGATACTTTGCGAAAAATTACATCCGAGCAGGTATCCGACGAGCAAATGTCAAATGCAGCAGTACGCTTCCCGATAAATACGCCGCAAAATAAGGAAGAATATTATTACCGATCTATTTTTGAAGAACATTTTCCAAGCGAAAGCGCAGCGCGAAGCGTCCCGTCCGTACCAAGCGTGGCATGTTCTACCGCCGAAGCGCTGGCTTGGGACAAGTCGTTTGCCAACATGAACGAACCCAGCGGCCGCTCTATAAAGGGAATACATGAAAACAGTTATTAAAAAGTTAAAGTTTAATTATTTGCCTGTTTGCGGATTATTTTGAAAAAACATTTTAGATCTTATTGCCAGCGCAGTGAAATGATTAGTGTTTTGTTTAAAATAATTAAGTTATTGAATTTTAAATATTTAAATTATAAAGTGCAACGAAGATGTCCCCGTAGAAACAAAATGTTGGTGGAAATTTTGCCGCAGAAAAGTTTACGTGCGGAGCGCCGGCGGTTTTTCAAGTCATTTGCGGTTATTCCGCACCTAATGCACGGAGATATGTCGTTTTTACCATTGCTCTTTAAATCTTAAATTCTTAAATTTTAAATCTTTAAATTACGAAAGCCTGTCCCGCTAGGGACTGAATATTAGTAGAAATTTTGCAGCAGAAAAGTTTACGTGCGGAGCAGCGGCGGTTTTTCATGTCATTTGTGATAAACCCGCACGTAATGCACGAAGAGATATGTCGTTTTTGTCATTGTTCTTTAAATCTTATACCAAAACGATATCAAAACAGACTAAAATATAATGGTATTTTGCTGATATTCAATTTATATAAATTACAGTTTGATGGCGGGTTGGTATTAAACTCTTAAATTTTAAATCATTAAATTGCGAAGCGAAGCCTGTCCCTAAGGGGACACACACATATTTATAGAAGAAAGCAATTGTTCGTATTTTGCCGAATTTTTGCCTGTATTATATAAAACTCGGTATTTTTATTTGGTAATTTGTGCTTACAATTTATTAATAATGAATGGTTTCAATATTGATTAAGGAGTTATTAAATAAGTAATCCTTTACTCACGTACCATCGGAATACCATCAACCTCATGGCTTTTGCGGGATGCAGTGTGATTAAATAAAATAAAAACAAAACAAAACTTGCGCACCATTTCAAAAATTCGCGAACGATGCTTTTCACATATTCGGTTTTTGATATGTTTTTTGAACGAATTTGTTCGCTTTTACCAATGCCAACAGATTGACGTTTAAAGAAATCAAATGTTAGTCTTTTATCGGGTACATAATGATGAACAATGGCGTCAGGAACATAATAGAT
>JAITLJ010000009.1 GCA_031277925.1 Prevotellaceae bacterium | reverse complement strand
TTGTTTTGCCTGTTGGCAAAATTACTTGAGTTTGTATGTTTTTTAAAGTTGTCATAATTTTACATTATTTATTTCGCTGCAAATTTAATAAAATAATTTTTCATATAAACAAATATTTTTAAATAAAATTTAAAAAATTATAGTTTGCTTAACATTTAGTTACAGATTGAAACTTAATGTAATTTATTGACAGTTGCCATTATAACAGCCTGCAAATTTGTGATTTTGTTTTTTCGGTTTAATTTGATGTGTTTTATATGCAAATCTGTAAAATATAATAAATGCCAATTCAAAATAATACCATAATTTGCTGTATAACAAATTTGTAAATCATAATGTTTTTTTGTTTTTACAATAAACAGGGAATTTTATTTTAAGATTTCAATCAATTTTTCAAACATTAAGCGTTTTGTTAATTGCCCAGCTCCAACTGATTTTTTACAAGATTGTAGTAATGTCCTTTCTTTATTATCAGTTCATTATGAGCGCCTTCTTCTACAATTTTGCCTTTATCCAAAACTACAATACTGTCTGCATTTTTAACAGTGCTCAAACGGTGTGCAACAATAATCACAGTTTTGCCCTCGAACAGATATTTCAACTTTTCCATAATAAACTTTTCGTTGTTGGCATCGAGCGAATTTGTGGCTTCGTCGAAAATCAGATATTTTGCATTTTTGTAGGCGGCGCGGGCAATAAGCAAACGCTGTTTCTGTCCTGTGCTTAATCCGTGTCCGTCCATTCCTATTTTTGTGTTGTAACCAAGAGGCAAACTGTCGATAAATTCGGCAATATTGGCAATTTCAACCGCCTTCTGCACACGCTGCATATCGGGAATTTCGTCTGATACGCCGATATTGTTCGCTATTGTATCCGAAAATATATAACCTTCCTGCATCACAACTCCGCACTGGCTTCGCCAATAACTGTCGCTGTATTTTTCAAGTCTTTTACCGCCAAGCAACACTTCGCCTTCGACAGGTTTATAAAATCCCAAAATCAGTTTCAGCATTGTTGTTTTTCCGCTGCCGCTTGCGCCAACAATCGCCGTAATTGTATTTGCCGGTATTGTGAGATTTATATTATTCAGAACTTTTTCGGAATGTGGTCCGTCGTACTGAAAAACAAGATTTTTTAATTCAATATCAGCATTTTGAGGAATTATTCGTATTTTTTCGGCATTTGCAGGTTCTTCGTCATCTTTGGTATGAATTTCGTTCAGTCGTTCAAGGCTTATTTTTGCATCCTGCGTTGCCTGCACAAACGAAATGAATTGCGACAAAGGCGCATTCAACTGTCCTATAATATATTGCAGTGCGGTCATCATTCCCAAAGTCATGCTGCCGTTGATAACTGCGCTTGCCGCAAGAAAGGATATGAAAACATTTTTCGTCTGGTCGATAAACAAGCCGCCTACCGTTTGCGTTTGCTGCAACGACAAGCCTTTTACGCTTATTTTGTACAGTTTTGCCTGAATACGTTCCCATTCCCAGCGTTTTTGTTTTTCGCAGTTATTGAGTTTTATATCCTGCATTCCCGAAATCAACTGTACTATATTGCTTTGATTTGCAGCCGCTTCTTGAAAACGCATGTAATCAAGTTTGCGGCGGCGTTTCATAAATATTAAAATCCAACCGATATATAAAATGCTGCCTAACAGGAATATACCAAGTATTCCCAAATCGTATCCAGCCATTACGCAGCCGTAAATCACAAAAGTTAGCAAAGCCATGACAATACTTAGCAGCGAACCTGTGAGAAAAGTCTGTATGCGGTTGTAATCGCCTATGCGCTGCATGATGTCGCCTATCATTTTGCTGTCGAAAAACGAAATCGGCAGACGCATCAGTTTACTCAAAAAATCGGAAATCAGCGTTATGCTTATTCGAGTAGTCATGTGAAGCATTAACCAGCTGCGTATCAGACTGTTTGCCATTTGTCCAACAGTGAGCATAACTTGAGCAATGAGCATTACAATTATAAAATTCAGATTGTTTGTTCCTATTCCCGTATCTACAACAGCCTGAGTGAGAAAGGGCAATATCAAACTTAAAATGCTTCCTGTAAAAATTCCCAAAGCAAGTTGAACAAGATAACGTTTGTAAGGTTTGAGATATTTGACAAGATAGGCAAAGCGCAAGCCTTTTTTGTCGTCATCGCCTTCTTCGACATAGAATTGAGGCGCAGGCTCAAGCAAAAGCGCAGTTCCGCATTTTTGCGATTTTTCGTCTAATGTTGACAGCCAGCATCTTAAAAACTGCTCTTTGCGGTATTCCAAAAGTCCGGCGGCAGGGTCGGCAACATAAATGACTGTGTTTTCGGAGTTTTTTGCTTTTTTGATTTTGTAAACAATAACAAAATGCTTTTGATTCCAATGTATAATGCAGGGTAGCGGCGCTTCGTTGCAAAGCTGTTCAAATGTAATTTTCACTCCGGCAGTGCGAAAACCGACGCTTTCGGCAGCATCGCTTATCCCAAGCATCGAAACTCCTTCGCGAGTAGTATGGCAACGATCGCGCAAAGTTGCAGCAGCAAATGTTTTGCCGTAATATTTGCAAACCATTCGCAGACAGGTTGCTCCGCAATCCATCGCGTCCAATTGCTGATATGTGGGAAAGGCGCTCAATAAATTTTCTTTATATTTGTAAAACAATAAAAATTAACTTTATGATGCAAAGTTAATTTTTTATTGTGAGATTTGTCTGTTTTTTTAATGATGTTATTCCAATAAATTATAATAATCTGTTTTGTTTTCAATAATCATCCTAACCAATTTATCCAGTGAATCGTGCTTGTCGTAAAGCCATTCTTCCATTGTCGGTTTTATTGAAATATCCGGAGTTAGATATTCGTATTTTTCGGAAATTGTTGTTCCTATCAACAAAAATGGCACATAGAAAGGAATAAATTTTGAGAACGGCAACTTTATTGTAATTCCATCTCCACTTGTAACAATTGTATATCCGCCGGGAGATTCGCCCACAACCAAACCTAATTTATTCGATTTAAATAAATCTGTAAATATAATACTTGCAGAATAGCACATTCCATTTGTCAGCAAATATGTTTTGCCTGAAAATTTTTCACCTGAATATTTCGGCGGATATTGCATTGAAAGTATTGTATCGGTTCTGAAATAAGATCCGACAGGCAAGGAATTAAATATTTCTACAGAACGCAAGGCATCGGGATTGTTTTTTTCATAAATATGCCTATATGTTCTTTTCAAAAATTTTGTTAATCTTACAGAATCGCTTTTCACTATTTCCGTTATTTTAAGAACTTCAGGTAAATAAAATTTTTTATCGGTAAAACATGCAAGTAATTCATAAATATCATATTCATAACCTCCTATGTTATCACGCAAATCAATTATTAAATGCTTAATTTCATCTTTTTTTATTTGTTTCATGTATTTTGCAAGTTTTTTATAAAATCCCGTATCAGTACCAGCAAAAAGGAAACGTAAAAATCCTGATCCTAAAAACATATTAATCTTTAATACGCCTATACTGTCGTTTAATTTACGGTAATCTATCGTATTTTTTCCGAAATTGAAAATCGCAGCAAAGCCTTCTTTGGCAATATTCCCGTTTTTTTTCTGTATTTTATAAATTTCGTTACGTTGCATTCCTTCGAGCGTTACAGTCTGTATTACAGTATCGTTATCTGTTTTGTATTCGACAACGAAAGGATGTTTAATATTTTCACAAAATAAATAATTTGCAAAATTTGTTCCCGTTCGCGGGTCGCCTTCGTTTTTACTTGATGTAGATGCCATTGCTATGCGGGTTTCCACAGGCATTAGTTTGCGTTTCTCAAACGAGATTTCTTTTGCCGATATTCCATTTACCGAAATTATTTCAGAATATTCAGGTATTTTGCCCGAAAAATCCTGCACAACAAAAGTTCTGTAATCATGCCACGACTTTACCCATATAGGAAATATTGTATCTGTTTTCTTAAAAATTTTAGTTCGGTTATAAACACCATCATCGGGAAATTCAGCATGTCCATCCTTTATTAATGCGCCGAAATAACGTAAAGTATAATAATATTCCGTATTTGTTTTCGCTTCATCTGCTTTTTTATGAATTTTTTTTATTCCTTCGTCCCATTCTTCCTGTGTTATCCCACGCAAATAGTCAATGCTGTTTTCCTGTATTGATTTTGCAATGAAATCAATTTCACCATGCCAAATTTGCCTTAAACTGTCAATGTTTACAGTTTGCGAAAAGCCTGTAAAACAAACTGCACTCGCGAACAATATTGTTAAAAATAATGTTTTATTCATGTGATTTTGCTTTTTTAATTTCATAATGCAAATCTAAGAATTTTTTTAATATTTCTATATTTTTTATTGGATTGCAAATATCATGATGTTCACCATATTTTTTATTTCGATATTTATGATTAGGACAACCGCCACCACACAACCATAACACCTTACATTTCTGACATTCAGTATTATTTAACGTTAAATTTCCACTGCAATATTCAGATATTAATACAATATTTGTTTTACCTGTAAAAATATTTCCTATTACTTCATTTTCATCACCTACATCTTTAAGACATAAATACATCTCTCCTTTTGGTCCTATCATATCAGTATTTATACTTTCAGACATACATGGAGTAACCCCTTTAATTATAGATTGATATTCAAGCGGATTAATGTTATATTGCTTATAAACGTGCATAAAATATTCAAATATTTCAGTTTTATTATTGAAACAATTAATATTGCTATTGCACGTTTGATATTGAGTGATTATACCTGGATAAGGATAAAATAAAGGAAAATGTTCTCTTATGTAAGAATGAACTATATGATATTCATTTTTATTGTCCTTATCAATATTAATACGTATATTAACTTTAATATTTTTATTTTTTTCAGCATACGAATGTAAGGTAGTTATATTTTTCATAATTATATCATAAGTACCTTTGTCATTTTTGAATTTACGTTTTTTGTCATGCGTTTCTTTTATTCCGTCCAAAGTTATTTGAATTTCTGTTATATTCAAATCTTTTAATTGTTTAATTTTTTCTTCTGATAGTAAAATTCCATTTGTTACTATACTTGCATGAAAAGGTATATTAAGTGATTGTATATATGATGTTAAGTCTTTTATTATCTTAAATTCCAAAAGAGGTTCTCCTCCATACCATTCTAAATATATTTTCTTTACTTTTCCATAACACTCTTCTTTTATGTAATCTTTAAGTTTATCAATTACATCTGTATTCATGTTTTCAGATTTAAGATTTTTTTCAGCATAGCAATAAGTACACGCTAAATTACAATTTAGAGTTGGTATAATAACAAGTATTTTAAAATCTCTACTAAATCTTGAATATGTTGAACGAAAACGTATTATATTTTCATTAGTTTCGTCATTTTCGCAAATTATTCCTGCCGACATTAAAAAGTTATAAATTTTTTGTTTGTCAGAGAAGTCGTAATTATTTATATCTTTTTTTATTTTGTAAATTTCATTCCGCGTTTCATTTTCATTTATATCAAGAAAAGCCCCACTTAAAAAATTATACAACAAATAACCATGTTGCCGCGATTTATAAATATAATTATGTTTAGACCAATACATAATATTTAATTTTTAATTGAATAAAAATAAGGTTATCCAAATAATAATGGATAACCTTATATCAATAACCGTTAATTTAATCCAAAATCTCTTCATAACCAGATCCAATGAAAGTACGTTTATCACATACACACCAATCGTTAATTATGAATCTACTCCAAAAAAGGCATTTCTTTTGCAGTTCTAATTCGTCATCTTCATCCGTTCCTCCTTTAATTACGCTTAATTCACTTTCATTCAATTTATGAACATCATTAAAATTTACAATAGGTTTTTCAATCACTTTAATTTTAAATTCATTTTTTTTCATAATTCTAAAATTTTTAATTTACTGTTACCTTTAAGTCGGCGTAACAATTTTCCTTTTTTGTTTTTGCAAAGAAAACACATTGTTTTTCATGTTTGTTCGCATGGTATCAACTTTCTAATAAGTGGTTGTATGATATTAATAAGTGTCAGCAGTTTACAAATAAGTGGATTATCAATGCAAGTCAATAAAATATCTTTTCAGCGCAGTCATTTTTCGACGTGAAACTTTCAGTTTTGTATTGTCGGTTAATACTATTTCTTTTTTTCTGTTATTTATTTGCCTTATATACTTTGCGTTAACAAGTGTATCGTGATGTATCCACACAAAACCGCAGCAGGCAAGTTCGGTTTCAAAAAATTTTAAAAGTTTTGAACATGTAACTTTTTCATTTCCTTCGATATACACATCGCATAAATAGCCATCGCAAACAATATGAGTTATGCTGGCTGCAATAAATTGTCTTGTGATGCCAGCCGTTGTGATAACAACAGATTTTCTATTTTGTAAATCGTAGTTCATAGCGTATAAAATGAAAAATCGCGAACTTTTATTGCCTGTTTGCGGTTCTGGAATTACCTTGTCCATACAAATAAAAAGCCCACGATTACTCGCGAGCGTTCGCTTTTTTTGTATAGACAATGCCTGTAATATATTTTCTCTATTTCTATGCCATAACATTTTGTGTTTAAATCATGTTTAAATTCTGCTCAAATATACACGAAATTTTTTTATTGCATACAAACGAATAAAAATTTTGTATTTTTTTTCGCCGTAAAATAAAAAAGCGGTTTTAACGTTTTTTTAATATTCGCATTTAAAAAATACGCTTACCTTTGCATATCGAAAAACAATAAATAAATATTGATATTAATAATTTATATATCAAAAAACATAATTTGCATAATGAAAAATAAAATATGAGTAAAAAATTAAAGATATACAGTTTATTTCTGGCAATCATGTATGTCGTATTTTTCGTACACAATATGTACGAAGCAGGGAAATTGGCAATAGCCGGTTTTGAATTTGACTATAAACAGGGAAAAAGCGGTAATATTAATTTAAATGTTTGTGCAAGTTACACGAAGCCTGTTGAAGGTTCCATAACATTTCCATCAACTGTAATTAACGAAAAAACAGGCGAAGAAGTCCGTTTTGAAATAAGACAAATGATTGCACTTATATCCAAATCGCCTGAAAACATTACGATTTACGTAAAAATAATGAACATAACAGCAAATATAATGGGCTTGATTATATTTGCATTCTTTGTGTATATTCCTTTTGTCGGATACAGAATAATGAAATCAATCACACAAAACAGGTTTTACAGCATGGAAAACATTAAGAGAATCAAAAAAATATCGCTGATTTTATTATTGATATTTGTAATTAATTTATTTATTAATTTAACTGCAACCATATCAACAGATTCTTATTTGCAAATAAAAGATTATAAGCCTTATATGGGCGATTTTAATTATTCCGCGCTTTTTATTGGATTGATATTGCTTATTCTTTCCGAAATATTGCAATATACTAAAAACATGAAAGAGGAACAGGATTTAACTATTTAAAAGCATGGCGATTATTGTAAATTTAGACGTAATGATGGCGAAACGAAAAATATCCTTAAACGAACTTTCGCAAAAAGTGGACATTACACAGGCAAATCTCTCGATATTAAAAACGGGAAAGGCAAAGGCTATACGTTTCAATACGTTAAATGCCTTGTGCAAAGAGCTGGACTGTCAACCGGGAGATATTTTGGAATTTAGAGAAGATTAATTTTATTTTAAACATCAAAAAATTATAAAACATGACAACAAAAAAATTATTGCTATCGATAAGTATATTGGTAGCATTGGCTTTAGTGGTAATTTTATTATTAACAACCATGACAACAAAAAAAACACAGGAAATCACAGGAAATTGGAAAGGTACGTTGAACGTACAGGGCGTAAATGTGGAATTAATTTTCCATATTGTTGAGAATGACGGAACATATTCGGCTACAATAGATGTTCCTTTGCAAAACGTTTCGGGAATTGCAATCGAAACAACCGAATTTGTAAACGGCGAACTGACCCTCTCGTCGGCGCAACTTCAATTGTCGTATAAAGGTACATTTAAGGGCGAAACGATTGAAGGAAACTTTGAACAGGAAGGAATGACATTGCCGTTGACATTGACTAAATTTGAACCTAAATTACCCGGCGATACTTCGCTGCCTTCGTCCGACGAAGAACTCGCCAAACTTATCGACTACGACAAGGGCGATTTCAAATATAAGGTCGAAGATTATTTCGCGCGTCCC
>JAITLJ010000004.1 GCA_031277925.1 Prevotellaceae bacterium | reverse complement strand
TTTTTGATTGCAATCGTAAAATATTAAAAAACACAGGCAAAACCGCATTAATCGCAGTCGTACCGCGGCATTGCAGGCGGAATAACTAAATAGTCGCTCATTAATAAAAAACCATTTATGATTAATAAATTGTAAGCGCAAATTACCAAATAAAAATACCGAGTTTTACACAGATACAGGCAAAAATTCGGCAAAATATGATTTTTTTTCTGTTAATTTGTCTTGACACAAAAGAAGATAAAAGAAATATATCCCGCTACGAATTGTCTGTCTGTAAAAACGAAATATCTTCATGCATTACGTGCGAATTTATCACAAATGACATGAAACACCGCCGGCGCTTCGCAAGTAACCTTTGCTGCGGTATAATTTCTATCAACATTTTGTCCATAGCGGGACAAATATTTACGGAAGAAACAGCAGAAAAAAACTGTCCTTAACGGGACAGTTTTTTTTCGTTATTCTAGTTTTCTGGGAGTTTTTTTATCAAAACAGTATTAATCAAACAAAATCAGATAAATCACAATTCAGATAATTTTTAAATTATTTCTGAACTAAGGTTCTGGCGTCCTGCAAAGCGTCAATGTTATCAGATAATTTTCAGCGCCTTACATGATTTGTTCTATATTCCATACAAATGCGCGCAATCCCTGCATTTTGGCTGTTTCGTCAAGTTTGCGCAGATCGTTCATTACTTTTTCTGTTTTTTCATCTTCAACAACAGTAAGCATTGACGAGTTCATTGATGGCCATGCATGACTGCCATAGTGCGGTTCGCCATCAACTGTTCCTCGACCTTCGGTGAGCGCCCATTTTGTAAATCCGCGCACATCGTTATTGTCTAAAACATTAATTATTCTTTCGGTCAATGCCTGATTGTATGATATAAATATTGCTTTCATTTTTCTTTCTTTTCTAAATTTTAATTAACAGGATTATTCAAACGTTTTATTGAACGTTTCAGTTCTTCAATTTCTCTTCTTTCTTCTTCGCTTGTTTTTTTCTTTCTGAACGCTTTATTGCTTACCAGCAAGGCATATAAAACAGGTATTACCAGTAAGGTGAGCATGGTAGAAAATGTTAAGCCTCCAATGATTGCAATTCCCATTGGTTTCCATATTTCAGAACCTACGCCGCTTCCTATTGCAAGCGGTAGCATTCCCAATATTGTTGTGAGCGAAGTCATAAGTACAGGGCGTAAACGGCTTTTTCCCGCCATTACAACGGCTGTACGTATTCTGTTGCCCCGTTCTACAAGCAGATTGGTATAGTCAACCATTACAATACCGTTTTTAACAACAATACCAACAAGCATAACAGCGCCTATCAATGCAATAATACTGAGAGGCGTATTTGTTAAAAACAAGGCAAGGAATACGCCTGTAAAAGCAAACGGAATAGTAAACATAATAATAAATGGCATTTTGAATGATTCGAACTGTGTTGCCATAACAATGTAAACAAGAATAACAATAAGCATCAGCAGGGTCATCATGTCCTGATTTGATTCTTGCTGGTCTTCGATTGTTCCGCCAATTACAATATCTACTCCTTGCGGTGTTTCATAAGTTTTTAAAAGCGCTGTTACGTCTTTTATCACATCGCCTAGCGCAGCATCCGGCGCTAAGGATGCATTAACGCTTACAAGCCGTCTTCGATTTTCGCGTTCGATTGCAGGAGCGGCAAATTCATCGACTACCGCTGCTACTTCGCCGAGTTTTATTCGCTGCCCTGAATTGTTGAACAGCGTAATATTGTTTATATCGTCGAACGATTTGCGAAATTCTTCGGCATATCTGACAACAATATCATATTCGTCTCCATCTTCACGATATTTGCTTGCAACAAATCCGTCTATTCTGTTGCGTACAGCCTGCGATGCCATTGCGTTTGTTATTCCGTAATATGCAAGTTTTGTTCTGTCGAATTTAACATTGTATTCGGGACGCATATCGTCTCTTGACAATTGAACATCTCTTGCTCCTTTTACTTCTTTGCTTACTCTGTCTTTCAATTCCAGTGCAACGGTATTGGTAACATCCATATCGTTGCCGAATATTTTGAGTTGCACATTGCTTGGACCGCCCATCGAGCCGCCGCCACCGCCGCCGGGCGTAACCGAATACTGACGAATTTCGGGAATACCGGCAAAATCTTTTCGTAAAGAGTCGGATATTTCAAAAATTGTTCGAATACGTTCGGTAGCGCGTGGCAAACGCATTCTGAAACTGATTATGTGCGAGCCTGATGACTGCATTGCCGCAAATGCGCTCGACCCTGAATTGGTTCCTGCGCTTGATGACAAAAGTCGTATTTCAGGATATTTTTCGGCAACAATTCCTTCTATCTTGCGCGCAATTTTTGCTGTGTAATCTACGCTTACGTTCTGCTCTAACTGCACTGTTGCTGCAATTACTCCGTTGTCGGATGTCGGAAAAAATTCGACAGGCACAACCAACAATAAAAATAACGAAGATACAAACAATGTAAGTGTTATCAGCAATACCGATATTCGATGCCATACAGCCCATGTAAGAAGTCGTGCATAAACAATATCCAAAAGATTAAGAAATTTGTCTATAGGTTTGTAAATAATTCCCAAACCTTTGTAATGGTGAATTCCGCCTTCGAGTTTAAGTATATATGCCGAAAGCATTGGCGTTATCGAAATTGCAACTGTTGTTGAAACACATACGACAATTGTTACTATCCATCCCAATTCACGGAACATGATTCCCATCATGCCTGATATAAGCGTGAGCGGAAGAAATACGGCGACAATTACAAGAGTTGTAACAATTACCGAAATCCAGACTTCGTTTGTTGCATAAACTGCCGCTTCTTTGGGACTGCTTCCCCGTTCGATATGAGTTGTGATATTTTCCAAAACCACAATGGCATCATCTACAACCATACCTATTGCAATCGACAGCGAACTGAGCGAAATTATATTAAGCGTGCTGCCTGTGGCGTATAAATAAATAAATGCGGTAATAAGCGATATGGGAATGGTTAAACAAATTATAAATGTTGCTCTCCATCGACCTAAAAAAGCCATAACCACAAGAATAACAAAAATAAAGGCGTACATTACTGTTTCGCTTAACGATGCAATGTTGTCTTTGATTGATTCTGAGCCATCCATTACAATGCCAATATTAATATCTTTCGGTAATGTTTCCTGTATTTGCGGTAAAAGTTTATAAATCTCGTTTACTATATTAACAGTATTTGCTCCCGATTGTTTTTGAACTAATACAATAATACCTTTTTTGCCGTTGATACGGGAGTCCATTGTTGCTTTTTCGAGCGTATCTTTAATTGTTGCTATTTCATTGAGCAAAATATTTCTGCCGTTCTGACTGAAAACAACAATATTTTTCAATTCATCGCTGCTTTGAAATTCGCCATCTGCTTTGAGATTGAAAGTGTTGTTTCCCACATCAACAGTTCCGCTGGGAATGTTTATGTTTTCGGCTGCTATTATGTTTCCTATCTGTTCAACCGAAAGATTGTATGCATCTATTTTGTTTGGATCAACATTTATCTGTATTTCACGAGCCGGAATTCCCATTAAACTTACAGCGCCTACTCCATCAATACGGTTTAGGGTATTTACAAGTTTGTCATCAAGAATTTTATTAAGAGCAGCATAACTTTGGTCGGCAGTTGCCGTCAATACCATAACAGGCATCATCGAACTGCTGAATTTGAATATTGTAGGATATGTAACATCATCGGGAAGATAATCTCTGACTCGGCTAACAACGTCTCGCACATCGTTTACCGCTTCGTTCAGGTCGCATCCCCATTCCATTTCCAGCGTAATCATCGATACGTTGTCGCGCGAGGTTGATGTAAGTTTTTTGAGATTATTAACCGTATTCAAATTATCTTCGAGCACTCGCGTAATGTTGGTTTCAATATCGGCTGCATTTGCTCCTGAGTAAGCGGTTACAACGCTTACATACGGAATATCCATTTCGGGAAACTGGTCGATAGCCAAATTATTGAGCGAAAATAAGCCTAATGTTATTACGCCTGCAAAAATCAACATGGTTGATATAGGTTTTTTTACCGCTATTTGATAAATTTTCATTTTAATTTATTTTTTTGTCGTTTATATTATTTGCGATTTTGATCAAGTCGGCAAATTCATTGAGTTTATGGCAGTTCATCAATTATTTTTAACTGTTACTTCTTTGCCGTTGTCAAGCCGTGATAAACTTGTTATTGCAACTTCATCGCCTTCATCAATTCCTGATAATATTTCAATCATATCGCCAATTTGACTGCCGAGCGTAACTATGCGCCGTTCGGCGATGCCGTTTTTAATTACAAATGCGTATTTTTCATTTGTTCCTATTTGTTTTTGAACGGCAACATCGGAAATCATAATTCCTTCTTCTTTACCAAAGTTAAGAATTACTCTGCCGAACATTCCGGGACGCACGCGTTCATCGCGATTTGGCAGTTTAATTTCTACAGCAAATGTTCGTGTTGCTGGCGTCAGCGTTGGATGTATCAGGCTTATTTCGCCTTTGAAAATCTCGTCTCCGTAAACATCAAGTTTAACATCTGTTTTCAAGCCTTTTTTTACCTGAGTATAATATTGTTCCGAAACGTTTATCAAAAGTTTTACAGGCACAATCTGTTCGATAACAAGAACAGGTTTTCCTGCGCTGTACATGTCGCCGTCGTCGTAATTTCGGGCTGTTATTATTCCGCTGATTGGAGCTGTAAGTTGCGTATTTTCAAGCAGATTGTTATACGATGTAATTTGCAAATCCAAAGCCATTTTTGCAGCATCCCAGTTGGCTTTGCTCACGCCGCCAACTTTGTACAGTTCGTCAACGCGTTCAAATTCTTTTTTGCTGTTTTCTATTTGCAATTCGAGCTGGGCAAGATTTGTTGCATCCATTTGAACAAGTTTTTGCCCGCTTACAACGTGATCGCCTGTTTCGACAAGTATTTTACTTATACGCACAGGAGCGTTCGGCGCAATATTATTTATTTTTTCTGATTCAACAGTTGCCGTAAATTCTTGTAGTTTGTCGATAATCTGTTTTTTTGCAACAGCCGTTTTTACAAGTATTTTTGTATCGGCAGGCTGTGCAGGTTCAGTGGTTTTTTTGTTGTTTACGCTGCAAGAAATCATCATTGCAGCAGTCATTAAAATTATTAATTTTTTTTTCATATTTGTATTATTTTATTTGTATTTTTCTATAAATTTTGCAAAAATTTTATGCGTTTGTGTAATCTGATAATTTAATGCTAACTTTTCTTCATATTTTTCTTCTATAAATTTCAACTAATATTTTATCGGTCTGCGTATATGTGAAGATTTTTATGTATATTTGAATAATGCTTACAATATTTTATTGGAAAAAAACATAACCAATTTTTGTTTTTGCAAATGCTTCAAGTATTTTTTCTGTTTCTTTACTTATTCCTTTTTCCCAAGTGCCAATATCTGAACGGTTCTCATCATATTTAAAATGACAAATAAAATTTATGTCCATCACATCCGGATCTATTCTGTTCACTGGATTTCCTGCGCAATACATATATGGCGATAAACTCTCATTATCGCAATATGCACACGCAGGGGTCGGAGATATGGGCAAATCAATACTGTCGGGCGATAAAACAGGAAGTTTTATTATTGGTTTTTTTATTTTATTAATATCAATATGTTCCATGGTTTCCTCGTTGATATATTGTTCATTATACTCAGAATTTTGACTGGTATTCGTATTTATTAGCAAATTTGTATTAACTTTAACATAAAAAAGGATTCGTTATATCCGGGTGTAATTGTTGCAACAAACGATTCGATAAATATTTTTATTGACTTTTTCATATTATTATTTTTAATTTGTTTATTCGGCAAGGGTTTCGCGTCCGAGCGTTTTGTACAAATCGGCTTTTGCCGTAAGATAATTATATATTGACTGATTATAAACGAGTTCGGCCTGTGTCAGCGCTATTTCGCTGTCGTTAACTTCAAGGATTGTTCCGGCTCCGACTTCATACCGTTTTATGGCGATTGTTCTGCCTTTTTCTGCCTGATTTATGTTTTCTTTATCAGATATTACCTGTTCCACGCTTGCCGACATATTATTCAAATAACTTTGTACAAGCATATTCAACTGTCGTTCGGTGTTCAAACGAGTGTCATGCATTTGTTGAATTTGTATTTTTATTTGCTTTGTCTTTTTGCTTGTTGCGGCATTAAACAGTGGAATGTTCAAATTAAGTCCTAACGTTGAATATGGAAACCAGTTGTAATGGAAAACTCTGAAATCGTTATTTAGCGATGTGTACATGTATCCGAAAGATGCCGAAAGCGTAGGAAGATAGTTTGTGCGCTGAATGCTTAACTGCTTTTTCAGCATTTCGGTATTCAAATCCAATTGTTTAAGGTCGCTGTTTTGTTCAAGGTTCAGAGCGCTTGCGTAAATTTGTCGTGTAAGCATTCCGCGTTCATGGTCTTTCAGGTTGCCTTCTATTGCAATTTCAACGGTCGGGTCTATTCCCATCAAAACTTTAAGTTGAAGCATGGCTAAACTGATTCCGTTTGCTGCGCTTACAACGTTTGGTTTTATGGAACGCATCTGCACTTCGGCGCGAATTTTGTCATATTCGCTCACCAAACCTTGCTTATATTTGGCATCTATGTTTTTATAATTTTCTTCGGCATTTTTATAACTTTTTTCAAGCACGACATAACTGTCTTGAGCCAAAAGCAGTTGATAATATGCTTTTACAACCTGATTTATCAAATCCAACCGCGATGCGGCGGCTTTTTCTTTTGACAGTTCAATGTCGGTTTTGCTAAGGTTAACAGTTTTGTACAAAGATGGAGCAAAAAGAGGAAGATTTATTTGAATGCCTCCCGAATAGCTGTTATCGCTGCCAACCTGAATTCGTTGCTGTTGTCCGCCGAAATCCATAACCATAGTTTGTTTTTTCAAAGCGCGCGAATATGTTGCCACGGCGCTTACCTGAGGAAACAATCCTGCATAAACTTCCTGTTCTGCCGTTTTTTTCAATTCGATGTTTTGGTCGGCAATTCTTATTGTCGGACTTTCGCTTTGTGCAATTTCTATTGCCTGTTTTAATGTAATTTTCAATATGCCAGCGTTTATTTTCAGCGAATCTTGAGCATAAGCGTTTGCCGATATTGTAAACCCAAGCATTAGTATTAAAAATTTCTTTGTTTTTGAAAATTTTTTCATTATTTCTTTTGTATTATAAATTTAAATTTACTGTATTTTTATTTTGATACCTTGCATTAATCTTGTAATTATGAAAACAATTTAATTTGAAAAATATTTTAAATTAAATTTCATTTTTTATATATATACTTCATTTTCAGTTAGAAAATCTTCTATTTCCTTTAATCCATTTTCAGTAGATATTCCCCGACAGAAACTGATTATGGCGGTTGTAAAAATTTCGCGCGGATGAAATTGCTGCATTGCCTTGATATTGTCAAGACCTTCGATTTGAACTATCAATAAAGTTGAAATCAGATCCAGATTCAAATTTTTTCGTACTGTTTGTTGTTCCACGCCTTTTTTAAGATGTTCCGCCATAAACGACCTTAACAGTTCCAAACAGTCTTTATTTTTTTTCGCTACATTTGGATAAAATTTATTCAAATCGTTAAAAAAACCTTCTCGCGATTTGATTATCTGTTCATCTTTAAAGTCTTTGGTTACATATTTCATAATATTCAAAATAGAGATAAGACAACTTGGAGTAGCCATGATTATTTGGTTGATACTGCTGCGATGTTCAACCCAAATATTTTCAAGCAGTTTTTCGAGTAAATCTTCCTTATTTGAAAATTTTTCATATAATGTGCGTTTTGATATTCCTGCTTCGGCGGCAATTTCGTCCATTGTTACCGAGCGTATTCCATATCGCAGGAATAAATCACATGCTATTTTTATAATTTTATCATTCATTTTTTCAGTTATTTTAGCGAACAAAAGTAGATGAAACTTTTAAAACTGCAAAAGTTTTCACAGTTTTAATATACCTTAACATTAACCTGTTTGCTGATATTTATAAAATCAAATCCTTGCACTGCATAACGTTTCGCTGTTTTGTTTATTTTTTTCATAAACCGTATTATTTAAATTTTCTACTCTTGTCGATTTTCGATTGCTCGTCCTGCTCTTTTATTCCGGATGGTTTTGCAGAATTTTTCTCCACCGATTGCCCAAACTCAAATTTAATTTGAAATACGCACATAAAAAAAGCGCGGACAAACTCTAATTATCTGCTTATTGAGGTCTTAGACTACCTAAACTGCCAAATAAATTAAATGAGTAAATGCCCACGCCGGAAATGGCGTGAGCGACTAGCATTACTCATGGCAGTTTTTTGAAATTGTCTAAGTTTCAATAAGCCTAAGATCAGCTAAACGCTTTTTCCAATACATTTTATAATGTGCGTACTGTTCGCCTTTTTTACTTCATAAGCATACAATATTTACATTACAAGTGCAAAGTTATAGTATTATTTTGTAATAATGCAAATTTTATGTAATTTTTTTGTAATCGCCATTGGGTATGTCATCTTCATTTGTGATGCCGATAAATAAAATATGTCGAAAGTTTGGCTTCGTCTTTACGAACTTGCAGGATGCAGCAATTCATAACAGTCATCATAAAATCACATCTGTTATTTTTGTGTAAAACAATAGAAAAAACTTATCGTAATGTTGTCGGGCAGCCGTAAATGATTTTCCAAATTCCTTCAAAAATAAAGAAAATTCCAAACAGGAAAATTATAATTCCGGCTATTTTGTTAACCATCCAAAGATGTTCAAGGCGAAATTTTTTTCTGTATTTATTTACAATCGAAATTAATAAAGTCCACCATGCGCAGGCTCCTAAAAACACTCCTCCAAGCACAATTGCAATGCTGCTCGATGTATTTACTCGCGTTGTCAAATCAAGTTTTACCAAGGCAAACAAACTTATAAGAAAAAAAATTGTCATTGGATTTGTAAGCGTCAAAAGAAAGGTTGAATAAAAATCTTCAAACATTTTGAATTTACTTATTCTCGGCTTTTTTAATTGTATTATGGGATTGGTAAAATGGATTTTCGTGCCTATTATTGCAATAATGGCTCCTCCGGCAATGTAAAATACGGATTGATTGTGTTCTAATAAAGATTGAACAGCGGCAAGTCCTAAAACCGCGCATGCAGCGAAAAACGTATCGGCAGAAGCGGCGCCTGCGCCCGACATAAATCCCGAAATTCTTCCTTTATTTAGTGTGCGCTGCATACATAAAACACCGATAGGACCAACCGCTACCGACCCGCAAAAACCTACTATGAATGCTTTTAAAAAATCTATACCCATTGTTCAAATCTGTACGCAAAGATATAAATTTACAATGTAAAATCACCATGTAATAGTGTTTTTATAACATTTTTTTTCATTTTATAAATTCTGCCGATGGAGAAAGTATAAGATTTTTAACATTTTCGGATGGAGATGATATAAATTCGCCTGCATTTAATTTTTCCCATTTTTCATTAATAATTTTAACGGTTTCAGCCGAAGAACATGCAATATTCGGACAGCGGCGATTAAAAATAAAGTCTCGATTTTCGAATATTGATTTATAATTTTTGTGTTTAATACATGCATCGACAACAAGATTGCTGTCGATTATTAAACAGTCGCGCACTGCATCAATATTGTTTCCAAGCAGCCACACGGCTTGGCTAAGATTGTCTGTATCTGCAAAATCATCCATAACTATTGTTATTTTTGCATTAATATTATCTTTATCAAATTTGCTTTTATTGATAAATTCATACAGTTTTTGATTTACAGATTTGTTTTCATAAGGTTTTTCTTCAGCATATTTTTCGGTTGCATCAAGGCATATTTTTCCGCCAAAACCTGACGATTGCGCTGCATGGTCAAGAATATCAAGCGGTCCTTTTGTGAAATAAATATCGTTGTTGATATTGATATTCGCATTGATTTTTTCTGTCAGTTCCGTATAATTATTAATATCAACATCGCCATTTACGATAATCATAATTTTGTTGAACATCATTTGTCCTGCGCCCCACAAGGCATTTGCCGTTTTTATGGCTTGTCCTGCATAAGTTTTCTTTATTTTCACAATCGCAATATTATGAAAAACGCCTTCGACAGGCATGTTTATATCTTCAATTTCGGGCGAAACAATCAAACGAACAGGTTCGATAAAAATACGTTCGGTCGCTTTTGCCATGCAGGCATCTTCCTGCGGTGGAATTCCTGTAACAGTTGCAGGATAAATTGCATTTTTTTTATGCGTTATGCATGTTACATGAAATTTCGGAAACAAATCTTCGAGCGAATAAAATCCTGTATGGTCGCCAAAAGGTCCTTCCATACATAAAGGTTCTT
This sequence comes from Prevotellaceae bacterium, assembly GCA_031277925.1. Classification (GTDB taxonomy): domain Bacteria; phylum Bacteroidota; class Bacteroidia; order Bacteroidales; family UBA932; genus JAIRKV01. Next base: position 20,149 of record JAITLJ010000004.1, on the reverse strand, counting down.
GCGGATTTACATAACCTTCGATTACAAAATCCACATCCGCAGGAATGTACATTGGTTGCGTTATGCATTTCACGAGTTCAACGCTTTTTTTGCGCAAAAATCCTGCAAACAGATATTCATCTATACCATCCGGAAGCGGGGCTGTTGCAGCATAAGTATAAATTGTATCGCCTCCGAGCGTAACAGCAACAGGCATTATTTTATTTTGTTGCCTGTACATTTCGAAATGAGCGGCTCCCGTTTTGTGTTTGTGCCAGTGCATTCCTGTTGTTTTTTCGTCAAAAATCTGCATTCTGTACATTCCTACATTGCGAATGTTTGTTTCGGGATTTACGGTATGAACCATTGGCAATGTTACAAATTTGCCGCCATCAAACGGATAACATTTTAATACAGGTAAACATCTTAAATCGGGCGATTGTATTATCACATCCTGACATTTTCCTTTCCCCGATTTGTATTTTGGCATCCAGTCGGAAATCTGTTTTAATTTTGGTAATGTGGAAATTTTATCCCAAAAATTTGTTTTAGGACTTGTAATGAATGAAAAAATCTTATTTATTTCGTCAGGTATTTCGTTTAAGTTGCTTACGCCAAGCGCATAACACATTCTTGTATTCGAGCCGAAAGCGTTTGTCAATACCGAAAAATCTGTTCCCGTATTTTCAAAAAGCAGAGCTTTTCCTCCGTTTTTACTTTTAGAAAATCGGTCGGTTATTTCGGCAATTTCGAGAACAGGATTAACAAATTCCTTAATCCGAATGAGTTCGTTTTTGCTTTCAAGTAATTTTATAAAGTCGGATAAAATCATACAATTATTTTTTACATATAAATTATTAGTCGCCAAATGTATAAAATATTTTTTATTAAGCGGCAAAAATAGTGATTTTTCTATATAATCATTTCGTTATCAGTGCATTATATTGCTTTTTTGAGATATCCTCGAATTTTCGTTCCTTTACAGATAATTTACAAACAATTATAAAAGACATGAAAAATCTTGTGTTCAACTGTAAAAATTTGATTAATTTCAATTTTCTGCAAAAATTTCGCAGGAAAAGCGAATAGAATCCCAGTAAAATTTTTGGACTGTTTTTTTTGCATATTATGCAAAATTTAAAAGAATATTTTATAAAAATAAAGTATAATTATCTAAATATCAATATATTATCAATATTTTTATCTTAAAAAGGTTTTTTTTGTATAAATCATAAAAAAGCACAATTTAGACAACTTTGTTATATTCTGAAAAACAATTACTTACGGCGTTTTAATATTTTTTAACAAAAAATATTAATTACTTTGCTATACATAGTAGTCAAAAAAGATATATATTTGCATCAAAATTAATTAAAGAAAATAAAATGAAAAAAGTAATTTCTGTAAACGTTGGAGGCATCTGTTTTATAATAGAAATAGATGCATACGAAATACTCAAAGATTATTTGGACGATTTTGAAGCAAGTCTTGAAAAAGGCGATGCCAAAGAAATAATGGAAGATGTGGAAATGCGAATCGCCGAAATTTTTCAGGAAACGATAAAAACGACTGACAGAGTTGTTAATGACAATTTGGTGAATCAGGCTATTTCCATTCTGGGAAAACCCGAAAAAGAAATCGACAAGCAGGACGGCAAGCAGCATTCTGATAATTCGTTTGCAAAGGCGATGAACGAAATCGAATATAAATTCGACAGTTTTCGCAAAAAACATCAACGCTTTTATCGCGACCCTGATGGTAAAAAAATAGCAGGCATTTGTTCGGGAATTGCCGAATATTTTGATTTTGATGTATCAATAGTGCGATTTGTTACGTTGATACTTTTAGTTACCGGATTTGCAATAATGATATACATCGTATTGTGGATTGTAACGCCCGAAGCATTATCGTCGGTTCAAAAACTTGAATTGCGCGGTTTGCCGATAACATCCGAAAACATAAAAAAATATCCTGCGACAGATTCAAATAAACGCAAATAAAAAAATAAAAAATGAAAATAATTGACGACAACATAATAATCAATTCCGACAATATAAAGTCGCAAATGCGCAAAGGCATTTTGGAATATTGTATTTTGAGCATAATGGAACGCAACGGCGAAGCCTATGCTTCATCAATAATATCAGAATTGAAAGATGCCGAAATGATTGTAGTAGAAGGAACTTTGTATCCGCTTCTTACACGGCAAAAAAATCAGGGATTGTTAAAATACAGATGGGAAGAATCAAAACAAGGACCGCCACGAAAATATTATTCGCTCACCGAAAAAGGAAAATTAACCTTGCAGGAGCTTGATAATGTTTGGAATGAGATTGTTGAAACAATCAGAAAAATAAAAACTACCGACAATTATTTTAACAACGTAAAAATACATTGTGATAAGATATAAATATAAACTTTTAATTTTTAAAAATAATGAAAACAACTGTACAGGTAAGCCTTAACGGCATTGCATTTAATCTTGACGAAAATGCATATCAACAACTCAAATCGTATATAAGTGAATTGCAATCGCACTTTGCCGATGATAATGAAATCATCGAAGATATCGAAGCGCGCATTGCCGATTTGCTTTCGCTGCGCGTAAAATCTGCCGATCATGCGGTCAGCCTCAACGATATTAACGAAATTATCAACATTATAGGAAATCCTAACGACTTTGACGATAACACAGGCTCGGCGGATAAATTCAAAAAACATTTTGAAAATGTAAACAATCCTGTAAAAAAACGTTTGTATCGCGACACCGAAAACAAAGTCATAGCCGGCGTTTGCAGCGGAATAGGACATTATTTGCGTTTGGATGCGACATGGATTCGCGTGGCGTTTATTGTTTTTATGATAATATCATTGGATGGAATGCATTTTTGGTTTTCAAACAGATTTATTTTCGGAATGCCTTTTATGATGTTCATTTACATTGTCTTATGGATTGTAATGCCGCGAACAAAAACGCCACGACAAAACCTCGAAATGCATGGCTACACATCGGTTCGAAAAAACAGTAATAAATCAGGCTCGGAGAATAAAAGTTTCGGAATTTTTTTTACAAAAATTTTCAGACTTGTAATACAGATATGCGTAGGAATAAGCCTGCCGATAGTTGTAATAATTTGTACTTTATTGCTGATAACAGGGATTGCAGGTTTTTTCGGCGGCTCATTGTTTGGCGGTACAAATATGATTTCGCTTCTCGATTATATTTATATCGGCGAAGTGAATACATGGATTATAAAATTGGCAATAGCAATCATAATTTTTATTCCTGTTTGCATATTGATATACTTGTCGATAAAAGTATTAACGGGATTTAAAATAAAAGACAAAACGACAATGGTCATTTTAATGATTGTCTGGATAATTACAGCAATCTTTATCGGCGGAAGCGCAGTATCAACCGTGAAACTTTATCAATATAATGAAACTGTACGCGAAGTTCACAAAGATGTAAATTTCGACAATATAAAAACATTGAATATCAAAATGCCCGACAGTATCAGACCTTGCGAAATTGCTTTTTTTAACTGGGACAATTTGTTGATATACGAAAATCCTGCAAATAACGAATCATTATTTATTTGTCCTTCTATTAAAATTGTTCCTGTTGACAGTATTTCCGAAAGTTATATTGTGGTTATGAAATCGGCAAATGCATCAACTCGCCACGGAGCAAAGTTAAAAGTCCAAAATATTTCCAACGGATACGTTATGGTCGATTCGGCTACAATGATGCTTACGCCTGTGGAATTTAACAGATACGACAAATGGTCGTCCGAGATGATTAATATTTTTATTTATCTACCCGACTCTACAAATGTGAATATGTATTGATTTTATTTGATTTATGTTTGGCTTAAAGTTTAAAGTTAACCTTTGAACTTTAAGTCGAATTATTTTAAAATTTTATATAAAAATCTTTTGTAAGCATTTTATATTCAGCGGTATAATCATGCCTTTTGCCTGTTTCAATGCAAATTGTATTTTCCATAAGATTTTGTTTTATGCGTGAAAATTCGAGCATAATGCGCTTTACCGGTTTTTCGGGGCTTGGTTTTATATTTGTTTTTTTGTTGCAAAAAATATTTTGCACGGCAGCTTTTGCGATAAAAATATTAGCCTCGATGTAAGGAAAAATGGCGGCAAATTTTCCCGTATCGCAAAGTATTTTATCAACGCCGTTTATCAGATCGTCTTGAGTCAACAACAAAGAATGTCGCGCAACAGTGCGCTGCATTTCAGGCGATTGCAGCGATGCAATGAAATACGGCGGATTTGAAACAATCAAATCGTATCGTTTTTGAGTTATTTCGGCAAAGGTTTGAAATTTTTCGTGAATCACGTTTATGCGGTTTTTCCATATACATCTGTTTACGTTTTCTACAGCCTGTTCGTATGATTGCTGTTCGATTTCAACAGCATCGATATTTGCAATGGAATTTCGCTGCGCCATCATTATTGCAATCAAACCCGTACCTGTACCAATATCAAGAATATTCACCGCCTTTGCAACATCTGTCCAGGCGCCAAGCATAACGCCATCAACGCCAACTTTCATCGCCGATTTTTCTTGATATATAACAAACTGTTTGAATGAAAAATTTGTATTGCTCATTATCGTATTTTCTTAGAAACGGTCAAAATTAATAAAGTTTTTTGAAATGCACGATGCATTTTAATAGCGTTAATCTGTTATACATCTGAATTTATTTCAAATCATTTCGTTGTTTTGTACAATGGAGCAGACGATGTCTGTTTAATGTTGAAAAAACAGCAAAGGCGACTTTCGCCGCCCTCGCATCTATGAAAACAAAAACTTTTTATTACAATCCCGTAACTCGAGTTTTGTATTCTTTTATACAGTCATCCAAGCGTTCGTGGGCAGTTGTGTCGCCGGGAACATTGTGCGAAGGATGAATATAAAGTTTCACGCCACGGTCAGCCAAAATTTCAGCAACGGTACAAATTGTCATCCATACTGTTGTAATGAACGCTATTGTTGAAACAGGTCCTATTTTGTCCTGATGATTTTTCAATTCAACGGAAGCATCTGTCAGTGGACAGCACGAGTCAACAACAAGGTCTGCTATTTCAAACAGATTTTTACCTGATGAGTGTCGCGGTTTTTTATCACCGGTAGCGTTTGCCGAGCCATAAACAATAACTTTCATTCCCTGTTTTTTTGCTTCAAGCGCTACATCTATATTCACAGCATTTATTCCTGTATGCGAAAAAAGCCATAAACAGTCGCGTTTGTCAAAATTCCAGCTTTTCATAATCGTTTGTCCGTAACCTTCGGCGCGTTCGAGAAAAAGAAATTGATGAATCCCCATTTCGCCTACTATATGTGTAAAAAAAGTAAGCGGAAGTTCGCACAAGGGATGAAAACCCACAAAACCGCCGATTCGCGGATACATTTCTTCGATAGGAAGATTTGCGTGCCCGCAGCCGAAAGTATGCACCCAGCGTTCGGCTTCGATTGTATCTGCCATAATTTCTGCTGCTTTTTTAATTTGTTCCATTTGAGTTGCCTCAATTTGATTCATTACTCTTTGAGCGTTTTTAAGCCATTGATTTGCTAACATATTTATTGAATTTGATATTTAATTTGCGTTTAATTTATATTTTTTATTTTAGTTTTTCTTTTGGCTGCGGGAAGCCCAATCATCATCATTACAACGGCAAAAGCCAAAGCAAAAGGGAAATATGCAAAATCGCCTTTGTCGAATAAAATACCTACAACTTTGTTGAATGTAAATTGTCCAAGCAGCCCAATAAAAATTGCTATTGAAAATGCCGTTCCCGACAGCTCTTTGAATGCGCTGCCGAGATAGTTGAATGCAACAGGATATGTTGCGCCAACGCCAAATCCTATTAATGACATTGATAAATAAACAATAGCAATATCCTTGGCAAAATATAAAAATATGACGCCTGTAACGGCTATCGACAAATAAAGATAAAGGGTTGCGCTGTCTTTCAGTTTTTTCATAATTGAGCCGAGCGGAATACGACCAATTAACATTCCAACTGTAAACCACGTAAGCGAAAGCGTTGCAATATTGTTTGGCGTTTGGTGCATTTTTTCTAAAAACTTCACGGTAAAATTTCCGCTTATTCCTTCAAATCCACTTTGAAAAAACAGTATTAAAGCAAATAAAATCAACGAAGGATATTTAAGCAATCCTATTGATTTTTTAAGCGATACGCTGCCTTGCGGTTTGGCTTTGGGAAACTGTATTGCAATAAACAGAATTACAAAAACAAACATTATGCACGACACGAAATGCAACGGTATGGTATAATCTTTTATAAAATAATTGAGCAACGTCCACAATAATGCGCCAATGCAATAAAAAGCGCCGAGAATACTCAATCGAGCGCCGCGTTTGCTGTCGTCGTAAATTTCGGCAACAAGAGCATTTGTTTCTCCGTTGAGGATTCCGCCGCCGAAACCGAGCATAAACATGGATGTATGCAAAACTGTCATGTCTTTGAAATTTGCAAGACCCTGAATGCCTGCAAGCGCAAATAATGCGCCGCATATTAACAACCATTTGTATCCGAATTTATCGACAACAGGACCAAACAGTATTGTACCCAATATGATTCCAATTGATAATGTTGCCGGAAGAGAATTTGCTCCATCTCCAAGCTGATTCAGAACAGGCCCCAGCGCTAACATGGTAACGCCAAAAAATGCCAGTCCGGCACACGCTGCAACAAAAACTAAATTTCTTTTATACATTTTTATGTTTATATGATTTGCTCGCAAAAGTAGTAATAATTTTTTAAGTATCGAATATTCAAATTAAATGAATATAGAATGTGCATTTGTTATTGCTTCGCTGTGCTTCGTAATTTAAAGATTTAACGCACGTTTTTGCAATGATTACCGCGATGAAGCAACCGAAGCGCAATAAAATGTTTTAAATCTTTAAATTTACAAATAATAAATAATTCAGTCGCTCCTTAAAAATGGTCGAAATGGTTAATTATTAATAAATTATAGACATAAATTATCGAATAAAAATACCGAGTTTTATATAGATAAAGACAAAAATTCGGCAAAATATTAATGTTTTTTCTTTATCTTCTTTTGCTTTGATGCAAATTAACAGAAAGAAATAATTGTCCGAAATTTTTAATGTATTAGCATTGGCTTTTTTTATTCGTAAGGAACGACTATTTTCACAGTTTATAAGGAGCGACTATTTATTTATTAGTCTGGATTACTTTCTGTTTCTCAGTTCGCAATGACAGTTCTTGCTCTTGTTTTTAACGGACAGCAGTGATAATTTAATAAAAATTTTCCCGCAAAGTATTCCTAAAAATGCGCCGCAAAGTACATCACCAAAAAAATGAACGCCAAGATAAATGCGTGAATAACTGTAAATAAACGCCCATAAAAAAATTAATATCGAAATAGATTTCTTGCGTAAACATGTATGAACAAATATTGCAATAGCGAAACTTGTTGCCGCATGAGATGATACAAAACTGAATGATGATGCTGTGTATTTTTTCACAATATGCAACATGCTTTGTAATTCTGCTGTATTGCAAGGACGCAGGCGAGCAACATTTGGTTTTATAAAAACAGATATAATAATACTTACAAAAATCACCGCAAGCGTTAAAAATAAAATATCTTGCCAACATTGCTGTTTCTTAATCGCAATGAACGCAAAAATGACAGCCGCATAAATTAAGCAAGAACAATACCAGTGCGTTATATGAAACATTAGGAAATCAAGTATTTCACAATGTAAATTATTTATGAAAAGGCTTATTTTTATATCAATATCTTCGATAAATTCAAACATTTTTATATTGACTTGAATTGTTAATTTTAATCTGTTTATTTGTTCAATTCATTCCATAGCAAGTCTTTAAGTTCGGCAATACCTTTATTTGTAACCGATGAAATAAATATATGCGGAATATGAGGCAAATTTTTTCTTAATTCGTTTATAAGTTCGCTGTCAAGCATATCGCTTTTGGTTATTGCAAGCGCTCGTTTTTTGTCGAGTAATTCGGGATTATACAGTTTCAGTTCGTTAATCAGAATTTTATATTCGTTATTAATATCGTTGCTGTCGGCAGGAATCATAAAAAGCAACATCGAATTGCGTTCAATGTGTCGCAGGAATCGCAAGCCAAGTCCTTTACCTTCGTGCGCACCTTCGATAATACCGGGAATATCAGCCACGACAAATGATTTGCCATCGCGATATGAAGTTATTCCCAAGTTCGGTTCGAGCGTAGTAAAAGCATAATCGGCAATTTTTGGTTTTGCCGCCGATATTACCGATAACAAAGTTGATTTTCCGGCATTTGGAAATCCAACCAAACCGACATCCGCCAAAAGTTTAAGTTCAAGGATATACCATCCTTCTTCGCCTGTTTCGCCCGGTTGTGCATAGCGTGGCGTTTGGTTTGTAGCCGATTTGAAAAAAGCGTTTCCCATTCCTCCCCGTCCGCCTTTAAGCAGGATTTTTTGTTCGCCGTCTTCGGTAATTTCACATAAAGTTTCGGATGTTTCTGCATTTTTTGCAACAGTTCCGAGTGGAACGTCAATAATTACGTCTTTCCCGTTTGCGCCGGTACTCAAAGCGCCGCTTCCGTTTTCGCCGTTTTCGGCAAAAATATGTCGTTGAAAACGCAAATTTATTAAGGTCCAGTATTGTTTGTTTCCGCGCAGGATAATGTTTCCGCCGTTTCCGCCGTTTCCGCCGTCGGGACCGCCTTTTGCAACGTATTTTTCGCGATGCAAATGTACCGAACCGCTGCCGCCGTTGCCCGAACGTAAAAATATTTTTACATAATCTACAAAATTGGATTGTGTCATAAATATTAATTTTTGATATAATTGAAGTTTAAATGCATTTTACAAAAGTTAAATTTATTTATTTTCATTTATAAAAACTCGAAATCCTCTTCATGTGTGCTGTGCAGTAGAATATTATAAAAGCAAATTTCAGATTAAGAGCATTTATATAATCTTTGATTATAAATTACTTAATATCTTTTTTGCATTTTCGTTATTCGGATCAAGTTCAAGCGATTTTGCATAAAATTCCTTTGCCCGTTTTTTATCGTTCGCTTTTAAATATGCTTCTCCCAAACTGTCATAAACATTAGAAGATTCAGGGTAAGCATCTACATTCATTTGAAATAATTTGATAGCCTGTTCATAATCGTTTGTATATAAATAATCGTATCCCAAATTATTCATGCCTGATTCCGAAAACATCTGTTTGTCAACATTATTTTTCTTGAATGCAAGATACTGTTTATATGCTTCGTCTGCGCCTTCTTTTTTGACAAGAGTAAAGAATTGCGCTTCACGGTTGAAATGTTCTTCCTGCGGAACTATTATTTGCATTGCCTGAGTTTTCCATGCAGCAATTTTTTCACTTTGCACGGGTTTTAAGGTATCAACGAAATTTTTAAGTGTGGAAAAGAATAAATCAGGTTCTTCGCAGTAAGTATTATGACCTGATTTTTCAAATAATACAAGTTGTGCATTTGGATGATTTTCTTTAAAAATAGCGGCTTTTTCCGCGCTCCATGTTAAATCCCATTTTCCTTCGCATATTAATGTCGGTATTGGATTATTGTCGAATACATGTTGAAAATCATATCTGCTGTAGCTTGCACCCATAATGGGATTAAAATTTGTGTCATGTATCCATTCGTATAATGCGCTGCGAATTGCTTCTTCTTTTGAAGGTTTATAAAAACTCTGCCGTTTCCAGTCTCCGTTTATCTCTTTGTTGTACATCGCCTGAAACAAGTTTATTTTATTTTCATCATACAGTGCGTATATTTCACTAATACGCTGTTTTTCTTCTTCACTTATAAATTGCATCTGTCTCGACTTATAGATTGCATCATTGTGAAGAAGAGGAGATGCGCTCATTAATACCAATCCGGCAACACGTTCCGGATAAACAGCCGTATAATATTGAGCCAAAGCGCCGCCGTATGAATAACCGCATACTGTCCATTTTTCAATACCAAGTTTTATTCTCAGTTTGTCCAAATCATCAATCGCCTGTCTGAAAGTATATCCATCGCCTGCAATATATTCTGACTGACCGCATCCACGCTGGTCGTAGTAAATTACCTGCATAAATTTTCCAGCTCGGTTGAACCATGGATGAAAACAATGATGCGTTCCTCCCGGTCCTCCATTAATAAGTATTAAAGGCATTCCTTTGCCTTTGCCTTCAACTTCGCAATACAGTTTACAATCGCCAATATCTATCATTTGCCCTTTCATCTCTAATTCATCGCACAATCTGGGCAAACTGTCTATTTTTAAATAAATACTGTCTTCAACATGAGAAATATTGTCTAAAACGGACTCCCGTTTGGTTTCTTTCTGTTTACATGATTGTATTAATATCGCATTGGTAATCAGTCCAAAAAGCATTAGCGACATCAAAATTGTTTTTAATTTTCTGTTCATAATTTATTAGTTTAATTTACATTTATTCTTCTATCAATTCACAAATTTTTTCAAAGATATTTTCTATACTTCCTCTTCCGTCAATTGATTTGAATTTTTTTTGTTGTTTGTAATAATCTGCAAGTATTGCTGTTTGTTTATTGTATGTGTCGATACGTTTTTTTATTGTATTTACGTCCTGGTCGTCGCTGCGCTGCGATACTTTTCCGCGTTCGAGAATACGTTTTATAATTTCTTCGTCGTGAATATCAATAGCGATCATCATTGCTATTTCCTGTTTTTCGGCGGTCATTATTTCATCAAGTTTACAAGCTTGCGCAACTGTTCGCGGAAAGCCATCAAAAATAATTCCTGTACTATTTTTCATGTTTTTTATTCGCAATCGTACCATTTCGGCAACAATTTCGTCGGGAACAAGTTGCCCGCTGTCAATGATTTTTTTGGCTTTCAAACCGATTTCAGTTGCGCGTTTTATTTCATCGCGAAGCATATCGCCTGTGGATAAGTGCATGAATTTATATTTGTTAACCATTAATTGTGCTTGCGTGCCTTTTCCTGCGCCCGGAGGTCCAAAAAGTAATATATGTTTCATTGTTTTATTATTATATGATTTTATAAATATCTTTCAAATTTCTTCCAAGTTCATTATAATCCAAGCCGAATCCGACAATAAAATCGTTTGGAATTTCCATTGCTACATAATCCAAAGCCAGCGGCTTTTTATAAACATTTGGCTTTAAAAGCATACTGGCAATTTTTATTTGTTTGGGATTATGATTTGCTGTAAGCATTTGATGAAGTTTTATAATAGTGTTTCCCGTATCTACAATATCTTCTACCAATATTACCGTGCGTCCGTCGATATTGGTATTCAAGCCAAGCACTTCGCAAAATTCTCCTGTTGATTCCGTGCCTTCGTACGACGATACTCGCACAAAAGTAAGTTCACAATCAAAATCAAGATTTTTCATCAAATCTGCCAAAAACATAAACGAACCGTTTAGTACGCCTACAATCAGCGGAATATGTTCGTTTGACATATCTGCATTAATTTTTTGTGCAAGAATGGTTATTGACTTGCTGATAGTTTCATAATCTATGTATTTTTTAAACTTTTTATCTCCAAGAGTTATCGTATCCATATCAAAAATTATATACTGTTTTGTAATAAACTACGAAAATAATACTATTTTTGCTATCTGTAATAAAAAATCTGAATAAAATAGAAATCAACAAGGCTGGTGTTGTTTGCGAAAAGCGTTTTAATTACAATGTATACAACATGTTTTTGACTGTTTTTCAGGTTATGTAAAAAATATTAAATAATTAACAAAAGATATATTATGCAACCAATTGTCAGTATCATCATGGGCAGCACATCCGATATGCCGATAATGCGATCTGCCGCCGAATTTTTAAATGAAATGCAAATTCCATTCGAGATTAATGCTTTGTCGGCTCATCGCGTTCCCGAAGCCGTTGCAAAGTTTGCCAAAAATGCAAAATCGCGCGGAATACAGGTTATAATTGCAGCGGCGGGCGGCGCAGCCCATTTGCCAGGAGTAATTGCTTCGTTTACAACTTTGCCTGTAATCGGAGTGCCAATAAAATCAAGTAATTCGATAGAAGGATTGGATTCAATCCTCTCAATTTTGCAAATGCCTGCCGGTATTCCTGTTGCTACCGTTGCACTTGATGGCGCAAAAAATGCAGCAATTCTGGCTGTGCAAATTTTATCGCTTGCCGACAATAATATAGCTCAAAAAATCGAAAAATTTAAAACAGAGTTGGCAGATAAGATTACAAAAGCAAACAGCGATTTGGCAAATATAAAGTTTGAATACAAAATGAATTAAATGTGGAAATATTTTAAAATAAAAAACGTGATATTTGCCATTCGTTTGATTTTTCGGTCAGTGTTGTAAATTGAATGATAAAATTATTTACATAAACGCTGGTTTTTTAACGGACAGCAGTGATAAATTTTACAAAAATAAACTTCTTAAACTGTTTCAAATTTAACTTTTTTATAAATTTGCGATTTGAAAATTTCATTTATATGAACACAAAAACGATAAAAATTGTTTGCTTCGTATTTGTATTGTTTTTTGCAGGATGCGCTTCGCAAAATAAAATATCAACCGAAGAAACAAAAAAAACATATATGCAGACTGTTTACGCATCGCTGGTCAATGAAATGTCGAATGATGCGGAAGTTGCAATAGTTGAAGACAGTATAAAAGTGATTTTCACAACCGGCGTTCTGTTTAAGGTAAATGAAACAACTGTTGTAAAAGAATTATATCCCTGTTTTAAACGTTTTGCCAAAGCGCTCAACAAATATGAACGCACAAAAATTCTTATAACAGGTCATACGGATAATACAGGCAACGAAAAAATAAATATTGAATTATCACAAAAACGAGCTGACAGCGCAAAAAAGTTATTAACTGAATTTGATGTTGACGAATCGCGCATGTTTACGTTAGGGCATGGTTCTGCTATTCCTGTTTACGACAATAATACCGCATTGGGAAAATCAAAAAATCGGCGCGTTGAATTTATAATTTTATACAACTATACGAAAAATAAAAAGTGATTTTTTGTAACCTTTTTGTTACAAAGTAAAATTTTACAGAATGGAAATCGACAAACAAATAATATCGTTTATAAAAAAACACCATGTGCTTACGCTTGCAACATTCGATGGCAGCCAAATATATTGCTCCAACGTATTTTACGTTTATGATACTGAAAATAACGCTTTTATTTTTTATTCCGATGATAAAACAAAACATTTCAGCGATATGAAAAAAAACAAAAACGTAGCAGCATCTGTAGTTTTGGAAACGAAGATTGTAGGCAAAATACAAGGTTTGCAACTTAACGGAACTGCCACGCAACCAACAAACGAAATGCAAAAACGCTGTCATAAAATTTACGTGAAACGTTTCCCTTATGCAATTATATGCAAAGCCGACTTATGGATGTTTGAAATCACTTTTGCAAAATACACAAATAATGTATTAGGATTTGGAAAAAAAGTAATTTGGAAAAAATCATAATGAATTAATGATGAAAAATGCAGTTATAATTGTTGCCGGCGGCACAGGTTCACGAATGGGAAATTTCATTCCAAAACAATTTTTATTGATAAAAAACAAGCCTGTTTTGATGCATGCTATTGAAAAATTCGTTAAATTTGACAATACGCTCGATATAATACTGGCGCTTCCCCGCAATCAAATACAAACATGGAAAAAACTTTGCGCCGAATATGAGTTTCAATATAAACATACAACAGTAATCGGTGGAATTACAAGGTTTCATTCGGTAAAAAATGCGCTCGAAAAAATTTCGAATGAGCATAAAATTATTGCCGTACACGATGGAGTGCGTCCGTTAGTGAAAATCGAAACAATTAAAAAATGCTTTGAACTTGCAACAGAAAAAGGCAGTGCAATTCCTGTAATACAGATAAACGAATCGTTGCGAAGAATACAGGGAAGTACAAATGAAATTATCAATCGAGATGGAATTTATATTGTACAAACGCCGCAGGTATTTATTTCCGATATTATAATAAATTCGTACAAACAAGCTTACATTCCCGAATTTACAGATGATGCTTCGGTTGTTGAAAAATCAGGTTATTCCATAAATTATACAGAAGGACATCGCGAAAACATAAAAATTACATTTCCGGCAGACATAAATTTTGTTGAAAAATTTATCTAATGTCCGAAATGTTAATTCCCTTGCGGATTTTTTTTGTTTTCGAAACCTTTTTGTCCATCACATAGATTTGACGGTGTATCGCCTGATTTAATGAAACCCACGTTTCGGTTTTTGATACTCCGGGAATGTTCTGAATTGTATTGACCAAAACTTCCATAAGGTGTGCATTATCACGGCAATAAACCTTAACCAGCATGGCAAACACTCCAGTAACAAAATGACATTCAACAACTTCCGGTATCTTTGTCAATTGCTCAACAACTGAATTGTACATGCTTAACTGTACCAATGTAATACCGACAAAAGCACATAAATCATAGCCGAGAGATTTAGGTTTAACAATGAGTTGAGAGCCAACGATAATACCGGCTTCTTCCATTTTTTTTACACGTTGGTGAATTGCAGCTCCCGAAATGCCACATCCTCTGGCTATTTCTAAAAAAGGAATCCTTGCGTCTTTTACCAGATAATAAAGAATTTTCTGGTCTATTGCATCGACTTGGTACTTTGCTGTCATTTTTTATAATTTTTAATTATTTATATAATTTGTTAAAAAAACAAAATTACAACTTTTTTTATAAAATGAAACTTTTTTTAATTTTTTTTTTATTTATGGCTGTAAATTATTTTTTTTTTATACTTTTGTCGCGCTAAATTATTTCAAAGATAGTTTACAAATTGCCCGGGTGGCGGAATTGGTAGACGCGCTGGTCTCAAACACCAGTAGGTTCAACCCTGTGTCGGTTCGAGCCCGACCTCGGGTACTGCAAATGTGATAAAATCCTTGTAACGGCAAGGATTTTATTTTTTTATGTTTTTTTTAATATTCATCGGATATGCGGCAGCAAAAAATTATTCTGAATTTTCGGCGCTTTGAACAGAAAAACATTTCAAAATTTATACAGCCTAAGCCATTGTTCCTTAATAAACGCCGAAACGGTTCATTATTAATAAATTATCGAATCAAAATACCGAGTTTTATACAGACACAGGCAAAAATTCGGCAAAATATGAACTTTTTTCTTTATCTTCTTTTGTATTAATACAAAAGAAGCAACCGAAGCGCAGCGAAGATGTCACGTTAAGAACAGTTTTTTCGTAATTGCACAAATATCTGACAGAAAATTTAGTGTCGTATTATTGTCATTTTTTTATATTCGTAAGGAGCGACTAAGTATTTTTTATCGTTTCAAAATTCCTTTTTCGAGCATTTTTTCGGCAATCTGTACAGCATTTGTTGCGGCGCCTTTACGTAAATTATCGGCAACTATCCAGAGATTTATCCCCGATTTTATTGAAATGTCACGGCGTATCCGTCCGACAAAAACTTCGTCTTTGCCAAAAGAATGTATAGGCATGGGATATATATTGTGTTTAACATCGTCTTTTACAGTTACGCCTTTTGTGTTTTCAAGTATATTCATCAATTCATGCAAATCAAAATCTTTTTCAAATTCGATGTTCACCGATTCTGAATGACCGCCTGTTACAGGCACTCTGACAGTTGTAGGCGACACGGCAATAGAACGGCAAAGAATTTTATGCGTTTCGTTCACCATTTTCATTTCCTCTTTTGTATATCCGTTATCGGTAAACGAATCAATATGAGGCAAAATATTACAGTCGATAGGATAAGGATAAACGGCTTCGTATTTTCCCCATTCTTCGCCTGTACGTTCGATTTGCATTTGTTTCATGGCTTTGTATCCTGAGCCAGTTACCGATTGATAGGTCGAAACAACTATGCGTTTTATTACGTAAGATTTATGCAAAGGCGCTGCTACAAGCAACATTTGTATTGTAGAGCAGTTAGGATTTGCAATTATATAATCGTTTTCGGTTAAAACATCCGAATTTATTTCAGGTATGACTAATTTTTTTGTTGCGTCCATACGCCAGTACGATGAATTGTCCACAACTCTGCAGCCTGTTTGAGCAAACTTCGGCGCCCATTCTTTCGATACTTCGCTGCCTGCCGAAAATATAGCAAGGGCGGGCTTTTGCGATACGGCGTCGGCAAGTCGGCAAACCTTATATTCTGCATCTTTGAAGTTGATTATTTTTCCTGCTGATTTTTCGGATGCCACAGGAATTAATTCTCTTACCGGAAAATTTCGTTCTCCGAGAACTTCAATCATTTTTGTTCCCACCAGTCCTGTGGCGCCAATTACTGCTACTTTCATCTTATTTTGAACATCTTTTTATTTTCGGGCTGCAAAGTTCGCATTTTTTTTACATTCTGAAAAATATTTTTCTGCATCGGTTGCATTTGTTGATTGAACTTACATAATTTGTCAGTGAACATTACGCTTTGCAAAAGTTGAATTTATTAAATATTTATTATTGAATTTTTTTATTAAATTTGCATTTAATTTTTAACAGAATACCATTTGTTTATGACAGTATAATGAAATCAAAAACAATAAAAATAAAGGAATCGTCAAATCAGAACTTTGTTGTTTTTGCAATAATATCGGCAGAAGATGATTATTATTTGGCTTGGAATATAAATAACCTGTTGTCGCTGGATTTGAAAAAAACAGAGCATCCGGCGTTTCAAAACAAAATTCCCGAAGGCAATACGGTTTCGTGTTTTAATTATATCTGCGCCAAAACAAATATAGAGTATTCTTTTATTTGTAATAAATACGGAAAATTTAGATTAATACCTCAACTTTACAACATAGATTTTATGTTAAAAATTTCAGGTAATTTAACAAACGAACAAATTAAAGGCATTGCATCTGCAATAAGAACAGTTAAAGGAATAACTGCATGTATGAACTTAATTGTTAAAAAAACGCCTCTGTTCAGCATTTTTGAAAGAATCTAATGCTGTTAATTTTTATTAACGACACAATCATTTTCAAAAGAAATACCATAACTTTGTTTTTACAGATAAAACATTAGAATGAAGAAAAAAATTGTAATTTTATTATCGGTAGCTATTTGCATTTGCACGGTCACGCTTATTATTCTTCAAGGTAATTCGCTGCGCACAGCAGGGAAAATACAGAGAGATAATTTCGACGCAAAAATGCAGACAGTTCTTGATAATGTGGTTAATGAAGCAGAAATTATTGTAAACGACAATATCGAAATTCCATCTATCAAAGAATATTTTGGGAAAGGGAGTTATCGTTCCATCACAAAAAACAATTTAAACACATGGTCATCTTCATTCACTAAAATAATTGAAGAACAATCAACAAATCTTTGGCTAAACAAAGACGATGTATCGCTGGCAACCTCCGACAAACGATTAAACTGGATACTTGCAGGAGGAATTTTAGGTTCGGAATTAGACCAAAAAATGAACGGAAAAGATAATTTACCTGTATCCAACCAGTTTCATCTGTTTGTTGACGAAAAAAAAGAAACAAAAATAACGATAGACATTTCAATCGAAGACAGACTTTCGTCAAGTCGCATAGATTCGCTTATACAAAAACAGTTTACACAGCAAGGAATTGATACTGAATATGAATTTGCCGTTATAAACGCCGAAGATGTTGAAATAAATACGCTGAAAACAAAAGAATTCAGGTCGGACAGAGAAGAGAGTTTATATAAAAAACAACTGTTTCCTAACGATGCCGAACAGGCGCCGAAATATTATTTAAATGTATATATACCGAATTTAACAGATTATATTTTTAAGAAATTATCGCTTGTGATATTTTCATCTTTATTGTTGATAATTATTATAGTAGGCACTTTTGCAGCAACGCTTATGATAATTTTTCATCAAAAACGCTTATCACAAATGCGTCACGATTTTATGGGCAATATGACACACGAACTTAAAACGCCTATTGCAACCATTACGCTTGCCGCAGAAATGCTGAAAGATGAAAATGTTCCCGTAGAAAAGAAAAATGTTGCCGGATTATCAAAAATGATACGAGACGAAGCACAACGACTTAGCAGTCTGGTTGAAAAAGTGTTGCGCATGGCGGCAGTCGAACGCGGAAATATCAATATAAAACGCAAAGATGTAAACATAAAAAATATTATCACAAAAGTAGTAGATTCATACACGCTGCAATTAAATGCAAAAAAAGGAAAAATAATGACACAATACGATGCAAAAGAAAATATTATTGTAGGCGATGAAATGCATTTGCAACAAATAATATCAAATCTTGTAGATAATGCGTTGAAATATTCGAAAAAAAATCCGATAATACTGATTCATACCGAAAATAAAAATGCAGGAATAATTATAAATGTAACAGATAACGGAATCGGAATTGAAAAAGAATATCACAAACATATTTTTGATCAGTTCTACAGAGTACCCACAGGAAACATACATACAGTAAAGGGTTCGGGGCTGGGATTGAATTATGTAAAGAAAATTGTAGAGATGCATGGAGGAAAAATCAGCGTAGAAAGTGAAAAAGGAAAAGGCAGTACTTTTACGATTTTTTTGCCAAATAAAAAATAATTAGTAAATTTACGGCACAAAACAGATGAATATAGTAAATTTTTTATAATCAAATTAAATTATAATATTATGGAAAATAATTTTAAAGCAAGCATTCTTTTGGCAGAAGACGACGAAAATTTAGGCGTTTTATTGTTAGAATATTTAAGGGTAAAAGGTTATGATACAGACCTTTTTGCAGATGGAGAATCTGCGTTCAAAGGATTTCAGGCACGGTCGTATGACATTTGCATTTTAGATGTAATGATGCCGAAGAAAGATGGATTTACATTAGCAAAAGAGATGCGTCATGTAAACAACATTATTCCTATAATTTTTCTTACAGCAAAATCTCAAAAAGAAGATATTGCTGAAGGATTTAATTCGGGAGCAGATGACTATATGACCAAACCATTCAGTATCGAAGAACTCTTACTGAGAGTTGAAGCTGTATTGCGCCGCACAAAAGGCGGAACAGACCAGACACAGGATGAATTTGAAATAGGCATTTACAGATTTAACTCTACAAAACAGATACTGGTGAAAGGAAATGTAGAACAAAAACTTACATCCAAAGAATCAGAACTGCTCAAATTTTTGTGCTTCAATCGCAACGCTATTTTAGACAGAAATTTTGCACTGCGCACAATCTGGAACGACGACAGTTATTTCAATGCCCGCAGCATGGATGTATATATTACAAAACTTCGCAAGTATATGAAAGATGATCCATCAATACAAATAATAAACATACGAGGAAAAGGTTTTAAACTAATTACCGATTAATCAGGAAATATTACACGTTACTGTTATAAAATAAAAATGATTTTAAGATGATTGACTTTTTAAAATATCGAATTTTTAGCCCAATTACGTCAATAGAAAAATATGAAAAAACTATTGCCGTAATGGAAAACAATTGTAAAAAAATAGGTGAAATTCTGGATTCAGAAGCATATAATAATTTTATAAAACTGAAAGATTATGTCGAATCAGGGCGATGTAAAAATGATATAAATGTCGTCAAAAATCAAAAATTTAAGAACAGCGTTGAATATGAATTGGAAAAAAAATTGAAACAATTAAAGAAAAACAAAAAAGTAAAAAAATTTCTTTCAAAAGGCGATAATTCCAATTCATTTGAAGTAGAAGAATATTTAAGATTAAAACAAAAAACAGAAACACCCGAATTTAAAGAAAAAAAGGCATATCTCTGCGACAAGGACAAACATAAGAAATGCACTGCACACAAAACGCTTGAAGATTATACATATTTAAAAAATTCTGCAGATATTAAACGATTACCCAAACTGCAAGAAGCATGTAAAAACTATATAGCCGAAATGTCTAAATGGAAAGGTTCTTTTGGAGACGATTTTACATCAGCAATTCTTGAAAAAAAATGGATAACCCAACCAATTACAGCATTAAGGCATCTTCAAAAATCATATTCTCCATCAGGAGATTTGCAGTTCATATCAGATGGAAAAAACATAAACACCCGAATT
>JAITLJ010000153.1 GCA_031277925.1 Prevotellaceae bacterium | reverse complement strand
AAAATAACCGTTTTGTATTTCGGCAGAACAATATCGGGCTTTCCGGGCAGGTTTGGAACATTCACACGATACCGAAAGCCCTTTGCAAAAAGGGCTTTACGCAATGCCAATTCGGGTTTTGTATCCTTTGACCGAATTTTTGACATACATTCCGACCGTTTATTTTTGTCCCAAATATCCATTCAGTAATATTTTGCGCTGCAAAACTACATGAAAATTCTGCAATTTCCAAGCGCAGACAAATGCAAAAAGTTTTTTACAGAGGAAAGTAGTATGAAATTATCAGATTAGACACAACCGAATAAAAAAGTTCGACAAAATTTATAGAAAAAATACATTTTTATACTCAAAACTCCATCAAACTACAATTTATGTAAATTGAATATCAGCAAAATATCATTATGGTTTCGTCTGTTTTTATATAGTTTGGGTCTTATTTTCAATTTCCTTTCAGTATAACATTGCATTTACTGATTAAATGTGTTCTTTTGTGGCTAAAATTAAATTTAACTATCCGCAAACTGTCAATTTTTACAGTCGTTGATGGACAATTATATCAAACTTTGCAAAAAACAATATTTTTTTGAGTTATATTATCATTATATATTATTTGTTTAGTATATTTGCGCGATTTTTAAATCATTTTTTTAATAATAAACTAAATGTTAACTATAAAGCAATTACGGGATAATCCGTCATATATTATCGAACGACTAAACGTTAAAGGATTTGATGCCAAAAATATTATCGAAGAAATATTAAAACTTGACGATGACAGAAAGGCAATTCAAACAAAATTAGATGCAAATCTTGCAGAACAAAATAAAATAGCAAAGGAGACAGGAATATTATTTAAACAGGGCAAACAAACAGAAGCCGATGTGGCAAAACAGCAAAGCATTGAACTTAAAGAGATTTCAAAGAAAATGCAGGACGAACAAATCGAAGTAGAAAAACTTCTTTCCGAAAAAATAATTTTGTTGCCAAATATTCCTCATGTTTCAGTTCCTGCAGGCAAAACTTCAGATGACAATGTAGAAGTACGATGCGGCGGCACAATTATCGAAATGAATAAGGCTTTGCCTCACTGGGAACTTGCAAAAAAATACGATATTATCGATTTTGAACTTGGCGTAAAACTGACAGGAGCAGGATTTCCTGTATATAAAGGAAAAGGGGCGCGCTTGCAGCGATCTTTGATTTCGATGTTTCTTGACATAAATACTGCTGCTGGCTATCTTGAAATTGAACCGCCAATTGTAGTTAACGAAGAATCAGGTTTTTGTACCGGTAATTTGCCCGACAAAGAAGGACAAATGTATCACGCCGAACTCGACAATTTTTATCTTATTCCGACTGCCGAAGTTCCTGTAACAAACATTTACAGAGATATGATTTTGAATAAATCTGATTTTCCCATTAAAATGACTGCCTATACTCCGTGTTTTCGTCGCGAGGCAGGTTCGTACGGAAAAGATGTTCGCGGACTGAACCGACTGCATCAATTCGATAAGGTTGAAATAGTAGAACTTTCGTTGCCCGACAATTCGTACGATGCATTGGACAGAATGGTAAACCATGTTGAAAACATTATTAAACAATTAGAATTGCCTTACAGAATTATTCGCCTTTGCGGCGGCGATATGAGTTTTACATCAGCGCTTACTTACGATTTTGAAGTCTATTCGCAGGCTCAAAAACGCTGGCTTGAAGTAAGTTCGGTTTCAAATTTTGAATCGTTTCAGGCAAGTCGTTTGAAATTACGTTACCGCGACGAAAATAAAAAAACACAATTGGCGCATACTCTTAACGGAAGCGCACTGGCATTGCCACGAATCGTTGCAGCGCTGCTCGAAAACAATCAAACAGAACACGGAATATTAATTCCCAAACTGTTGCAAAAATATACAGGATTTGAAAGAATTTTTTAAATAAAACATAGATTAATTAATAAAATAACATTATAATAAATAAAAAAATGAAAACAATTAAATTTACAATTATTATTATGCTGTGCAGCATAATTCTTGTCGGTTGCTCGAAAAAAAGCGCCTCGTTTCCTCATCTCGTTGCTGTTCCCGAAAATGCAGCAATTGTACTATCAATCAATGCCAAACAAATTGTTGAAAAGGCAGGATTAAACAACATGGAACAATACAAGTTTTATCCGCTTATATTGGAAGAAATTGAAAACGCACCGGATAACGAAGCAAAAATTGTAAAAGAGTTTTTGAACGACACGCGCAGTTCGGGGCTGAATCTCGATAATATTTTTATTTATGCATCTATAAATGATTCGGATTTATATTTCGGTATCACAATTAAGATAGATAATTTGAAAAAATTTGAAAATCTATTGAAAGAGAACAAGTTAACAACCGAAATAGACGACAGGCAAATCAATTTGCCGGATGGAGCTACAATACAGTGGAATGACGAAATTGCGGTAATATCGGTTAACGCTGTCGAAAACGGTATAGATATATTCAACAAAGATGAATCAAAAAGTATTTTGGCAAAAGAACTGTTCAAAAGCGAATATTCCGACAAAAATGATGCACATTTATATATGGAATATAATTTCATAATTGATATTTTGAAATACAATCCATATTATCAATTAGATCAAATGACAATGTCAAATTTTGATTTATACAAAGACATGTTAATATCGGCAAGTCTTAATTCGGAAAAAGGCGAACTGGTTGCAACAGGGAAAATGCTACCTGCCGAAAAAGCAAACGAATTATTCGGAAAATTCTATAAATCAGATTTTAATAATGATTTGTACAATTATTTTCCCGAACAAAGTTTGCTGGCTGTGAAATTTGCACTGAAACCGCTTGATATTTACAACTATTACAAAAAATCTCTCGAAACAGATCGAACGGAAGAAACAACAACCGCAAAGGTTGAAACACTTGATGAATATGGAAATGTAATAGATGAAGAAGAAGTTGTTATTGACCAATATACAGGCTATATGCCAAATTATAATTTGATACTGAAAATGCTTATAGAACAGTACGATACAAAAATAACTTCTGTGCTCGAATGTCTAACCGGCGATTTTATCGGAAGCATGTTAGGACTTGAAAATTTAATACCCGAATTTGCAGTAGCAACAGGTATTGTTGAAGGGAAAGAAAATGAAATAATTGATTTGATTGAAAGTTTGGGTTTTGCAAAAAATTCGGATGGTTATTACTCGTTTCACATACAAAATATGATTCTTTATTTTGCCGTAAACAAAAATACTGCATATCTGACAGCAAACACAACGCTAATGGCAAAATTCCTTGATAAGGGTTACAGTTCAAATATAACATCTGCAAAAGATTTTGGCAAAGAACTTAAAGATGCTTCAGGCTATTTTTATCTTAACCTTGACATACCAGTATTGAAATTATTGTTAGGAATGACGGCGGAAGGAAAAACGATTTTGCCTTTGCTCGAAAAATTAAAATCAATTAATGTAAGTACAATAAATACAAATGGTTTTGAATTTAAATTGAAATTCACGGATAATGATTACGCTTCAAAAATTCTTTTAAAAATATTTGATGAATTAGTAGCCGAAAATTTAATTATAGATAAATTGTAACAAAAAATGTGAAAACAATAAAATTAAATACAGTAAAGCCCAATATATTTTCCGAGTCTGAAGTTTCAGGCTCGGAAATTTGGCTTAAAAATATTTGCTTTGAAAAAGGAAAGGCATATCTGATTTTTTCCGAGTCAGGTAAAGGAAAATCATCATTGTTCGATTTTATCTATTGCCGCCGTAACGACTATTCGGGCGAAATCTTATTTGACGAAAAAAATGCCAAAAGATTTAAAGCCGTTCAAAAAAGAGAATTGCGCAGCAAACATATAAGCCTTGTTTTTCAGGGTTTTCGTTTGTTTTCGGAACTTACGGCAATTGAAAATGTAGAAATAAAAAATCGTTTAACAAATTATAAAACGAAAAAACAAATTGTAGAAATGTTTGAACAAATGGATATTACGGCAAAAATAAATACGCCCTTATCGCTGCTTTCGTTCGGACAGAAACAAAGAGTTGCCATAATTCGTTCGCTCTGTCAACCTTTTGATTTCCTGTTGCTTGACGAAGCATTCAGCCATCTCGACGAAGCAAATTATTCAATAGCCTGCAATCTTATTGCCGATGAAGTAAAAAATCAAAACGCAGCATTACTGGTTGCATCGCTCGGCGAACCTTATAAATTCAAATATAATTATAAAATATTGCTATGATGTTGATGTGGAAATTATTAAAGAAAAATTTGAGCGTTCCTCAACTTGCCGGTTACGTTTTTGCAGGCTTTGCAGGACTTTCAATAATTTTATTTGGCATTCAGTTTTACGCCGACACCAAGCCGCTTTACAGTTCAAACGACAGTTTTTTAAATCCCGATTTTTTAGTAATAAACAAAAAAATTTCGGCATTGTCCACGCTTTCGCTGTCGTCAACAGTATTTAGCGAAAAAGAAATTGACGACATACAAAAGCAAGCTTTTGTGAAAAAAACAGGATTTTTTACATCAAGCAAATTCGGTATTCGCGCAACTGTTTCATCATCAACTTTCGGACGATTTTATACTGAAATGTTTTTTGAATCTGTTCCCGATGATTTTATTGATGTGCAAAGCGAAGACTGGACTTGGAGCAGCGAACATAATTATATTCCGATAATCATTCCGCGAACATATCTTACGCTTTATAATTTTGGATTTGCTCAATCGCAGGGATTGCCGCAAGTTTCGGAAAATCTTGTGGAAAAAATAAAATTAACCGTAACAATTTACGGAAACGGCAAAACCAAAAATTTTGATGCTCATATCGCCGGTTTTTCCGATAAATTGAATACAATACTGGCGCCCGAATCATTTTTGAAATGGGCAAATGCGGAATTTGGAAGCGAAAACACAACAAAACCATCGCGTATCCTTGTTGAAACCTACAATCCAGGCGATCCGCTGATTGCCAAATATTTTGGCGAAAAAAATTACGAAATAGCCGACTACAGAGGAAATACAGGCAAAGCCGCATATTTTATGCGTTTGGTAATTATTACGGTTTTGATAATTGGATTAATAATTACATTGTTGGCAATATCGCTAATGTTATTGAGCATAAGTTTACTGATTTACAAGAACAAAGAAAAAATAGAAAATCTTATTTTGCTTGGATATTCGCACACTGTTATTGCAAAACCTTATCAAATATTGAGTTTATCGCTTACCGTATTTATATTTTTACTTGCATTTGCTGTTGTATTGATTTTTAGAAATTTGTATATAGAAAAGATTTCTATTTTGTTCGACAATGCAAAAATCGCTTCAAGCATAATATTTACTTTTACTGCAGGCTTTGCTATTTTATTTATAATATGCCTGATAAATGTATTTTGGATACGCAAAAAAGTGAACGAAACGGCAAAATAAAACAGTAAGTTTATACAGAAATTTTAAAACGGATAATTTATTGCAAAGTGCAATGAATTGTTGTCGCCGCTCAACCAGTCTTTTACCTTAACAAATCGGTGGTCGGGTAATGCTGGATCGTGAATTCTGAAACCCCAGTCGATTCTGACAGTGAATATGTTGTTGATATTGAACCGAGCGCCTATTCCTGTATTTGTAGCGATTGTTTTGAAAAATGTATCAAATTCAAATCTTGCTCTTTCGCGGCTGTCATCTTTGTTAAGAGTCCAGATATTTCCAGCATCAAAAAATACTGCGCCTTCGAGAATCCAAAACACTTTAAATCGTAATTCTGCATTAAATTCCAGTCTGAAATCGGCAACTTGATTTGGAATTAAAAATAAAGTATCGTGCGGTGCCGAGCCGGGGCCGATGCTGCGTACCTGCCAGCCGCGCATACTGTTTGCTCCGCCGGCATAAAACATTTTTTCAAACGGCAAAGAAATCGAATTGCCATAAGCCTGACCGATTCCTGCAAAAAGGCGATAAACAAGTTTATTGTTTTTATCGATAATTCTGTTTTGCGTAAACGTAAAATCTATGCGTGCATATTGTGAATAACGCGTACGAAAAATCAACCGCTTGTTTTCGCTGTCTCTTTGAAACAGTGGATTGAACAGCGACATTAAATTTCCGGCAATATCAAAATTTATACGAAAATAATGTGTAGTCCTTGCATAAGTTTCAAACTGATTTGTATGAGTGAAACTGGAACTTAAACCGAGCGAAAAATAATTTTCGTACAAACTTCTGACGTATGGATCTTTCCTTATTGTGTTATAAAAATCCTGATCGATGTCTTTTAACATCACGGCTTTTAATTCTATCGGATTTAGCGTAAATCGCGCATAATCGGATGAATTCCAGTCGTATCCGAATGAAAAACCGGCAATAGTGCGAATGTAGATATTTCGTTGTTGATGCAAATAATTTGCTGAAAATTTTGTTTGCGGAAGATTTTTCTGAAAATATTTAATCTGAAAAGGCATGAGAAATTTAGGAAGGTAAAGCGAAGTATTTACGCCAAGTTCGGTTGATTTTTTGTAACCAGGTTTGTTGCCAATTCTGAACTGATACATTCCCGACAGATTCAATTCAAATCGTTCTGCGCCTTTAAGAAAATTACGGTGAACGTAACCTAATGTCGGCGATATTCCCCAAAGTTCAGACGAGTTGGTCGATATTTCCAGTCCCAAATCGTATCCTTGAATTGTAAGCGGTGACAAATAAATGAAGCAATTTAAATATGAAAATTCATCCTCTGATTTCATGCCTTTTATTTCCTCAAATTCAATTCGCTGAGTTCTGAATAAATTAAGATTCGCAAAATTACTGTATGTTTGATTCACATTTTGTTCATTATAAATATCATTTTCTAAAATCAAATTCACTCTTTTAAATAAATTTTCATTTATAGTTTGCGAGTTACGGTAAATAATATTCATACCGTCAGCTTTTAAGGTATCCAATCCTTGCGTAAATCTTGGCTCTCTGGATATTCTGCCTGCATCGGCGCGAGTAAAAATATAAACGTTTTTTATTTTATATTTTATGTGATTATGATACATTCGCCGTCCCAGACTGTCGGCGCTCGAAGGATTTTCGATTATCAATTTAAGTTTTACGTTTTTTTTCCCTGCCGAACTGTCGGCTCTGAATGAAATATATGTTTTGTTGAAATAAAAATATCCGCTGTTGCGCAAATCGGATGTAATTCTTTCGCGTTCGGCTTCCATATTTTCATGCGACAAAACCGTTCCGCGTCTTATTTTTGTAGATACGCTGTCGGCAAAAACAAGACGCTGCACATTTGTGTCGGCAATTTCGTAAATCATGTTCCCTGCTGTTAGCGGCTCGTCGATTTTAATTCTGTAAACAACAGTGGCTTTATTTTTTCTGTAAATTATTGTATCGCTGATATTGTTTGAATAATACCCAAGTTCGTTCATGTAGATTTTGATGTTTGACTTGGATTTTTCGACCAGCGCCGTATCAAGTGTAACAAAGTTTTTTTTCTTAAAAATTGAAGATTTTACAGGCTGATGTTTAATATACAGTTCTATATCCGATTTGTTTATTTTTTTTGTGTTTATTTCTATTTTATTTTTTACAAGTTTATATTTGCCTGCTTCAAGTTGTTTGCTCGCCGAACATGACATAAAAAACAGGACGCCGACAATAAAAATTATTATTGCCGAAAATTGATTTATATGTTTGTGTGTTTGCATTAAGGTTTACCTGATTCGATTATATGCTCTTATTTTCACTTCATCCTTAAATATAAAGCGAATTGCAAGTATTGTCAGTATCAACGAAATTGCAGGCGAAATATCGCTTATCGAATAAATTATCGTATCATATTCTTTTGCTATCTGCATTAATGTATGAACAACAATTATCTGTAAAGTCAGCAAAAACAGTGAATTTATAATCGAAAATCTTATTTGCAGTCTGCGCTTTCTGAACAAAAAAATTGTAATCAGCGGAATTAAAGCCGTAAGTCCTGTTAATATTGCCCATTGCCAGTTTTGAGCCAAACTGATGGCGACTTCATTTACTCCATTTTCTTCGTTAATTGCGTATGCCTGATTTGAAAACAGCATTACCGTTTGCAATATTGCAACAGCCAAAAGATAAATTGTTTGTATTCGTTGTATCATATAATTAAATTGTTAATGTATTAAAAAAACATTGAAATCATTTGTGCAAATATATGATATTATCTTTAATTCATGGTGTTAAATAAACAAAATTTTAAAAATATCTTCAAATTCCTGCGCCTTGCTAATATATTACTTGCAAAACTCTCAATCAATTTTATCGGTTTTGTTGAGGCTTTTGTTATTCGCTTTCGGCGCGGAGAATTGCTAACGTATTTATCAGAAAAAAAGCAGGACTATTGTTTTGCCTTACAAATTTCAATGTATAAAATGCCTGGTATTCAGATGTAAATTTTAAAATTATTTGTAATATATTTCTTTTTTGTACTTTTACGGATTAATAAATTTTATTATCGAAATGAACAGCAAAGTAGAATCTAATGAAAACGAAGCTAAAACGCTTAATTTTATTGAAGAAATCGTAGAAAACGATTTGCAAACAGGCAAACATAAAAGCATTCTTACGCGTTTTCCGCCCGAACCAAACGGATATTTGCACATTGGTCATGCAAAATCAATATGTTTGAATTTTGGCATTGCGCAAAAATACGGAGGCACAACAAACCTTCGTTTCGACGACACAAATCCCGTTAAGGAAGATACCGAATACGTCGATTCTATCAAGGAAGACGTTAACTGGCTCGGGTTTAACTGGGCAAACGAATTTTATGCATCCGACTATTTCGAGCAACTGTATGAATGGGCTTTGACGCTTATAAAAAAAGGCTTGGCTTACGTTGACGACCAGACGCAGGAAGAAATTCGCCAAATGCGAGGAACAATAAGCGTTGTCGGCACAGACAGTCTGTATCGAAATCGCAGCATCGACGAAAATCTTGATCTTTTCAAACGTATGCGCAAAGGCGAATTTAAAGACGGCGAAAAAGTTTTGCGCGCAAAAATTGATATGGCGCATCCTAACATGTTGCTGCGAGATCCTGTTCTGTACCGCATAATTCACGCCGAACATCATCGAACAGGCAATAAATGGTGTATTTATCCAATGTACGATTATGCTCACGGGCAATGCGATTCTATCGAAAATATAACTCATTCCATTTGCACGCTTGAATTTGATGTGCATCGTCCGCTTTACGACTGGTTTATCGAAAAACTTGAAATATTTCCATCGCATCAATACGAATTTGCACGCTTAAATCTTACTTATACCATAATGAGCAAGCGCAAATTACTGGAACTTGTAAAAAACAGTTATGTTTCGGGCTGGGATGACCCGCGAATGCCGACAATTTGCGGAATACGCCGCAGAGGATACACGCCCGAAAGTATTCGTATGTTTGCCGAAAAGGTTGGAGTGGCAAAACGCGATAATGTTATCGATTTGTCGCTGCTCGAATGGTGTTTGCGCGAAGATTTGAACAGGCGCGCAAACCGTTATATGGCTGTGTTGAATCCGTTGAAAGTTGTAATTACAAACTATCCCGATAATGAAACCGAAAATTTGAAAGCCATAAATAATCCCGAAGACGAAAATGCAGGATGCCATGAAGTGCCTTTTTCTAAAATAATATATATAGAAAAAGAAGATTTTATGGAAAATCCGCCGAAAAAATATTTTCGCCTTTCGCCCGGCAACGAAGTGCGTTTGCGCTATGCGTATTTCATAAGATGCACGGAAGCGGTAAAAGATGAAAACGGCGAAATTGTTGAAATACATTGCACTTATGATCCTGCTTCGCGCGGAGGAAATTCGCCGGACGGACGCAAGGTACAGGGAACAGTTCACTGGGTATCGGCTCAACACGCAACGCAAGCCGAAGTGCGTTTGTTCGACCGCCTGTTTACCGAACCTTTTATGGATAGTATTCCCGAAGGCAAAGATTATAAAGATTTTTTGAATCCCGACTCGCTGAAAAAAATAAACGCTTTTATCGAGCCTGCATTGAAGAACCTCAAAATTCTTGATAAGGTGCAGTTTGAGCGGCTGGGATATTTCTGCGTTGATAAAGATTCAACTGCCGAAAAACTCGTATTTAATCGCACGGCAACACTCAAAGACACTTGGGCTAAAATAAATAAATAATATATGAAAGTAAAGTGATTTATGTTTTTTCTCTTTTGCAGTGTATAACGGAAAAGGCGAAAATTTATATTTTTACGAATTAAAAAATTATGAATAATCAAATTATATGACAATGGAAAAAATATCACAAAAATATTCGCTCTCTGTTGATGAAGAACAAATATCGGCAACAGTTGAAACAGCAAAGCAATTGGCAAAAAATATTAATCCCGAAGCACTAAAACAATGTTTCAACAGCATAGACTTAACGGCGTTAAATACTACGGATACAATATCGCAAATAAGGCAAATGACGGAAAAGGTCAGCAATTTTTCTAATGTTTATCACGATTTGCCAAACGTTGCGGCAATATGCGTTTATCCTGCTCTTGTGAGTACAGTGCGCAAAAACCTTAGCGACAAAAATGTGCGGATTGCTTCTGTTACCGCAGGTTTTCCCGCTTCGCAAACCTTTATTGATGTAAAAATCAAAGAAAGTTTGCTGGCAATTGAAAACGGCGCAGACGAAATTGACATCGTAATATCTGTCGGTCGCTTTTTAGAAAAAAACTATGAATTTGTTTACAGCGAAATAGAACAGATAAAGCAAGCTGTCGGCGATACTCATGTAAAAGTTATTCTCGAAACAGGAGCGCTTAAAGATTTGCAGCTTATAAGAATTGCATCATTGCTTGCAATGGAAGGAGGCGCCGATTTTATAAAAACATCAACAGGCAAATTTTACGATACGGCAACGCCCGAAGCCGTGTGTGCAATGTGCATGGCAATTGCCGACTATAAAGCGCAAAGCGGACGAAATGTCGGAATAAAACCTTCGGGCGGAATTTCAACTGCCGCCGAAACGCTGGTATATTACAACATACTGAAATCAACGCTTGGCGAAAAATGGCAGAACAACAAACTGTTCAGAATAGGCGCAAGCCGTTTGGCAAACAATCTGCTTACCGATATTACAGGTTTGGAAGCAAAATATTTTTGAGCAGCCGTTCCTTACAAATAAAAAAAAGATAATGATAGAACATTAAAGATTTCCGTCAGATATTTTTGCTATGACGAAAAAACTGTCCCGCTATGGATAGAATGTTGGTAGAAAGAAGCGTGAAAGCGTACATTTCGCGCGAGTTGCCGACGGTGTTTCATGTCATTGGCAATGCTTCGCGCAACCCGCCCGCTGGCGATTATGCTTCTATAATATTTGGCTTTGTATATTGTCGTATTTGCATAAATTCGGTCGAAATCATCAAAAACATGCGCAGTGAAAGCATAAATTCGGTCGAAATCATCAAAAACATGCGCAGTGAAAGCATAAATTCGGTCGAAATCATCAAAAACATGCGCAGTGAAAGCATGATTTCGGTCGAAATCATCAAAAACATGCGCAGTGAAAGCATGATTTCGGTCGAAATCATCAAAAACATGCGCAGTAAAAGCATAAATTCGGTCGAAATCATCAAAAACATGCGCAGTGAAAGCATAAATTCGGTCGAAATCATCAAAATCATGCGCAGTAAAAGCATAAATTCGGTCGAAATAGGTTTTGCGTTTGTCATTTTATCAGTTTTTCTATCAATATTTGTTTGCGGCTATTCCGTGAATTTAAAGATCTAAAATCTGTCCCGTCAGGAACAAAATGTTGGTAGAAAAATAATCGCCGCCGAGCTTTACGTGTGGAGCAGCGGCGGTGTTTCAAGTCATTTGTGGCAAATCTGCACGTGATGCACAAAGAGATTTCATTTTTACCAACATTCTATCCACAGCATAACATTTTCTTTCTGTTAATTTATTTTGCGACAAAAACAGCCAACCGAAGCGTGCAAACATCAGTAAAAAATAAACACAGCGCGAGCAAAAGGACAGTAGCAGCCAACGCTATACACCAACTCCGATTTGGGCTTGCAACCTGAGGAAACGCCGCCTGCTTTGCGTCCTGTTAAATTTTCTGCACGTTGATTATTAAAGAAAAATATAATGTATTTGTTTGCATAATTGAAAGTTTTTGCCGTAATTTGCATTTAACATTAATCATCATAAATCTGTAAGAAATTAAAAAAGCAAAAATATTATAAAATAAAATGACCTTTATTATGAAAAAATTACTTATTACATTTTGTATTATTACAATTACATTTACGGCGCTTGCAGACGAAGGCATCTGGCTTCCGATATTGCAAAAATATACTGTTGAAGACATGCAGAAAAAAGGATTTAAACTTACAGCGCAGGATATTTACGACATAAACAGTTCGAGTTTGAAAGATGCAATAATACAGTTCAACGGAGGCTGCACGGGCGTTGTGGTTTCAAAAAACGGACTGCTGTTTACCAATCATCATTGCGGCTATGACCAAATTCAATATCACAGTTCAGTTGAACATAATTATCTTGACAAAGGTTTTTGGGCACAGTCGAACAGCGAAGAATTGCCGAATCCTAACCTTAATGTTAAATTTCTTTACCGAATGGAAGATGTTACATCGCAAATTTTGCAGGATATTGATGATAGCACTATCGAAAAAGTTCGCGACAGTTTGGTCAACGCACGTTCGATAAAAATTGCAAAAGAAGCCGAAGATAACGGAAAATTTGAAGCCATCGTAAAGCCAATTTATTATGGCAATCAGTACATTTTGTACATTTACGAAGTTTTCAACGATGTTCGTTTGGTTGGCACTCCGCCCGATGCAATAGGCAAATTCGGCGGTGACACCGACAACTGGATGTGGCCCCGACATACAGGTGATTTCTCGGTTTTCAGAATTTATGCAAACAACGAAAACAAACCTGCACAGTATTCGAACGATAACATTCCATATATTCCGAAGCGATATATAAAAATTTCACTGAAAGGTTACAACGAAGACGATTTTACATTTATCTACGGATTTCCGGGCAGAACGCAGGAATATTTGTCGTCGTATGCAGTTGACATGTTGCTGAAACACAATCCGCATAAAATAAAACTGCGCACACAACGCTTGAATATTATAAACGCCGACATGGCAAACGACATCGAAATACGAATAAAATACGCATCAAAACAGGCAAGTATTGCAAACGCATGGAAAAAATGGCAAGGCGAATATCTGGGATTGCAGCGATTGGATGCCGTGAATAAAAAAACGGAATTTGAAAACCGTTTTACCGAATGGATTAAACATGACAAAGCGCGTGCGGTTTATAAAAATCTGCTTGCCGATTTTAAAGAAATATATAATGAATTAAATACATATTCGCTGTTGAATGATTATTTTAACGAAGCCGTTATGGCGCCTGAAATCATAAGATTTGCCGAAAAACTGAATTCCGTTTTCAAAGAAAAAACAGACGAAGGCAAACAAAAAAGAATAAAAACTTTGCAGGAAACAGCAGCAGATTTTTTCAAAAACTATAATCTCGAAACCGACAGAAAAATATTTGCCGAAGTCATGCAAACCTATTTTACCAATATTGACAAAAAATATCATGCCGCTGCATTAGTAAACCTTTGTGCCGAATACAACAACGATTTCACAAAAATATCAAACAGAATTTATACCGCAACAAAACTTGCAAACCATGCATGGGTTAACGAATTTTTGTCTGATATTGATGGAAAAACAGAAGAATTTAATAATGATATTGCTCTTGTTTTTTATAAATCGTTTGCCGACTTTTATAAAGAAAATATTTCGCCCAGACTGCAAGACCTCAATAAAACGCTGGCATTGAAACAGCGACTTTTTATGCGCGGACAAATGGAAATGCAAACCGACAAAAACCTGTATCCCGATGCAAATTCAACTTT
Source organism: Prevotellaceae bacterium (assembly GCA_031277925.1). GTDB lineage: Bacteria > Bacteroidota > Bacteroidia > Bacteroidales > UBA932 > JAIRKV01. Next base: position 27,619 of record JAITLJ010000153.1, on the reverse strand, counting down.
ACGTATTGCATACGGAAAGGTCGGAGGCTTTTCGCCTGTTGACGGAACAGTTTACAAACATTATACAACGCTGGATGGCGTGATTGAAAAAAGCCGCAAAGAAGATGTAGCCGACTATAAAATTCCCGCTCAACTTGCCGAACTTAATTCGACAAAAGATTTTGGCGAATATAAAAATACAAAAGGCGAACTGCCGGTTGCATTTTTGGCGTCCAATCATACAACAGGCGGCAACTCGGGAAGTCCCGTTTTGAACGCATACGGACAGTTAATAGGATTGAATTTCGACCGCTGCTGGGAATCAACAATGAGCGACATTATGTTCGACCCGAACTATTGCCGCAATATTTCCATTGATATTCGCTACGCACTGTTTATAATCGACAAACTTGCAGGAGCAAAACGGCTGATAAATGAACTTGAACTTGTGAAATGAAAAATTTATACATATAAACAAATTTGCTTTGTCTAGAATAAAACAAAGAACATGATTGCAATATCAGAAATTAATACTGCAAGAGTAGAAACAGAAGCGGAAACAAACAGGTTAAAAGTCTTTTCTTTGAAAAAAGAGATAATAATTATTCACTGTGGCAATTCAAACTTATTGATTCAAATGATTAGAACAGTATAATTTTAACAAAATCGCAGCGCTATGAAATCATCGCAAAATAAAAAAATCAAATCTTGCAAATACGGTTCAACGGAATTTGTTTCGCAATTTAACCGATACAGCATATATGAAGTCATAAAGGATGAATTAGTATTTATTGATTCTCCGTTTATTGGGTTTTATTGCCGTGAATGTGGCGAAGAATTAAAAAACGGCGCTGATTTTATTGTTTAATGATATTAAAATCGAAATCGCATGAAAAATCAAGCAATACGCATAGCATCAATAGACATTTTCAGAGCGCTGACAATGCTTTTAATGATTTTTGTTAATGATATTCCAGCGCTCGGCGATACTGTTCCGCACTGGTTGCATCATGCCACAAAAAACGAAGACATGCTCGGACTTTCTGATATTGTTTTTCCCTGCTTTTTGTTTTGTGTCGGCCTGTCAATACCTTTTGCCGTGAACAACAGAATCGGCAAAGGCGATTCGCGGTTGCAAATATTTGTTCACACAGCACAGCGAACAGTTGCGCTTTTGACTATGGGACTGTTTTCGATGAATGATTTTACTGCTACGGCAAACACAATAGGTATTGCGCCCGAATGGCTGAAAATATTGTCTGTTGTCGCCTTTTTTATGATTTGGAATGTTTATCCTCATGCCGAAAAAACTGTAAAAAAAATATTTTCGACGCTGCAAACTTGCGGATGGATAATACTTGCAACGCTTGCGCTGATATTTACAGGCAAACCGGCAAACGGAGAAAGTCAAATTGCTTCTGGTTTTATTTCAGTTGGATTTTCAGGTGGCGCTCAATATATTTTTCAATACTTGATAATTGCAATTTGCACATTTGGTACGATAACTGTAAAATTTTTACGCAACCGCAACAAATTCAAATTATTAATAAATACGTTAATCTCTATAACGATATTTTATCTTTTTTTATTTAAAGGCGCAAATGCCGATGGTTTGGTTGGTTTGCGCCCGGGCTGGTGGCAGATACTTGGATTGATCGGCTGGACATATTTTTATACGGCTGTTATTTTTATATTTACAAAAAACAAATTTTTACCAAACATAATTGCGTGGATATTTTTCACGCTTTTGTGCATTGCCGCAAACACAGGATTAGCCGCAGATACCGGAATTGCAGGCTTTATTCCCGGCAATGGAAGTTTTCAATCGCTTGCCTTTGCGGGACTTATTGCATCGTTGCTGATGCAAAACAATCAGAGCAAACAGAATTTCGGAAAATTATGTTCATCATACTTTGCAGTTGCAGTATTAATGTTTGCTGCGGCAACTGTTGCACACAAATATTTTATAATCTCAAAATTACAGGAAACATGCACATGGATTTTTTACTGTATTTCGATTTCATTTGCGCTGCTGATTTTTATATATTGGTTGACAGATATTAAAAACAAAAAAGCGTGGTTCGACATTATAAAACCGGCAGGCACAAGCACTCTTACATGTTACATCATTCCTTCGGTTTGGTACAGCGTCGTTTCGCTTGCCGCCATTATCTATCCCGAATTTACACGTTCGGGCGTCGGCGGACTGATTAAATCGATAGCATTTGCATTTGCCGTAACAGGCGCAACATGGATACTCGGCAAAATGAAAATAAAACTGAAAATTTAGGAAATTATACCCAAACTGTATCAAAACAAACTAAAATATAATGATATTTTGCTGATATTCAATTTGAATTCTCGCTCCTTACGAATAAAAAAAGGAGAATGCTAAAACATTAAAAATTTCGAACAATTATTTCTTTCTGTTAATTTGTATCAAGACAAAAGAAGATAAAGAAACAAGTTCATATTTTGCCGAATTTCTGCCTGTATCTATATAAAACACGGTATTTTTATTCGATAATTTACGCCAGCAACTTATTAATCATAAATGGTTTCAGTATTTATTAAGGAGTAACTATATAAATTACAGTTTGATGGCGTTTTGGTATAAGGAATGATATAGAATATTGCAAATACAAAAAAATATGTTCTTATCGTTTTTATATGATTTACAATAAATTCAAAATTATTATTTGCGGAATTAGTAAGGTGACGGAGAAAACTATTATCTTTACAAATAAAAAGTAAAAAAATGAAAACAAAAAATAACGAAACGTTTGTAATAGTAGCAAAATTCACTGCTGCGGCAGAAGCCAATCTTGCAAAGTCTAAACTTGATGCTGCTGATATTCAGTGCTTTGTTGATAATGAAAATTATCTGTACTCGCGTCCTTTGGATTATGTGAATTTGCGGGTTTGGGAAAAAGATAAAGAACAGGCTTTGATGATATTGGGTTTGGATATAATTCCGAGCGAAGAAACAGACGAGGCAGATGACATTTCTTTTATTTGTCCGTATTGCAATTCCGGCGATGTCAGTTATGGAATAAACCGCGACAAAGCAAATACTTTTTTTATCGTTGCAATGTTTTTCTTACAGTCCTTGCCTTTTTACAATAAAAAGATTTATTATTGCAATAAATGTAAAAAACATTTCAAAACCGGAGATAAAAACAAAAAGGATGATTTTTTATAATCATCCTTTTCGTTTGTTGCTGTGCAAAGAGCTATTTTCGTTTAGGTTTTGTGAAATAATAACCGATAGAAAGTTCTATACTTCCGTTGTTGTCGTTTGATATTTTTGTTAAATCAAAGTCGTAGGCAACGCCTAAACGGATGCGGTCGGTAACAAAAGATTCAAGAATCAGCGATATTGCATCATACTGTCGTGTTTCTTTGTCCACATCTGTAAACCACAAAACACCTGTGCGATAACTTCCTCCAATCCAAAATTTATCGTTAACCTGTAGCATTGCATTTATATCTACATTAACGGGATTTTGGAAATCACTTTTTAATAAAGCAGATGGAAGCAGGTTAACTTTGTCGCTTAATGGAATACTGCCGCCGAGCGTAAGGAAATAATTTGCTTTTGCACGTATTATATGCATTGTCTGTTCTTTATCGGCTTTGCTCGACACTATTCCCAAAGCGGAGAATCCGGCAAAAAAGTTTTTCATATCAAAGTAAACTCCGGCATCAATACCCGGTTTCCAGATATTATCGGTATTGAGTAATTTGGGATCAATATTATCATTATAACTTGTAAGTTTAGACTTGTTTACTCCGTAGTTTACAAATCCGCCCGATAAACCGAAACTTAACTGTCCCGTGTTGCTTACTTTGAAGCGGAATGCATATTGAGCCATAAAACTGTTTGTGTAGTTGGCTCCGATTTGGTCGTTAACATAAATGAAACCAATATTTGAGCCGCGCGCTAAATTACTTTCAATGTTAAACATTGCTGTTTGTGGCGCACCTTCAAATCCAACCCATTGCTTGCGATACAGTAAATTTGCAAACAGCGCTTCTCTGCTGCCTGTATATGCAGGATTGATATATGTGCCATTGAACATGTATTGTGAAAAAAGCGGAATTTGCTGTGATTCGGCTTTATTTGTACTCACAATTATTAATATGCTGATTATTAATATTATCTTTTTCATATTCTTATTTTAATTTTGATATAATTTATTTTAATTTTAATTAGTAAAATCAGTTGAAATAAAGAGTAAAAACCGGTTAATGGCTTTCACTCTTTATTACTCTTTATTTATTTTTTCAAATGCACATATCCTGTTTTTGTTGTAATTGCTCCGTTTGCATCTATCAGGCTAAGGCTGAAGAAATAAACGTCATCGGGCAGATTGCTGCCATCCCACGTGTTATTTCTGTAATTTTTAGATCTGAATACTTCTGTACCTGAACGGTTGAAGATTCTCAGCTCGTTTTGCGGATATAATTCCAATCCGTGTACGTAGAAGAAATCGTTTTCGCCATCTGCATTTGGCGTTACAACTCGGGGCAAAATAATGTCATCGCTCAAACCGTTTATTGTACAATGAACATCTACAATATTATCAAGCGCATCGGTTATAAGGATGTTTCCGTCAATGTTACTGTTTGCATTTCCTTTCCATGTTCCTCGCCATGTGTATGTATAAGAACTTGCTCCGTCGCCTTTTGCCTGTAATGTCAGTTTTTTTCCTCCCTGTACAATATCGCCTCTTGCAATGGCGTTTCCATCGTAAATTGCATCTATTGTTGAATTTATTGCCTTTCCGCTGTTTTGCAAACCAAACATTACTGTAAAATATGATAATCCGAAACCTGTTGTTCCGTAAACAACCTGGTCTTTGATATCATTTTCGCCATCATATAAGCGATATAAACCATCTTCCACATCTTCAAAGGTTACGCTTCCATCAAAATTATCTGTTCCGATAAATTTTACCTGTCCACTTTGCCTTAATGTAAAGGTTTTAGCATGATCGGTCCATGGAATCAAATCTTTATTAACAAACAGCGTTACTTTTTGAAGAGGTTTCTGTTCTGTTGTAAAATTAAAGACGGTATCGCTCATTATTGCACCTGTATCGTCGGTAAATCCGCTAATGTGCAATGTATAGTTTGTATTGTAATCAAGCGTACCTGTACAGGTTAAAATAATAGTTCTGTTATCCGCCGACCAGTATGACGAAGTGAATGTTCCTGCAATATTTGCGCCAAAATGGATTTCGGTTAGTCCTGTTATCAATGAATTCATTTTTTTATTGAATGTTATTGATACGGTATTAAGATTTATTGAAACATTATTTGCTCCGTTTGCAGGAACAGTGCTTTCTACCACAGGCTTGCTTGTGGCTGTAACAATTATAAGCGATTTTAATGATGCCGGAGTTGTAAAACTGTTGTCAGTCTTTGGCAGCGCCCAAATTCCTAATCGAGTTGCCAAAACTGTACTGTTTGCGCTTGCTGTAACATATACATTGTTTACGTGGTCGAAAGCCAAACCGTGAGTATTCACGCCAAGCGTTGTAGAAACCGTATATTTCAATGTTATTGAAGGAACATTTGCACCATCAAAAGTAACATCAAATATTCTTACTGCATTTTGGCAACCTACGGCAATCAGCGTACCATCCATGTTGACAGCCAGTCCTGCCTGAGTCGAATTGGGAATATCCGTATTTGTTCCGAAGTTGGTTAAAACTCCTGCTGCGGTCAGATGCACCAGCGATGGTATTGCAGCGTTGTTGGTAGCTCTATTTTGCGAAATCCACCAACCGTTACGTCCATCAGGAACAATACATGAATTCATATTTTGCTGTAAATTTCCGTATAATCCATCATTATATATGACAGCGCTTGGCGCCTGTTCCCATTGACTCGTTAAGTTGCCTATATTGTATTGTAACAGGCTGCCTGTATTTGTTACTGCTGCATCAACATAATCTTCGTCAAAAGTGAACAGTTTTGTATTAACGCCTGTGTCTATTACCCAACAATGAGAAATAGACCCGTGAATATTTATGCCGCTTGAAGCATGTAAGCCTCCGCCAATATCAGTTCCTCCGAATACTTGAGTGAATGCTGCAGACGGATTTTTGGTATCCATCATCCAAATACCCGCATGGGCATCGCTCCAGTCTGTTATATATACTTTTCCATCAGGAGCAACGCTTGCACGGAACGGACTGCTTGTAGCCATCCACGATATTCCTCCTTTATATCCATTACCATTTTGATGTGTTATATCTGACAAAGCAGCATTCAAAATAAAAATACCTTCGCCTGCGCTGCCTGCTCCTGTTCCCTGTGCATCATTGATATATACACGCCCAAAGAAAGGACTTTCAAAACTGTTATCAACAGCTACGCTGCGAGGATCATAGAACTTGAATTCAGCGTCATCGTTTGATACCTTTGTGGGATCTGTGTCGCTGTTCAATCTGTACGCGCCTGTTGCAGTTATCGCCCATTTGTAAACGCCTGCCTGCAAATCAGTAATATTAGTTGTAAACTGATGCGCTCCTAATGTGCGGTTGGCTGCCGCTGTAACAGGAATATTTTTTATCACCTGATTGCTGTTATCCAGTATGTGAATGACAAGCGATGATGCTTTTGCATTCAAAGTATAGTAAAATGTATATTCTACGGAATCAACAGTAGAAAGACTCAACTCGGATGCATAAATATTAGCCTCATCTATTGGCGTAGCATCAACAGTTAACATTGCGGAGTTCGGAGCCGGAGTAGTAAAACTGTTGTCAGCTTTGGGTAAGGTAAATACTTTCAGTCGTTCTGTAATATTATCTACTATATAAAGATTTCCCGCAACATCAAATGCAACATCATGAGTTTGTGCGTTTGTTCCTGTTGCCAGTTCATATTTTAGAATCAGATTAGAAACTCCGTCAGGTACGTAATTAATTTCAAAAACTCTTACCATTCCCACTTTTGTACCAATAGCCAATAATTTTCCGTCGAGGCTAACTGCCATTCCTCCTCTGTTTGAGCCTAATATTTTATATTCGGTAGCGCCGTCATCCGAAACTTCAAGGTCGTTAGCGCTATTATAATCAATAGAATCCGAAGCATTAATGTGTATCAGCGGCGGGACTGCAGTGCCGGAAGTGCCATCGGCTCTGTATTGAGATGCAAACCATCCGTTTCCATCGTATTCGATAGTTCCGTAAGCATTTTGGAAATATGTTTCAAGGCTTATTACCTTGCTCGGAGCAGTTGTCCACGGCGAACTCAACTCGCCAATGTCGTAGCGGTTTATTGTAGCCGAAACTGGACTGCTTATTCTGTTCAATATGAATAATTGCGTGGATGCTCCTTCTCCCAGCACGTAGCAACTTGGAATTTGATTGTGTATCACTGTGCCTCCGTCAGATACTTCGCCTGTTGCATTGTTACGTGTTCCTCCGAATACGGGAATGAACGCCGCCGAAGGATTTGCAGGATCCATTATCCAAACGCCGGAATTGTTATAATGCGAATCGGGAATATATACTTTTCCGTCTGAGGCTACATGCAAGTGCAAAGGTCCATATTGATAGCCTGTTTCAACTGTTGGAAGCCATGTTACTCCGCCGGTATAACTTGTATTTTGCTGATTTGTTGTATCAACACAAGCCGCATTAAGGATATAAATGCCTCTTTGTGTTGTGCGTCCGCCTGCCACAGTGCCGCCCGCAGCTTCGGATACATATATTCGTCCAAAGAAAGGACTGTTGAAACTGTTGTCGATGGATACGCCGCGCGGCGAATAAAATTGGAATTGCGATGAATTATCGGAAATTAACGAGGGTCTGTCAACCGAACTTGCTTTTGCCGTAACTTCCCACGAATATGTTCCATTGAGCAATGACGAAGCAAAGTCATATTCTACAATATTTACGCCTTTCGTCAGTGCGCCTGCATTATGCGAAGCAACATTAAGAAAGTTTTCGTCATAAATATTTATGACAACAGATTCGGCATTTTCGTTCAAAGTGAACTGAAATTTATTGTTTCCGCTGTATGTAAGTTCGGATGCATAAATATTTGCGCGTACAGGAGTGGGCGTTGTTCTGTATCGTGCAATACCTTGATTTTTTGCCATAATTAAAAGTTCAATATCATAATTATCAACTTTTGCTCCTGCCATCATATATGTTGCAGATGTTGTGCCCAGTCCTGTATCTGGGTATTTTTCCGATATTTTAACCGCCTGATTCAATCCTTCTGTAACATCAAACAAAACAACTCCTACCTGAGCAGCCGAAGATTCGCAAACAGGAGTAGCCCAAAATATGTGATGAGCATGACGGAAATAAACGCTTCCGCGAGCTATGGCGTTGATTGTATATCCAAATTTTTCTGTAAATGTGGCTTTAAGAACCAGTGAATCTCTATCGGGTTTCGACCAGTCGAATTGATATTCATGAGGTAGCAGTATTTCGCTGTCAAGATAGATATGGTCGCGGTCGCCCGAAGGTGAAATCGTAAATACAGGATGCTGTCCCCATAAGGCTTCCGTATAATTTGTTGTATTCAGCATAAATTTATATCCGATATTAGGGATCGTGTCGCAATATTCGAGCGCCATTATGCGAATTTGTTTTGATGAGCCTGTTGTTACGGCTGTGGTATATATTCGCACATTCCAGCGCGGTCCGCTTGCCGTAAACGTTTCTCCGACTGTTCCTGTTGTCCATCTTCCCTGATTTTGTGTTTCAAAAAGCAAAGTCGGAGCAGAATTGTCATCATTCCATGTGTAAACCTTAAAATAGCGTCCGCTTGTTTCGGGCAACGAAATGTTTTCCTTGTTGCAGGCAAGCAAATAATTATCGGCAGTAAATGCTATATCGCTGATTATTGAATGTGTTCCTCCCGAAATTCCGGTTAAATCCAATTCCTTTACAAATGCGTAATTTATTGCATTGTACACATATATTTTCGGTTCGGTTGTAAGCACATAAATTTTGTCGTTGCGATAGATTGCCCTTTTGATGCTGGTTGCATCGGTCAACCATGCAGGTTGCTGATTGTTTACCTGAGTAAATTCATAATTATTCAATGCAACAACTCCTCCTGGCTGTACAGGTTCAGGATAATCATCTGCATAGTCGCGCGGCACAGGTATATTTGTATTGTACAGTTGAACTTTTGCGTATGCTATTTTACCTGCTTCAACAGTTACATCGATAACGGTGTCGGTTATATAGTCGGTGGCTTCAAATTTCAATTTGTAGTTACCGGGCGTTAGGTTGTAGAAAGCAAAAATGCCGTTATACACCGTATCGGTTATGTATGTTTGCAATTCATTGATTCCTGTTGCATCAAACAGTTTTACCGTTGCATTGTTCAATGGTTTCCACTGGTCGGGGCTTCCTGCTCTGAATTTGTAACGCCCATGCGACATTTTTTCGTTCTCGCTTTTCACCCAGCCTCCTATGGTTCCTGTATTCGGCATGTCGGCATTAAAATAACTGTGAAAAAACTGAAAAAATCTGTATCCTTCAAGATTACAGTAATCCCGATTCAAAAGCCTGTGAGTTTCAGGTTTGTAATCGTGAAACGATCCTTCTGAAAGAAAGGCTTTGTAAACCAAATTTTTTAAAACGCCCAAATATGGACATGATCCGCCATAAAAATCGCAATCTCCTCTTATCCGCACTGATGTAGAACTCCAAGATGTCAGTTGATTGTCAAGCATAAAGGGCCAACATGCCGTAGCATATTCTTTGGTGCCGGGAGTAATGGATGCAGCATCTGTACCTGAATATAAAAACAACAGATAATTTGTACTGTTATCTGCCGACTCGTTTGCATTACTGTGTATAGATAAAAATCCGTCAGGTTCAAAAGCGTTGGCTTCGGCAACAATAGTTGATAATACTCTGTCGTCCTGCGTTCTGTTGAGCGTGCGCGACATCATAACTGTAGCATTTTGAGATAATAACAAATCGCGCAGATAAAGACCTTTCCATAAATTGGATTTTGATTCGTAGAAACCCAGCGTATCGCCGTATTCAAACGGAATTGTAAGTACATTGCGATCGTTGCTGTCATAGCCTCCATGTCCAGGATTGATGTATATTTTTATACCTGTCAAATCGGTTTGTGATATGACATTACCTGCAAAAAATGCAAATAAAAATAATAATATGAGTTTTTTCATACTCCGGTCTCCTATTTTATGTTGATGTTCATTAAATAAATTTCGCCTTTTTCGGTATTAAACGCAATTTGTTTTCCGTCGGGTGATGCCGCAGGATACATGGCAATTTTAATCGAAGGCGCAGGCAAGATTTGACGTACTTTTCCATCTATGGTTGCAGCAACAAGCGAAGACGACAAAACAACCGATCCATCGTCAATGTCGTCCATACCTACAATCCATTGATTGTTCAACCATACGGGAGCATTCAGTTTGCCTTGCGATACAGGATTTGAGCCATCGATATTGCAAACAAAAGTGCCTTTGGCGGCTGTTGTATAAACAATATGTTTGCCGTCCGGCGATACGCTTGCCCAAAAATAACTTTCATTCTCACCGCTTGGCGTAAGAATTTTTTTGCTGTTTCCTTTGTATAACGCCATTTTTTTGTCTTCAATGTTAATGAATGGCGTTATTTCTGAATCGATAACATTTGCGCTTTTTATCAAACTTTTATTTTTCACAAAAACAGGTTTGTTTTGTGCAAATGCAGGAGTCAGTTTTTCGCGAACAGCGTTTTCTATTTTTACCGTTTTATTATCGGTAAACGAGTATTGATACAAAGAAGTATAACGCAAATTTTTTATAAATTCTGTTTTCTTAAACAAAATTGTTGATTCATCAGCGCTTATTTTGACATCATAACCGGCTCCCGGCTCCTGCGTCAAAATTTTCACTTCCTGTGTTGCCAACATAATTTGTCTTAATCCTGCATAATTTGCAGAAGATGTGAGCAAATATGTTCCTTTGGGACTAAACAGGGCAAAATAAAAATCGCCCGATTCCGTCGATTTAACCAATTTGGTTGATTGTATCTCAATCTGCTGTGCAAATACAGATTGTCCAACCAGCAAAAACAATAACAATAATTTCTTCATATAATAATAATTTATGTTTGTGATGTTACTAAAATTTTCGCAAAAGTATAAAATTAATATAACAAATACAGTGTGGAATTTAAAATTTGTTTTAAATCGTAATGTGCTGATGATTCAACATGAAAATGCAACTATGCGTTTTGCAAATTTAGACATGAAGTTTCTTTATATGAATAAACATTCACTATATAGCAAAAACTGTATTTTATTTATGTAATAATTTGGATATTAATATATTATAATTGTAATTATTTTGAAAAATCCTTGAAATATCCTGCCTTTACGTTTGATTTTTGTACTGTGAACAGTTTAAAATTGTGAAATGAAAATAAGAAAAACAAGCAATTTTATAGTGTCAAAATATATAAAATAATGCCACAAAAACGAATCCCGCCAAAGAAAACTTTAATGGTTAACTTACAAAATGTTTTAATTTTTTGTGCAAAAACTCAAAAAATGTAAGCAGGCAACCTGTTTGAAAAGCGGCGCAAGATAACTTATACCAAAACGCCATCAAACTGTAATTTATACAGATTGAATATCAATAAAATACCATTATTTTTTAGTCTGTTTTGATAGCGCTTTGATATTACTGTAATAAAGACTGAAACGAAAATCAAAATAGAACAAAACGCTCTAATATTTGTGCAGCACAGAAAATTCAACCGATTTTCGGGTATTTTTCTGCAAAAAAAGGCATTATTTCGGCTGCAAACTGACCTTGTTTGCGATGATATCCTTACGAATAAAAAAATGACAATAATAAAACATTAAAATTTCTGACAGTTATTTAGTGCAAAGATGAAAAAAACTGCCTCTAACGGAACATCTTTTCTTTCTGTTAATTTGCATCAAGACAAAAGAAGATAAAGAAAAAATTGTTCGTATTTTGCCAAATTTTTGCCTGTATCTATATTAAACACGGTATTTTTATTCGATAATTTGCCACATAACTCATTAATAATAAACAGTTTCAATATTTATTAAAGAGCGACTGTGTATATCGAAACGGATTTTTTTTAATCGGACAACAGTGGTGTTTTACAGACTTTTATCATAAAGTTATTTGCAGATTTTTTATTTGATAATTTATGGAAAATAATATGCGGAAATAAAAAAATGCGGAAATATTGGTGAAATAATAATATTTTTGTGCAAAAAATATAATTTTGCATAAAATTATTGACATTATGATTGCATCAAAAAGTAGAATTTTCAAAGAACTTCGTTCATATATCGGAATTACGACAGGTTTGTTTTTGTATGTATTGGCTTGGGTTGCCTTTCTCATTCCCAACGAAATTGTAGGCGGAGGAGCAACCGGCATAGCAACTGTTGTATATTATCTTTCGGGTGAATTTATTCCTGTAAGTTATTCTTTTTTTATTTTAAATTCTATCTTGCTGATAATTGGTTTCAAGATACTTGGAAACAGTTTTGGAGTAAAAACGATTTACGGAATTGCATTTACATTTATCATGCTTGCCGTTCTGCCCGAACCTGAATTTATCACAAGTTCGTTCAAAGAAAGCGATAAACTGATTTGCGCCATACTTGGCGGAATTATCAGCGGATTCGGAATTGCAATTACCTTTCAAAACGGAGGAAGCGCCGGCGGCACCGACATTGTGGCAATGATAGTTAATAAATATCGAAATATCTCGCCCGGAAAAGTTTTCCTTTATGCCGATTTGATTATTATAGGTTCGTCTTTTTTTATCAATTTTGATTTCAGAACAATAGTTTACGGATATGTAACAATGGCAGTATTTTCGTATTCGGTTGATTTGTTGCTTTCCGGCTCAAAACAATCGGTGCAGATACTTATAATTTCATCAAAATACGAAGAAATTGCCGACAGAATCAATAATGAAGCATCGCGCGGCGTTACGGCTTTGCGTTCAATTGGCTGGTATTCAAAAAAAGAAGGCAATGTGCTTATTGTAATTGTACGAAAAAAAGATATGAAACAAATTCATCAAATAATAAACAGTATAGACAAAGATGCGTTTATATCGGAATCAAATGTTACGGGCGTTTACGGACGCGGTTTCGACATGATGAAGATAAAATAATTGATTATGAAAATACATGTTAACGGCGTTGATTTATTTTACAAAAAAACAGGCAGCGGACAACCTTTTATTTTAACTCACGGCAACGGCGAAAGTCATGAAATATTTGATAAAATAATTGATTTGTTGAGCCAAAAATTTTGCGTATATGCAATTGATACGCGCGGACACGGAAACAGCGCTAAGGTCAACGAATATAATTATCAGGATATTGCCGACGATTTGGTTGAATTTATAAAACAACTTGAGCTTGTAAAACCTGTTTTTTACGGCTTCAGCGACGGAGGAATTGCAGGCATCATCATCGCTGCGCAACATCCTGATTTATTGGACAAACTGATTATAAGCGGCGCAAACGTAACACCGCAAGGATTGAAAAGTAAATGGATGCTGCTGTTTAAAATAATATATTTTTTCACGCGCAACAAAAAAATAAAGATGCTGATATTTCAGCCGCATATCAGCGATTGCGAATTGCAGCAAATAAAAACGCCAACGCTTGTTTTGGCAGGACAGCAAGATGTGATAAAAGAAAAGCACACCCTAAACATAGCAGCGCAAATTCAAAACAGTAAACTTAAAATAGTCGAAGGCGAAAATCACGGAAGTTATGTTGTACACAGCAGCAAACTTTTTGAAATTATCAGGTATTTTGTAGATGCATAATAATAATATATTTATTTAATCACCGATTAATATTTGATTAACAGATAATTATAGGCAAAATTGCCACTTTTTGCTGTTTTCTTATTTGAATATAAATCTTATTCATAATAAATAACTGTTTATCTGAATTTTGAATTTGAATATTATCTTAACGAAAAAGTTGTGATATTTTTATTACCTTTGTAAAAATAATAGAATTTATTATAAAAACTAAAAAAATGAAAAGAGATATACAGATTTTTGACTTGATCGCTAAAGAGAAAGATCGTCAGACACATGGCATAGAACTTATTGCTTCCGAGAATTTTGTGAGCGCACAGGTACTCGAAGCCATGGGTTCGGTACTTACCAATAAATATGCCGAAGGTTATCCGGGCGCAAGATATTACGGCGGATGCGAAGTTGTTGACCAAACCGAACAACTTGCCATTGACAGATTATGCAAAATTTTCGATGCCGAATATGCTAATGTTCAGCCACATTCAGGCGCACAGGCGAATATGGCTGTTTTTATGACAATACTCAAACCCGGCGATACTTTTCTCGGTTTAGACCTGTCGCACGGCGGACATCTTTCTCACGGCTCGCCTGTAAACTTGTCGGGATTGTGGTATAATGCTGTGGCTTACGGCGTTTCGCCCGAAAATGGTCGAGTTGATTATGATATGATGGAACGCCTTGCACTCGAACACAAACCTAAAATGATTGTAGGCGGCGCATCTGCCTATTCGCGCGAATGGAATTATAAACGAATGCGTGAAATTGCAGATAAAATAAATGCTGTTTTAATGATCGACATGGCGCACCCGGCTGGATTGATTGCCGCAGGATTACTGGATAATCCTTTGAAATACGCTCACATTGTAACATCTACAACACATAAAACTTTGCGCGGACCGCGTGGCGGAATTATTCTTATGGGAAAAGATTTTGAAAATCCATGGGGATTGAAAACGCCCAAAGGCACAACAAAAATGATGTCGCAATTATTAAATTCTGCAGTATTTCCCGGAATACAGGGCGGACCGCTCGAACATGTTATTGCAGCAAAAGCCGTATCTTTTGGCGAAGCTCTTTTGCCCGAATATAAAATATATCAGACGCAGGTAAAGAAAAATGCAGATATTATGGCAAAAGCATTTATTAATAAAGGATACAACATTATTTCGGGCGGAACTGATAATCATTCGATGCTGATAGATTTGCGAACAAAGTTTCCTGGGCTTAGCGGAAAAGTTGCCGAAAAAGCTTTAGTGTCTGCAGACATTACGGTGAATAAAAATATGGTTCCATTTGACAGCCGTTCGGCATTTCAAACTTCCGGTTTACGCATAGGAACGCCGGCTATAACAACGCGAGGCTTGAAAGATGAACATATTCCTGTTATAGTTGATTTTATCGACTGCGTACTTTCTGCGCCGGAAGATGATAAAATTATAACAGACGTTCGCACACGAGTAAATAAAATGATGATTGATTTTCCATTGTTTGCGTGGTAAAATATAATTTTATCCTATCTGTTAAGTTTGGTTCTGTATTTATTATATTGTATTTTAACAAGAACCGAATGAATAAAATAATAATATTTAAACATAAATAAAAATCAGTTTTTATATGAAAATAATATACAACATAACAGTCTATTTATATTTTATTGTTTTATCAATAATATTTTTGATTTTGTCGGCAATTGCTCTTATCATTTTTTATCCTTTCGATAGACGGCGATTTATAGTGCATAAGTTATCGAAATGGTGGACTAATCAATGTTTTGTCCATATCAATCCATTTTGGAAAATCATATCCACAGGCAAAGAATTAGTTGATAAAAACAAATCGTACATCATTGTTTCCAATCATCAGTCGCTTATAGATATAGGCTTAATGTATTATGTTCCATGTGTATTTAAATGGATTTCGAAACGTGAAGTTTTATCACTTCCAATTATTGGTCAAATGCTTTATATTCACGGAGATATTTTGATTAAACGCGGCAGAAGCGACAGTGCAAAAAAAATGTTGAGCAAAAGCAAAAAATGGCTTGAATGCGGAGCAAGTATTGCAATGTTTCCCGAAGGAACTCGCACAAAGAATGGACAGGTTCAACGGTTTAAAGAAGGCGCATTTTTGCTTGCAAAACAAACCAAAACGCCAATACTTCCGGTAGTATTGGATGGCGCTTTTGCCGTTTTGCCGAAAACCGGAATTTTATTAAAAACAAAACATAAATTTCATATTAAAATTCTCCCTGAAATTTCGGTTGTGGAAATAGAATCAACAAGCATAAAGGATATGACGCTTAAAGTGCAAAAATTGATTACTGACGGACATAAAAAAATTGCCCCTGAATTTTATTAACAGGATTTCATTTATATAGTCGCTCCTTAAAAAGGGTTGAAACGGTTCATTATTAATAAATTGTAAGCATAAATTATCGAATAAAAATACCGAGTTTTATATAGAGACAGGCAAAAATTCGGCAAAATATAAACTTTTTTCTTTATCTTCTTTTGTCTTGATACAAAATTAACAGAAAGAAATAATTGTCCGAAATTTTTAATGTTTTAGCTTTGTCCTTTTTTTATTCGTAAGGAGCGACTATTTTCACAGTTTTTAAGGAGCGACTATATAAAAAAAGAGATTACCTTTTTTTGAGGCAATCTCTTCGTTTGTGCTCGGATTTTATCCCGTTTTATGGAATAAGATTTTTAACTTTTTCAAATGATATATCATTTTGTGCTTTTGCTTTTAATGTTGCGTCTTTTGCAAATGCATCTGAAAGGTAATTTGTTATATTGCTTGTATTTCCTTCTTTTGCAGCAATTACGGCTTTAAGGTAAGATGCTTTTCCTGTTGTATCTTTTACTTTTTCCAAAACGCTTTTTGCTCCGTTCAAATTGTTGTTCAAATATTTTGCCAGCGCTTCATTGAACAGGTTTGTTCCTTCCAGCGTTGTTGCTGCCGATGTATAATCGCCATTGATTATGGATATGGCGGCAAGATTTTGTTTTGCAGATGTTGAATTGGCCTGTGAAAACGATTTTGCTGCATCTGTTGCATTTCCGCTGCACAATTGGGCAATGCCGAGATTATTAAGAATTTCACTGTTCTTTTTACTTACGGCATCCAGTACTTTTTTTGCTTCGTCGATTTTTCCCTGTTTCAGAAGCATGGCGGCGTAATTGTTAATTGCGCGGTCGTCTTCGTATTTGTCTGCTGCTTTTTTATAAATTTGGGATTTTGTTTCATAATCATCATCTTTCAACAAAGTTGCGGCATATAAAAGCGCATCGGCATCAAGATTGTCAATTCCCTGTGTACCAACAAGAGCGAGAAGTTCTTCGTCGCTATAGTTGTTTACTTTAACTTTTGCTGTTAAAACCGAACGCCGTAATTCCGGTAAAACTTTTTCTTCGAGTACAGAGAAAACTTTTGACATATTTCTGATTTCTTTTTCGCGAACAACAGGATCTTGATACATCGACAATACTCGCAAAATCAACTCTTTATCATCAATATTTGATGCAGAAACCAATCGTTGGAAACCTTCCCAGTCTTCGGCTGTGTATTTCATTTCGATATTTCCTGATGGTTGTGTTTCTTTTTTCGAGTATAATTTAGCAAATGCGTCGTTTGCTGTTTTTCCTCTTTCCGTTGATAATGTTTCGTTGCGTTCGAGTTTACCTTCGGGTGATGCATAAGCCGATATTTCCATTCCCTGATATTCGACTTTATTGCCATCGGCAACAGCGTTATCGACAAAGGCTTTCAATTCTTTTATGTCATCTTTGTTCAACTGGTCTTTTTTCACATTCGATTTATTCCAGTCGTATTTTATTTGTGCCTCTTTTTGACTGTAAGTGAATTTTTTATAGTTATCTTTTTGTAATTCTACTACTCCACTTCTGTCAACAAGTAATGCTGTTGAAACAGCGCCATCTGCCAATGGATATGGTTCGTCAAAATCATATTCTTTATTTTTATATAATAATTTTGCACGTAATTCCAAATGACATTTTTCCATTCCGGGAACATAATCAAATTTTAATTTTTGATTTGTTTTTCCGCCTGTGTTTTTGATTACTTCGTAGTTGTCATAGACTTTCTCTCCTTGTAATCTTTTTACTGTACCGGCAACTTCGCCACCTTGATAAACAAGTACGGGCAACAATTGCAGACCTGCTTTTTTATTAAAATACTTTTCGGGAAACGTTGCAGTCCATTCTGCTTCAATCACATTTCCTTTAATCTCCAATTGTGTTGGAACACAAGCAACATTTACATCTTTTGCTGCTTTTTTCATTTTTAGAGGGCTACTGCATGACATCATACCTAAAACGAGTATGAGAGTAGCGGCAAATGTTAATTTATTCTTCATAACTTTACTGTTAATTAATAATTATTCATTTATTTATTTTTATGGCACAAAGATAATTAATCTATTTCATATTTACTGTTAAAATATTTTAACAAATCAATCTACTTCCGGATTTAAATATGCATTATTTTGGCGCAAAACGAATTTGTTATCTTTATTTTTTTCAAATGCTTTGTTCCCAACGTCTTGATTTGATTGTAATTGAGTTTCAATAACGATGTTTTTGCGCATAAATGCCGGTTCATTTTCGAACTGTAAAGTTTCTTGTTTATTTAATCCTGTTAATTGCTTTTTTTCAATTTTACTGTTATCATTATTTGTTTTTTCATTAAAAAAATCATTTTCCAATCCCGAATTTTCATTTTTTACTGTTAATTGAATGTCATCCGTATAATCATCTTCTCCATTTTCTTCAATGGCGTCATCTACTTCTATTTCCGATTCGTTGAATTTATAGTCTTCGTCTTCGTTTTTAGGTTTTACAATTTCAAAATCAATTTTTTGCTGTTCCATATTTTCGTCAATATCAACAATTTTTGGAGGTTTTGGGATGTGGAGGTCGGGAATATCTTTCATTTCAAATCCTGTTGCCACAATCGTAATGCTTATTTCATCATCAAACGAATGGTCGTAAACAACGCCGCGTTTGATGTTTTCAACCGTTCCTGCTTCGCGTTGAATATAGTTCATAATTTCGCGGAGTTCGGAAAATTTCAATTCTTTTGTTTCGCTCGAAGTGATATTTACAAGTATGTTTTTTGCTCCGGCTATCGAGTTGTTATTTAAAAGCGGAGAATTAAGCGCCGCATCAACGGCGTCAATGGCGCGTTTTGCGCCGGCGCCATATCCTGTTCCCAGCAATGCTACGCCGCTGTTTTTCATTACTTTTTTTACATCGGCAAAATCGACGTTTATGTATCCTGCTTTTGTAATTATTTCGGCAATGCCTTTTGCTGCGCTTGCCAATACTTTGTCAGCTTTTTTAAATCCATCGCGCACCGACAGATTTCCATACATTTCGTATAATTTATCGTTGCTGATTAAAAGCAATGAATCTACGCATTTTTTCAGTTCATTTATTCCTGCAACTGCTCTGCGGCGTGGTTCAAGTCCTTCGTCTTTGAACGGAAGCGTAACAATCGCTACCGTCAAAATATCCATTTCTTTTGCGACTTTTGCAATAACAGGAGCGGCTCCTGTTCCTGTTCCGCCGCCCATTCCGGCGGTGATAAAAACCATTTCGGTATTGTCGCTGAGAGCGGTTTTAATATTTTCAATACTTTCGATAGCCGCCTGTCTGCCAATTTCAGGATCACAGCCGGCGCCGCGTCCGCGAGTAAGTGCGCATCCGAGTTGAATTTTTGTTTTTATCGGGCTGTTTTTTAATGCTTGTCCGTCGGTGTTGCATATTGCAAAGTTAACGCCGGTAATTCCCTGTTCTGCCATATAGTTTACGGCGTTATTGCCGCCGCCGCCAACGCCAATAACTTTTATTATCGCTCCTTGCGACATATCCCAATCGGGGATAAATTCAATATCTTCATCCATAATATTATTTTTTTATACTGTGTCGTTATTAGTAAACATGTTACTGATTTCCTCTATAAATTCTTTAATTTTAGACTGTTTTTTAGTCTTGGCTTTTATGTTTTTTTGTTTTATAACAATTTCCTCCTGTTTTGAAGCGGGAATTTGCTCTTTTGTTTTTTTTAATTTTTCATATTCAACACCTTTAATAACAAGTCCTATTGCGGTTGAATAAAATGGTTGGGCAAAATGCTTTCCTGTGTCGCTGCTTAAATAAACAGGTTTTCCTATGCGGGCTTTCAATCCTGTTTTCAATTCGGCAAACTGTTTGAAATTTGTAAGCAGAGAGCCGCCGCCCGTGAATACAATTCCTGCATTTATCTTATTTAAAAATCCCGACAGTTCCAATTCGTACATAATGGCACTGAGAATTTCTTCCATACGCGCGTCAATTATTTTTGACAGGATTCTGGTTGAGATTTCTTTTTTGTCTTCGATATTTTTACCTGAAATAGAAATATATATATTTTCCGAAGATAAATGTCCGAGGCATGTTCCGTAATTTATTTTGATTTTTTCCGCTGTTTCCTGCGATATTTTACAGCCATCTTTTATGTCTTTGGTAACAATATTTCCGCCAAAAGGAATCACAGCAGAATGGCGAATTATATTATCATAATAAACAACCAAATCGGTTGTGCCTCCGCCAATATCAACCAGAGCAACTCCCAGTTCTTTTTCTTCGTCATTGAGGACAGCGGCAGCCGAAGCAAGCGGTTCAAGAATCAAGCGATTCAGATTGAGTTTTACTTCTTCGTTGTTCAAACATTCTTTGATAACGTCAATTGCATTGGTTCTTCCCAATACAATGTGGTAATTTCCTGTTAATTCCTTACCCAGCATACCGACAGGTTTTCTTATATCCATTTTGTCGTCAACATTGAAACTTTGCGGAATAACGTGTAAAATTTCTTCGCCCGGTTCCATTCGCACCGAGTACATTTTTTGCTGTAATGCATCAATCTCATCCTGTGTAATTTGAGCCTTTTCGTTATTACGCAATTCTTTTACGCTTTCGCACATGCATCTTATATGTTGTCCGGCAATTCCCACATAAACTTCGGAAATTTCAAATTCCGATTCTTTTCTTAATTCATCAACGGACTTTTTAATCAATTCTGTTACATCTTTCAGGTTTTCTACTTCGCCGCGTACAATTCCTGTCGATTGAAGTTCATAACTTTTCAAAATTCTATAACGTCCTGATTCTGTTTTTTCTCCTATCAAGGTAACAATTTTTGTTGTTCCAAGATCAATTGCAACAATGTAATTTTCCATATCTTTATTTTTTACAAATTATTTGATTTTTATATTCTATATTTATTAATTTATATTTATCCCAACCTATTGCAGGCATTGCATATCTGTAAAATTTTTGCAGTTTGTTCAATTTGGGTTTGAAATTGTCTAAGCTGCCGAGTTTTACGAGATGTTCGGCAAACAGAGGAATAAGTTCTACCTGATTGTTTGTTATGTTAATTTGCTCTATCATATCGTTCCAAAATGTGTTTTTTTTCAGAAAAACAGCAAATTCATACAACTGGTTTAAAAATTTTCTGTTTTTTGGAATATAACCGGCAAAACCGTTTTGTAAGGCTGTCGGTATTATTCCCGTAACAACAGGAAGATGTAAATCGGGTTTTGATGCGACAAGAGGAAATATATATCCTGTATCATCTATGTAGCAACGCATATTTTCGCATTGTATTCGCACAACAGGCTGTCTTTGTTCGATTTCGACATTTAGATTTGCATCTATGGTTGTGAAAACATTTATTGACTTGATTGCATTGTTTTTGCTTAAAATTTGTTTTATTTTGTATGTATTGATTTTATCTAAACGTTCATTAATTATTTTTTCTCCACAGTTCAGCAGTACAGATTTGATATTTTCGGCATCGACAAACGAAAATTTGTCGTCGTTGGTTATGCTTATGTTAATATTTTTACAAACCAAAGTCTGCTCTTTGTTATCTACAAAAACAAAAGCCATCAGCAAATAGGCAACGATTGCCGCCGCCGTAAAAATTGCCAAGATATATTTTAGTGTTTTGTTCATTGTATTTATATTTAATATTAGATATTTAATTTTTTATTTAACATTTTTGTTATCGGTTCGACAAACAAATCAATATCGCCTGCGCCCAAAGTTATTACTACGTCAAATTGTTTTTTGTCTGCTATTTTTAATAATTCATTTTTTTTGCACAATATTTTTTCTTTGCACTGTACGTTATCAAAAATAATTTTTGATGTTATTCCGTCTATCGGAAGTTCGCGCGCAGGATAAATATCAAGCAAAATAAGTTCGTCTGCAAGGCTCAGGCTTTTTGCAAAACCGTCGGCAAAGTCGCGTGTTCGCGTATATAAATGAGGTTGAAAAATTGCAGTTATTTTTCGTCCTGCAAACATGTTTTTTATTGATGTTATTGTTGCTGTAAGTTCTTCGGGATGATGTGCATAATCGTCGATATATACAAGTTTTTTTGTATTTATTTGTACGTCCATACGCCGTTTTACGCCAATAAAACCTGCAAGAGCGTCTTTCAGTTTTTGTTCATCAAAGCCAACAGTCCATGCTAATGCTGTTGCAGCAATTGCATTTTCAACATTAATCCATCCGGGAACTCCAAGTTTGCAATTACATATTTTTTTGTTATTCGGCAAATTAATATCAAAACCGTAACATGAGTCATTGTGCAATTTGATATTGGATGCATAAAAATCGCAAGGTTCGCTGTACGAATAAGTATAAATACTGATGTTGTTTTTAGGCAGTTCGATTTCAATTCCTTTTTTAATTATAAGCGTTCCACCATCTTTGATTTGAGCAACAAATTTGCCGAAAGCCTTGCGCATTTCTTCAATATTTCCGTAGATATCCAAATGGTCGGCATCGGTTGCCGTAACTGCTGCTGCATTTGGAAATATCTGTAAAAACGAGCGGTCGAACTCATCTGCTTCGGCAACTAAATTTTCGCTGTTCGACAGCAATAAATTTGAATTGTAGTTTTTGGAAATTCCACCTAAAAATGCATTGCAGCCGTCGGCGGCAACTGTCAATATATGAGCCAGAAGCGTTGATACGGTCGTTTTTCCGTGCGTGCCTGCAACAGCAAGCGTATGTTTATTTTTTGCAATCAAACCAAGCGTTTTTGAACGTTTTATAACATTGAACCTGTTTGATAAAAAATAATTCAGTTCGCTGTGTTCTTTCGGCACTGCCGGAGTATATATAACCAAAGTATTTTCGGCATCTTTACAATTTTCGGGGATTAATGAAACGTCATCCGTATAGTGTATAAGTATGTTTTCGTTTTCGAGTTCTTGGGTAAGCGTTGATTTTGTTTTGTCGTAACCTGCAACAAAAAATCCGCAACAGTTGTAATATCGGGCTAAAGCGCTCATCCCGATTCCTCCAATTCCGATTAAATATACAGCGTTTTGTTTCATTGTTCAACAAGTTTTAAAATTTCATCAACAATATTTTCGGCGGCATTTGGCATTGCAAGTTTTGATATGTTATTTCCAAGACTGTTCATTTTTTCTTCGTTGCTTAATAATTGTAAAACAGTATCAATTAAGTCGTTTTGAGCATGTTCATCATTTATTTTTACAGCGGCATCTTTGTTCACCAAGGCCATTGCGTTTTTTGTTTGATGGTCTTCCGACACATTTGGAGATGGAACCAAAATACAAGGTTTTGCAACAACACAAAGTTCCGAAATTGTTCCTGCTCCTGCGCGCGATATGATAATGTTGGCAGCAGCAAAAGCCAAATCCATTCTGTAAATAAACTCAAAAACTTTTGTATTGGTCAGCGTCGAATAGGAAACTTCGTTTTGAGCCCGTGTAAAATAATTTTTTCCTGTTTGCCATATAAGTTGAACATTGTTGTTGTTAATTCTGTTAAGTTCTTTAAGTATAACGGTATTTAATGTGCGAGCGCCAAGGCTTCCGCCAACAACAAGCAGAGTTTTTTTAGATTTGTCGAGATTGAAAAATTCATGAGCCTCTTTTTCCAGATTTTTTACGTTAAATAAATCTTGCCTGACAGGATTTCCGGTCAAAACTGTTTTTGTTGCAGGAAAAAATTTTTGCATTCCGCTGTAAGCCACACATATTTTTTTTGCTTTTTTTGCCAGCAGTTTGTTGGTTAATCCTGCATAAGAATTTTGTTCCTGAATAAGTGTTGCTATCCCCAATTTAGATGCGGCGTACAGAGTTGGAGCGCTTGCATATCCTCCGACTCCGACAACAACATCGGGCGCAAAATCTTTTATTATTTTTTTTGCGCAGTTCAAACTTTTTATGAATTTAAACGGCACGGCAAAATTTTTTAATGTCAGTCTGCGTTGTAATCCTGCAACAGGCAATCCTATAATCTTATAGCCAGCTGTCGGGATTTTTTCCATTTCCATTCGTCCCGCAGCTCCAACAAACAGAATTTCAATATCGGCAACGCGTTTTTTTAATGTGTTGGCAATTGACACAGCTGGATAAATATGTCCACCCGTGCCTCCTCCGCTGATAATTATTTTTATTTTTTTATTCATTATATTCACTTATTTTTTCGTTGGTATAATTTGGCGTATATTTTTTATCTTCGTCATTTTTCTGCTTTGATATTTCTTCCTGATTATTTGCCGCTCTGCTTACCGATAATATTATTCCAAAAACGATTCCCGTACACAATATTGATGTTCCGCCATGACTTACGAAAGGTAATGTTTGTCCCGTTACGGGAAAAATTCCTACGGAAACTCCTGCATTTACCAAAGCTTGAAAAACTACTACCAACATTAATCCCAAAACAGTAACGGACGAAAATATTCGTGTACATTTTTTTGCTATCATTGCCGCTCGATACAACAATATCATGTATGCCAGCAGAACAATTATTCCTGCAACAAGTCCGTATTCTTCGATAATCATTGCAAAAACAAAATCGCTGTAAGATAATGGCAATAAATAACGTTGAGTACTGTTTCCCGGTCCCTTGCCTACAAAACCGCCCGAAGCAACGGCGATTTTTCCTCTGTCAGCCTGCGTTATTCCGACAGTTTCAACGTCATTTTTTTTAAATATATTTTCCATTTTATCTACAACTCTAACGACAGGCGACCAATGGAATGCGAGTCCCAAAACAAACAGCAGCGCTAATGCTGCCAATGCAAGTCCGAATATTTTAAGCAAATGTTTTAGTTTTGAACTTACAAAAAGAAGTATTAATATGCCTGTCATTCCAAGCGCCGATACTGTTACGGCAAAAGAAAAATCGCTTAATCTGCCTGCCGCAGTGGCTATGCGTTTAGGCCAGCCGATTGTAATTCCCGACAAGCACAACAGTACCAGAATTATTAATGCAAGTCCTAATATTTTCAGTAAAAATTTTAATTTCAAACCGCCAATAAAAAGTATTGATATGCAAATAACTCCAAATAATAACCCTATTGATGTTCCTTCAATAAAAACAAGCAGACAAACTGTTCCAACCGGTAATGCAATTTTTTTTATAACATCTTTAAACTCATCGAAAACATTATCTTCCAAAACGCTTGCAAGGTATAAAACAACGCTTATTTTTGCAATTTCAGCCGATTGGAATCTTATACCGGCAATTGAAATCCAGCGTTTGGCTTCATTGGTTTCGTATCCGTACAGCGATGTGCACAAAAGCAAACCAATGCTGATAATAAGCGCCAAAGTTGCAAAATTTTTATACATGGAAACAGGAAGACGATGGCAAATATATATCAGTATAAAGCCGCCAGACAAAAATGCAAGATGCTGAATTAAATAAAAATAAGCGCCTTTTCGATATCCATCTTTCGCTGCCAAACTGTCTGCCGATGCAAATATTATAAGCACCGAAATTAAAATCAGAAATACGATTATTCTCCAAATAATTTTATCGCCTCGAAAATATATTTTATTCAACAACTGTTCCATGTCTTTTCATATTACAAGTTCCTGACTGCTTTTTTGAACTGTTCGCCTCTGTCTTCGTAATTTTCAAACAAATCGAAGCTAGCACAAGCCGGAGACAATAAAACGGTGTCGCCCGGATAGGCAAGTTCATAAGATTTTTCCACAGCATCTTTTGCCGAATTGGTTTCTACAATAACGGGAACCATAGATTTGAAATATGAGATGATTTTTGAATTATCAACTCCCAAACAAACTATTGCCTGTACTTTTTCTTTTACCAAATCCACAATTTCGCTGTAATCATTGCCTTTGTCGGTTCCGCCTGCAATCCACACTATTTTGCCGTTTATACTGTCCAATGCGTACCAGACGGAATTTACATTTGTTGCTTTTGAATCGTTTATGAATTTTATTCCTCCAATATTCAGCACAAATTCCAAACGATGTTCTACGCCTTTGAATGTTGAAAGACTTTGGCGTATAACTTCGTTCTTTATATCAAGCACTTTGCCTGTAATTGCAGCCGCCATTGAATTGTAAATGTTGTGTTTGCCTTTCAGCGACAGATCATCTATTAACATTGAAAAAGTATTGTTGTTTATTTTAGTAAACAGCGATTCGTTTTCGGTATAAGAGCCTTGATTAATGTTTGTTTTTCGTGAAAATGGCAACATTTTTGCTTTCAAGACTATTTCTTCTATATGAGCCATTGTTATTTTATCATCGGCGCAAAATATAAAGCAATCATCACCATTCATGTTTTGTGTGATTCTGAACTTTGACCGAACGTAATTTTCCAATTTGTAATCGTATCTGTCTAAATGGTCGGGTGTTATATTCAACAAAACAGCAATATCGGCTTTAAATTCATACATTCCATCAAGTTGAAAACTGCTTAATTCCAAAACATAATAATCATGATTTTCTGTTGCAAGCTGTAAGGCAAAACTTTTACCGATATTGCCTGCCAATCCGACATTTATTCCTGCATTTTTCAAAAGAAAATATATAAGCGTTGCCGTAGTTGTTTTGCCGTTGCTGCCTGTGATACATATCTTTTTTGCATCACAGTAACGCCCTGCAAATTCAATTTCGGAAACTATATTTATTCCTTTTTCTTTCAATTTTAGAACAACAGGCGCCTTGTCGGGAATTCCCGGGCTTTTTATAATCTCATCGGCGTTAAATATTTTTTCTTCGGTATGCCTGTTTTCTTCAAAATCAATCTTGTACTGTTTAAGAACTTTTTTGTATTCATCGTTTATTTTTCCTTTATCTGAAAGGAATACATCAAAGTTTTTTGTTTTGGCTAAAACCGCCGAGCCAATTCCACTTTCTCCTCCTCCTAAAACTACTATTCGTTTCATATATAATTATCTTAATTTTAATGTTACAATACTGATTACGGCAAGTAATAATGTTATAATCCAAAATCTTACTACAATTTTTGATTCGGGTATTGGATTTTTAGGTTTTTGAATTATTGCATTTATTCCTGCATAGCCCTGTTTTTCAAAATGATGATGCAAAGGCGTCATCTTGAAAATTCGGCGTCCGACTCCATATTTTCGTTTTGTATATTTAAAATATATCATTTGCATCATAACCGATAAACTTTCGGCAAAAAACACTCCGCATAAAATAGGAATCAACAGTTCTTTGCGCACCATTACCGCAAAAACGGCAATTATTCCGCCAATAGCCAAACTTCCGGTATCGCCCATAAATACTTGAGCAGGATAGGAATTATACCATAAAAATCCTGTGAGCGCTCCGATAAACGCTCCCATAAAAATTACAAGTTCGCCGGAGTTTGGAATATACATTATGTTTAAATATCCGGCGTAAATTACGTTTCCCGACAAATATGCAAATATACCAAGCACAACGCCAATTATAGCCGATA